>PLHF01000085.1 GCA_003138855.1 Acidimicrobiaceae bacterium | reverse complement strand
AGCGGAACGGGCTACTGGCTGGCGGCCTCCGACGGCGGGATCTTCAACTTCGGAGATGCCCCGTTCCTGGGGTCGATGGGCGGCCAGCCGATCGCCGACCCGATCGGCGCCATCGTGGCCACCCCGGACGGGCAGGGGCTGTGGCTGCTGCCCGTGCCGCCGGGCCCGGTCCGAGGGCCGAACCTTGCCGGCGTCGTCATCTCCAACCTGTCGGACATTCCCGGCAACGTCTACCCGAAGGGCACCAAGGTGGCGGCCCTGACCTTCGACGACGGGCCCTCACCGGTGTACACCACCCAGATCCTGCAGGTGCTGACCGCGGCGGACGTCCCGGCCACCTTCCAGATCATCGGCGAGCTGGGCGCGGCCTGGCCGAACCTCCTCGCCCAGGAGGCCGCCGACGGGATGACCCTGACCAACCACACCTGGACCCACACCGATCTGACCCGACTGAGTCCCGCCGGATGGCCCGGTGAGGTGGACAGGACCACCAACCTGATCACCTCGGTAACCGGACAGCCGGTGAAGTGCCTTCGACCGCCATACGGCGACACCGACGCGTCGGTCCTCTCCCAGCTCGCCCGGCGCTCATTGGGCGAACTCATGTGGGATGTCGACCCTTCCGACTACCTGCGGCCGGGCACCGCGGTGATCGTGAACCGGGTGCTCTCCGCCCTCCACCCCGGGGCGATCATCGTCCTGCACGATGGTGGTGGCGACCGGTCCCAGACGGTGGCAGCCCTTCCGGCGATCATCGGCGGGATCCGAGCGGCCGGGTACACACTGGTATCCGTGTGCAACTGATCGGGATCGTCAGGGCAGCCCAGGCGAATGGCCGGCCCTCGGATCGGATGGGGCTGGCGAATGGACCGCCACCAGGGGCCTGGCCGCGGACAAAAGGCGCCTCCTGCTTTTCAGACGAGTCCGGGCCGGATCGATCCCTGATGATCCAAATCGGCGCGGGGAGATCGGTGCGTGCAGGGCAACCGGGAGAAACTATTTGCCCCATATGGAGAACTCTGGGATGCTCTCCCCATGGCTTCTCCTACTCCGACGAAATCGCGTAAAAAAACCTCCATGTCCGACGCCCACAAAGCGGCATTGGCCAAGGGTCGCGAGGAAGGGCGCATCGTGCGCCAGTACCTCGAGGCCCTCGAGTCGACCAAGCCCCGCCGGGGCCGCAAGCGGACACCGGACTCGATCCGCCGTCGCCTGACCGCCATCGAGGCCGCCCTGCCCACGGCCGATCCGCTCTCGCGCCTGCACCTGGTCGAGGAGAAGCAGCGGCTCGAGGCCGAGCTGTCCCATAGTGGGGACACAGTGGACCTGGCCGCCCTGGAGAAGAGCTTCGTGAAGGTGGCCCGCCTCTACGGCGAGCGCAAGGGAATCTCCTACTCGGCCTGGCGGACCGTGGGCGTCAGCGCCTCCGTGCTGCAGCAGGCGAAGATCCCCCGCACCCGAAGCTGAGCCCACCGGGGCCGGCGTCGGCCGGGAACACCCCGGCCCCGGTCGCCCCGCACCCCTTCCCCCGGACCCCCGTCAGGCAGGTGTCGCCCCCACCGGGGACGCCGCCGACGTGAGCAGCGCGGACAGCAGCACCGTGCCGTCGACCGAGCCCAGCAGGGGGTCGGAGGCCCGTTCGGGATGGGGCATGAGCCCGACCACGTTGCGGGCGTGGTTGCAGACCCCGGCGATGTCGTCGACCGAGCCGTTGGGGTTGTCCACGTAGCGCACCACCACCCGGTCCTCGGCCCGCAGCTCGGCCAGGGTGTCGGCGTCGCAGGTGTAGTTGCCCTCGAAGTGGTTGATGGGGATGCGCAACTCGGTGCCCACCGGCACGCCGGCAGTCAGCACGCAGTCCCCGGTCTCCACCCGGATCACCACGGTGGCGCACACGAACCGCAGGCCCCGGTTCTTCTGGAGCGCCCCGGGAAGCAGCCCGGCCTCGCACAGCACCTGGAAGCCGTTGCAGATGCCCACGACCGGCCCACCGTCGGCCGCGAACCGCCCCACCGCATCCATCACCGGGGAGAATCGAGCGATGGCCCCCGGCCGGAGGTAGTCGCCGTGGGCGAACCCGCCCGGGAGGATCAGGGCGTCGTACCCGGCGACCGACGTGTCGCCGTGCCACACCAGGTCGGCCGAGGCGCCGAGGCGCTCGACGGCGAGGATGGCATCGTGTTCGCAGTTGGTGCCCGGGAAGATGACCACGCCGATCCGGACACCCATCAGATCACGGCTCCCGCCGCGTGGACCGTCACCGACGACTCCTCGATGACCGGGTTGGCCAGCAGCCGGTCGGCCACCACTGTGGCCTGGGCCAGCGCGTCGGTCTCATCCGCCGCGGAGATGTCGAACCAGAATGCCTTGCCGGCACGCATCCCGGACACGCCCGACAGGCCCAGGGCGGGCAGAGCCCGTTCGATGGTCGCCCCCTGGGGATCGGCGATGCCCTCGCGCAGGCGCACCTCCACCAGCACCGAGAAGCGTTCCGAGGAGGCCATCATCACGCACCGTACCAGTCACCCAGGAAGCGTCCGCAGACCCGCTCGTAGGCATCGACGTACCGGGTGGAGGTGGCCGACACGATCTCGTCGGGAAGCGAGGGGGGTGGCGGCTGCTTGTCCCACGGCTGGGCCTCGAGCCAATCGCGCAGGGGCTGCTTGTCGAAGGAGGGCGGGTTGGTGCCCGGGGCGCAGTCGTCGGCCGGCCAGAAGCGCGACGAGTCGGGGGTGAGCACCTCGTCGCAGATGGACAGCTCCCCGTCGATGAACCCGAGCTCGAACTTGGTGTCGCAGATCACGATCCCCTGCTCCTCGGCCCGGGCCGCCGCCCGGGCGTAGGCGGCCAGGCACAGCTCGGCGGCGGCCTCGGCGGCCTCCCTGCCCACCAGGTCGACGGCCTCGGCCATGCCGATGTTGAGGTCGTGGCCCAACACCGCCTTGGTGGACGGGGTGAAGATCGGCTCGGGCAGCCGGTCTGCGTGGCGGAGTCCGGCCGGCATGGCCATCCCGTGGACGGTCTGGGTGCGCTCGTACTCCTTGTACGCCGAGCCGGACAGGTAGCCGCGCACGATGCACTCGATGTCGAGCATGTCGGCCCGCCTGACCAGCATGGCCCGCCCGGACAGCTCCTCGAGGCCCCCGGGCAGCGCCGCCGCCCCCTCGGGGAACTCGGCGGCATCCGCGCTGATCAGGTGATTGGGGGCCAGGTCGGAGAGCTCCTCCAGCCAGTAGGCGGTCATGGCGGTGAGCACCCTTCCCTTGTCGGGGATGGGCTCGTCCATGATCACGTCGAAGGCGGAGATCCGGTCGGAGGCCACCATCAGCAGCCTGCCCTGACCGGCGTCGTAGAGCTCACGGACCTTGCCCGACGAGAGAAGGGTCAACGGGGTGTCGGACGGTGGGGTCATGGTGCAAGCTCCTCCAGGGCGTCGGTGAACCGGTGGACGTGGCGCAGAGTGCGGGAGAGGTCGAAGGCGTCGTCGAGGGCGGCGGCCGACAGGGTGACCTCGGGGTCCTCGTCGAGCACCTGGCGGAAGGAGCGACCCCCCTCCCAGGCGGCCCGGGCGTCCCGCTGCACGATGCGGTAGGCCGCGTCGCGGCTGAGGCCGCCACTGACCAGGGCCAGCAGGACGGACTGGCTGAACACCAGTCCGTGGCTGCCTTCGGTCAGCGTGGCCAGGGCCCGTTCGGGGTGGATCACCAGCCCTTCGACCAGTCCCTTCGTCTTCTGCAGCATGTAGAGGGCCAGCATGCTGGCGTCGGGGAGCACCACCCGCTCCACCGAGCTGTGCGATATGTCGCGCTCGTGCCACAGAGCGACGTCCTCGAGGCCGGCGGACAGGTAGCCGCGCAGGACGCGGGCCAGGCCGCACAGCCGTTCGGAGAGGATCGGATTGCGCTTGTGGGGCATGGCCGAGCTCCCCTTCTGCCCCGGCTTGAACGGCTCCTCCACCTCCCCGAGCTCGCTGCGGGCCATGTGGCGCACCTCGGTGGCGATCTGCTCGATGGTGGCGCCCACCGAGGCGCAGGCGTACAGGTACTCGGCATGGCGGTCGCGGGCCACCACCTGGGTGGCCGGGGTGGGCGTGAGGCCCAGAGCGTGGCAGACATGGCCCTCCACCCGCGGGTCGATGTTCGAGTAGGTGCCCACCGCCCCCGACAACTTGCCCACTGCCACCCGGTGGCGGGCGGCCCGCAGGCGCTGGAGATCGCGGTCGGCCTGCAGGGCCCACAGCGAGAACTTGGCCCCGAAGGTGGTCGGCTCGGCGTGCATCCCGTGCGTCCGTCCGGTCACCGGGATGTCGATGCACTCCACGGCCCTGGCCTTCAGTGCCCGGACCAGCTGGGAGCACGCCTCGATGAGCAGGTCCGAGGCGCGGGTCAGTGTGGCGCACAACGCGGTGTCCACCACGTCGGAGGAGGTGAGGCCGTAGTGGATCCACGAGCCCTCGGGCTGGCCGATGGCCGCCTGCACCACGTCGACGAAGGCGGCGACGTCGTGGTCGGTGACCCGCTCGCGCTCGGCCACCGCGTCGACGAAGGCGCCGTCGATGTGGGGGGCCCCGGACCGGCAGGCGGCGGCGGCTTCGGCCGGCACGTCACCCACCTCGACCCAGCCGTCGGTGGCCAGCAGCTCCACCCGCAGCCACATGGCGAACCGGGCCTCGTCCGAGAAGAGCTCGGCCATCTCCTGGGGTGCGTAGCGCGGGATCACTGCGAGACCTCCTCCTTGGCGGCTGGCGTCGATGCGCCGGACCCGTCCGGTGCCGGTCCCGCCGTGGCGGACAGGGCGATGTCGGACCTGAGGTGCATCCCCGGCCAGTCGATGGCGTCCACCGCCCGGTAGGCGCGCCTGCGGGCGTCAGCGATGGTCGGCCCGAGGGCGGTGACGCCGAGCACCCTGCCGCCGGCGGTCACCAACGTGCCCTCCGGGGCGCCGGTGGCGAGTGCGGTGCCGGCGTGGAAGACGGTGACCCCCTCGACGGCGGCGGCATCGCCCAAGCCGGTGATGACGTCGCCGGTCCGTGGTGCGTCGGGATACCCTTCCGACGCCAGTACCACGCAGACAGCCGCGTCCGGTGCGAACCTGGGCACGGTGATGAGGGCGCCGGATGCCGCCTCGGCCAGCAGGGCGGCCAGGTCGCCCTCGTAGCGGGGCAGCAGCACCTGGGTCTCGGGGTCACCGAACCGCACGTTGAACTCGAGCACCTTCGGGCCGTCCGGCGTGAGCATCAGGCCGGCGTAGAGCACGCCGCGGTACTCGATGCCCCGTGACCGCAGTGCGGCCACCAGCGGGGCCACCGCGCTGTCCACCAGCCTTCGGACCATGGCGTCGTCGACCGAGGGGACCGGCGAGTACGCGCCCATCCCGCCGGTGTTGGGGCCGTCGTCGTGGTCGTCGCGGCGCTTGAAGTCCTGGGCCGGGGCCAGGGCGGCCAGGCGCTCGCCGTCGCACAGCACCAGTAGCGAGCACTCGGGGCCGACCAGCCCCTCCTCGACCACCACCCGGCGGCCGGCCTCCCCGAAGGCGTCCCCGGAGAGCTTGGCGTCGACGTCGGCCTCGGCCTCGGCCAGTGAGTCGGTGACCAACACACCCTTGCCGGCGGCCAGCCCGTCGGTCTTGACGACCCAGGGGCCGGGCAGCGCGCCCAGGAAGGCCTTGGAACCCTCCAGCCGGGCCCCCTCGGCGCCCGGCCCGAAGACCAGCCTGCCCGACGACCGCAGCCGGTCGGCCAGTCCGTCCACCAGCGGGGCCTCGGGGCCGATCACGAAGAGGTCCGCCTCGATCTCCTCGGCCGGGGTGTCCACGCTGGTGATCGTGTGACCCTCGAGCGTCGTCCCGGTGATGCCCGGGTTGCCCGGGGTCACCACCACGTCGGCGGTCCGCCCCAGGACGACGGCCAGGGCGTGCTCGCGGCCCCCGGAGCCGACCACGCAGACCGTCCGGACCGGGCCGGCCACCGGCCTCCTGACGGCCGCGCCGCTCATGCGGCGAAGCGGACGAACTGGTCGCGGCCGGGGCCGACGCCGACCAGCCGGACCGGCGTGCCGATCTGCTCGGCCAGGAAGTGCACGTAGTCGCGGGCGGCCTGGGGCAGGTCGCCGAGCTCGGTGGCCGCGGTGATGTCCGTCTTCCACCCGGGCAGCTCCTCGTAGACGGGGGTGACCTGGTGGAAGACCGACTGGTGGTAGGGCGGGTGGGTGAACCGCTCGCCGTTGGCCTCGTAGGCCACACACACCTTGACCGTGTCGAAGGTGTCCAGCACGTCGAGCTTGGTCAGCGCCACCTCGGACAGCGAGTTGAGCCGCACCGCCTGGCGCATCATCACCGCGTCGAACCAGCCGGGGCGGCGGCGGCGGCCGGTGTTGACCCCGTACTCGTGGCCGCGGTCGACCAGGGTGTCGCCGATCTCATCGGTGAGCTCGGTGGGGAACGGGCCGCTCCCCACCCGGGTCACGTAGGCCTTGGCGATGCCGATGACCTGGTCGATGTAGCGCGGGCCGACGCCGGCCCCGGTACACGCCCCGCCTGCCACCGGGTTGGAGGAGGTGACGAAGGGATAGGTGCCGTGGTCGAGGTCGAGGAAGGTGGCCTGGGCCCCCTCGAGCAGCACGTTGGCCCCGCGCTCGAGAGCCTCGTGGACCAGGCCCACGGTGTCGGCCACCATCGGCCCCACCCGCGGCGCCAGCTCGTCGAGGTAGTGGGCGCAGATGTCGTCGGCCGACAGGGGCAGGCGGTTGTACACCTTGGCCAGGACCTGGTTCTTCTCCTTCAGCACCACGTCGAGCTTCTGCCTGAAGATCTTCGGGTCGAGGAGATCCTGGACACGCAGCCCCACCCGCGAGGACTTGTCGGCATAAGCGGGGCCGATCCCCCGCTTGGTGGTGCCCAGCTTGTTCTTGCCCAGGTAGCGCTCGGCCAGCTGGTCGAGCTCGTGGTGGTACGGCATGATCAGATGGGCGTTGCCGCTCACCAGCAGCCGCGAGGTGTCGATGCCCTTCGCCTCGAGCACGTCGGCCTCGGCCAGCAGCACGGTCGGGTCGACCACCACACCGTTGCCGATGACCGGGGTGATGTGCGGGTAGAGGATGCCGCTCGGCACCAACTGGAGGGCGAAGGTCTCCCCGTCCACCACGATGGTGTGGCCGGCGTTGTGGCCGCCCTGGTAGCGGACGACCACCTCCATCTCCTTGGCCAGGAGATCGGTGAGCTTGCCCTTGCCCTCATCACCCCACTGGGTCCCGACGACGACGGTTGCCGGCACGCGTCACTCCTCCGTTGCGAAAAGCGGATTACGCACCAGTGTAGCCCGGTGGCCGGTGGACCCCGGGCGGGGCGGGGCCGTCCGGCGGAACGCGGTCAGTTCGGGGGTCAGAGCCCCTTGGAGGAGAGCGCCGACTGGACGAAGGTGGCCAGCTCGGACTCACCGGTGGGGTTCGGGTGCACCGAGATGCCGCCACCGCTGGCGATGATCGGGTTGATCCACCGGACGCTCGAGGACTTGCACGCGTCGTGCCCGATCGACGGGGTGAAGGTGTTGACGAAGGTGGCGCCGAAGGCCGAGGCCTCGGACTGCAGCATCGAGTTGAGGTCCTCCTCGATGCCGTTGAGGTAGGCGGTGTCGCCGGTGGTCAGGGGCATGGTCGGATAGCAGTGCCCGCTCTGGGGGAGGAGGTCCGGGTAGCCGACCACGAACACCTGGGCATGCGGAGAGCGCGCGTGGACTCCCTGGAGGACCCCGCCGATGGTCGAGGCGTCACCGCTCACGTCGTTGGCGAAGGTGTTGCCGTAGATGTCCTTGCAGGGCGAGCCGATATTGAGGAAGTCGAGGATGTCGGTGACGCCGCAGTCGACCAGGGCCCCCACGAACAGGTCGTTGTCGTTCCCTCCGATCCCGACGGTCACCACGCTGGTCGAGCCGGACAGGGCGTCGAACTGGGGGGCCACTCCGGGGTACTGCGAGCTGGTCATGTCGCCCGAGGTGGCACCCGAGCAGCTGACGTCCTGCAGGTCGAAGCCGTCGGCGTGCGCGATCAGGTGCGGGTAGTTGAGGGTCGTCTGCAGGCACAACGGTGAGATCGTCGAGGAGAGCGGGAGGATGCCCGCGCCGGCGGTGTAGGAGTCGCCCAGGGCGACGTAGTTGAGTGGTGCGGCCGACGCCGGAGCGGCCACGCCCGCCACGACCACGGTGGCCGCCAGTGCGGCCGCCGCCATCAGCGGAGCGAGCAACCTGACCAGCCCGCGCCTGCCCTCCCTGCCCATCCGACGTGCCATCGATGGTTCCCCCGTTCCCGTGCTGTCGTCACCGCCGCTCTGGCCAACCGGCTCTGGCCAACCGGCAGTGGCGATCCCCGGCCCCGCCGGCGTGACGCACCGATCATCGGATCTAACCACGTTCGGCGCACGGGGTCAACGGCCGCCCCGGAACGCACGCCGGGTCACCGACCGCGACTGGTCACACCAGGACGATGGCGTCGTCCTTCTCGTCCACGGTCACCGTCGATCCCTCGGGGTAGCGCCCCTCGAGCAGAGCCAGGGCCAGGGGGTCCTCCACCTGGCGCTGGATGACCCGGCGCAATGGCCGGGCCCCGAAGTCGGGGTCGAAGCCGGCATGGGCCAGCCACGACTCCGCGGCCGGGGTCACCGACAGGCTGAGGCGCCGCTCGGTGAGCCGCCCGCGCAACCCCAGGAGCTGGATGGAGACGATCCGGTTGAGGTCCGCCTCGGTCAGCGAGTGGAACCGCACGATCTCGTCGATTCGGTTGACGAACTCGGGCTTGAAGTACTCGATCGGCTCGCCGGGGATGTTCGACGTCATGATCAGCACGGTGTTGGTGAAGTCGACCGTGCGGCCCTGGCCGTCGGTGAGGCGGCCGTCCTCCAGCACCTGGAGCAGCGTGTTGAAGACATCGGGGTGGGCCTTCTCCAGCTCGTCGAGGAGCACCACCGCATAGGGACGCCGGCGGATGGCCTCGGTGAGCTGGCCGCCCTCTTCGTACCCGACATAGCCGGGGGGCGCACCGACCAGGCGGGCCACCGAGTGGCGCTCGCCGTACTCGCTCATGTCGATGCGGACCATGGCCCGCGCGTCGTCGAAGAGGAACTCGGCCAGTGCACGGGCCAGCTCGGTCTTGCCGACCCCGGTGGGCCCCGTGAAGAGGAACGATCCGATCGGGCGGTCGGGATCGGACAGGCCGGCCCGGCTGCGGCGGATGGCGTTGGACACGGCCGAGACCGCCTCGTCCTGGCCCACCACCCGGGCGTGGAGCGCGTCCTCCATCCGGATGAGCTTCTCCACCTCGCCCTCCAACAGCCGGCTGACCGGCACGCCGGTCGCCCGGCTCACCACCTCGGCCACGTCCTCGGCGTCGACCTCCTCCTTCAGGAAGCGCTGGGTCTTCTGCAGTTCGTTGAGCGCCTCGGTGGCCTCTTCGACCTGGCGCTCGAGCGTGGGGATCAGCCCGTAGGTGATCTCGGATGCCTCGGCCAGGTTCCCTTCGCGTCCCAGCCGCTCGGCGTCGCCGCGCTTGCGCTCCAGGTCGCCCTTGAGCGCCTGGATGGTGTTGATGGCCTCCTTCTCGGACTGCCAGTGGGCGGTCATCGCCCCCGACTCCTCCTGGAGGTTGGCCATCTCCTCGTCCAACCGGGCCAGGCGCTCGGCCGATGCCGGGTCGGTCTCCTTGGCCAGGGCCATCCGCTCGATCTCCAGCTGGCGCAGCCGCCGGGTCACCACGTCGAGCTCGGTGGGCATCGAGTCGATCTCGATGCGCAGGCGGCTGGCCGCCTCGTCCATCAGGTCGATGGCTTTGTCGGGCAGGAAGCGGCCGGTCACGTAGCGGTCCGAGAGGACGGCGGCGGCGACCAGGGCGGCATCCTGGATGCGGACGCCGTGGTGTACCTCGTACCGCTCCTTCAGGCCGCGCAGGATGGCGATGGTGTCCTCCACCGACGGCGGCGGCACGAACACCTGCTGGAACCGCCGTTCGAGCGCGGCGTCCTTCTCGATGTACTTGCGGTACTCGTCGAGGGTGGTGGCACCGATCAGGCGAAGCTCGCCCCGGGCCAGCATCGGCTTGATCATGTTGCCGGCATCCATCGCCCCCTCGGAGCCGCCCCCCGCTCCCACGATGGTGTGGAGCTCGTCGATGAAGGTGACCACCTCGCCCTCGGCGTCCGCGATCTCCTTCAACACCGCCTTCAGGCGCTCCTCGAACTCGCCCCGGTACTTGGCCCCCGCCACCATCGAGCTCATGTCGAGGCTGATCACCCGCTTGCCCTTCAGGCCCTCGGGGACGTCCCCCTCCACGATGCGCTGGGCCAGGCCCTCGACGATGGCCGTCTTGCCCACCCCGGGCTCGCCGATCAGGACGGGGTTGTTCTTGGTGCGGCGGGACAGCACCTGGATGACCCGGCGCACCTCTTCGTCCCTGCCGATGACCGGGTCCATCTTCCCCTGGCGGGCCGCGGCGGTCAGGTCGCGGCCGTACTTCTCCAGGGCCTGGAAGGTCTCCTCGGGGTTCTGGGAGGTGACCCGGTGGCTGCCCCGCACGTCGCGCAGGGCGCGGAGCAGCTGGTCCCGCTCCACGCCCAGGCGGTCGGCCATGGTCAGCAGGAGGTGCTCGACCGACAGGTACTCGTCCCCCATCTCGGTGCGCTGCTTGTCGGCCGCCTCGAGGACGTCGCGCAGGGCGCGGTTGATGCCGGGCTCCGCCCCACCCAAGGCCTGCGGCAGCCGGGCCAGGTCATCGCCGATCTTCTGGCGTACCACGGCGGGCTCCACCCCCACCCGGGTCAGGATGGGGCCGGCGATGCCGTCGGCCTGGTCGAGCACGGCCGCCAGCACGTGGTCGGGTGTGACCTCGGCGTTGCTGTGGCTGCGCGCCCGGTCGACGGCCGATGCCAGCGCCTCTTGGGTCTTGAGGGTCCAGCGTTCCGGGTTGATGGTCATATGCGTCCTCCTGATCCTTACGCGGTGTGCCGGGCCGGCCGGGTCGGCACCAGGTGTTGTCTGAGGGGAACCAGCTCGCGTCGGTACTGGCGGTGGGTGACCGCCACGGCCTCCCGGGCCTCGGCCCGGGTGGCGACCAGCTCCTCTTCGAGGCGGGCCACCTCGTCCTCGAGCTCCATCACCCGGCGCACCCCTTCGAGATTGAGGCCGGCGGTGGTGAGGCTCTGGATGTGGCGGAGCCGATCGAGGTCCTCCTCACTGAAACGCCGGCTGCCCCCGCTCGTGCGGCTGGGGTCGAGGAGGCCCTTGCGCTCGTAGACCCGAAGGGTCTGGGGGTGCACGCCGGACAGCTCGGCAGCCACCGAGATCACGTAGACGGCTCGCGTTGCCCGGTCATTGCCCATCTCACACCCCCAGGGCGTCGCGCGTCGGCGGCTCGATCACCTTGGCCAGCGCCTCGACCGCGGCGCGCTGGTCATCGGTCAGGACGGCGGGCACCGACACCTCGACGGTGACCAGCAGGTCACCCGTGGCGCTCTTCTTGCCGGCCGGGACGCCCCGCCCCTTCACCCGGAAGGTCCGGCCCGTCGGGGTGCCGGCGGGCACCCGCAGAGTGACCGGGCCGGCGAGGGTGGGCACGGTGAGCGTGGTGCCCAGGGCGGCCTCGGCATAGGAGACGGGCACGGTCAGGGTGAGGTTCCGGCCGCGCCGCCCGAACACCTTGTCGCGGCTCACGTGGACCACCACGTAGAGGTCCCCGCTCGGCCCTCCGTTGCGGCCTGCCGCCCCCCTTCCCTTGACCCGGATGCGCTGGCCGGCCTCCACGCCGGCCGGGATGCGCACCTTCACCGATCGGTTGCGGTGCTCCACCCCCGAGCCGCCACAGGTGGGGCACGGGTTGGTGACCACGGTGCCCCGGCCGCTGCACTGCGGGCAGATCTGGCTGAGGGAGAAGAGGCCCTGGTTGTCCTGGAGCGAGCCGGTGCCCCCGCACATCGGGCAGGCCGCAGGCCGGGTGCCCGGGGCCGACCCTGACCCGGCGCACGTGTGGCACCGGGCATCGGTGGTGACGTTGACCGAGGTGGTCACGCCGCTGACGGCGTCCTCGAAGGAGAGGTGCAGCTCGGCCTCGACGTCGGCACCCCGTTGGGGCCCGGCCGTGCCGCCCCCGCGTCGGCCGCGGCCGAACAGTCCGCCGAACAGGTCACCGAGGTCGCCCATGTCCTCGACCCGGTAGTTTCCCCCTCCGCCGAAGCCGCCGGGGAACCCGCCGGCGCCGGCCGCGGGCCCCATGGTACGGACCTCGTCGTACTCCTTGCGCCGCTCGGCGTCACCGAGGACGTCGTAGGCCGCGGAGATCTCCTTGAAGGTCTCCTCCCCCCCGGGGTTGGTGTCGGGGTGGTGCTTCTTGGCCAGCTTGCGGTAGGCGCTGGTGATCTCCTTGGCCGTCGCCGAGCTCGGCACGCCGAGGGTCTTGTAGTAGTCCTTCTCGAACCATTCGCGTTGCGGCGCCACCGTGTCCCGTTCCTCTACCTTCCCGTCACCATCTCCTGCCGGCGCTCCATCGCGCCGGCACTCTCCAGGGGGCCGCTCAGCCGCGGACCATCACCATGGCCGGCCGCAGCACCGATCCGCGCCAGCGGTACCCGGGTCGCATGACCTGGGCGACCACCAGTTCGCCAGCCGCTGCCGTGCCGCCGGTGGCGGGCTCGGCCCCGGGCGACGACAGGTCCCCGCCCTCGGCCCCGGTGGTGGGAGCAGCCATGTCCTCCGAAGCGCCAGCGGGGGTGGCGGCCTCCTCGGCGGGGAGGTGCCCGACGGCCTCGTGGGTGTTGGGGTCGAACACCTCGCCGGTCGGCTCGATGCGCTCGAGGCCCTCCTTGGCCAGCACCCCGCGCAACAGGCCCGACGCGGCCACCAGTGCCTTGGCATCCGGCGACTCGGCATCCCCGAGGTGGTCGGCGGCCAGGTCGAGGGTGTCGAGCACCGGCAGCAGGCTCTCCACCAGGGACCGTGCCGCCCGGGCCGCCTGGTCGGCCTGCTGGTTGGCCACCCGCTTCTTGTAGTTCTCGAAGTCGGCCTGCAGGCGACGCAACGCATCGAGGTACTCGTCCCGTTCGGACAGGGCGATGGCCACCGGGTCGACCTCGGGCGCCGTGCCGTCGATGATCTCGGTGGTGACGTGGTCCACCAGCTCGCCCTCGGCGACCTCGTCCTCATCCACGAGGCCGTCCGCCCCGCCGGCTTCTCCCCGGCCTGGGGCCGCCCAGGGATCGGAGGCCGCTCCGGCCTCCGATCCCGACTCCACTCCGCCAGCGGGTGGCTGGTTGCCACTGCTCATCGGCGATCAGCCCTTTTCGTCGACGATCTCGGCGTCGACGACCTCGTCGTCGGACGACTCCTCGGCGTCGACCTGGCCACCGGGGGCGGCGGACTCGGCCTTGGCCGCCTCCTCGTAGAGGCGCTGGCTGAACGACTGGCTTGCGCTGAGCAACGTCTCGGTCGAGGTCTTGATGGCCTCGACGTCGGAGCCGGCCAGGGCCTCCTTGAGGCCGGTCAGCGCAGACTCCACCTTCTCCTTCTCGTCGCCCTGGAACTTCTCACCCTGGTCCTTCAGGAGCTTCTCGGTCTGGTAGACGAGGGTGTCTGCGTTGTTGCGGGTCTCCGCCTCCTCCTTGCGCCGGCGGTCGTCCTCGGCGTGGGCCTCGGCGTCCTTGACCATGCGCTCGATGTCGTCCTTGGCCAGAGACGACTGGCCGGTGATGGTCATCGACTGCTCCTTGCCGGTGGCCCGGTCCTTGGCGGAGACGTGCACGATCCCGTTGGCGTCGATGTCGAAGACGACCTCGATCTGGGGCACACCCCGGGGGGCGGGCGGCAGATCGACCAGCTGGAACTTGCCCAGGGTCTTGTTGTACATCGCCATCTCGCGCTCACCCTGGAGCACGTGGACCTCCACCGACGGCTGGTTGTCGTCGGCTGTGGTGAACACCTCGCTGCGCTTGGTCGGGATGGTGGTGTTCCGCTCGATGAGGCGGTGCATCACGTTGCCCTTGGTTTCGATGCCCAGCGACAGGGGCGTCACGTCGAGCAGGAGGACGTCCTTGACCTCGCCCTTCAGGACGCCGGCCTGCACGGCGGCACCGACGGCCACCACTTCGTCCGGGTTGACACCCTTGTGGGCCTCCTTGCCGGTCAACGACTGGACCAGCTCCTGCACCGCGGGGATGCGGGTGGACCCGCCGACGAGGATCACGTGGTCGATGTCGGACTTGGTGAGGCCCGAGTCGGCGATGGCCTGGTCGAAGGGACCCTTGCAGGCCTCCACCAGATCGGCGGTCAGCTCGTTGAACTTGGCCCGGGTGAGCTTGACGTCCAGGTGCTTGGGACCCTCGGAGGTGGCGGTGATGAAGGGCAGGTTGATCTGGGTCTCCTGGACCGAGGACAGTTCGATCTTCGCCTTCTCCGCGGCCTCCTGCAGGCGCTGGGTGGCCATCTTGTCCGTGGACAGGTCGACGCCCTCGGTGTCCTTGAACGTCTTGACCAACCAGTCGATGATCCGCTGGTCCCAGTCGTCACCGCCGAGCTTGGGGTTGCCCGAGGTCGACTTGACCTCGAACACGCCGTCACCGATCTCGAGCAGCGACACGTCGAAGGTGCCACCGCCGAGGTCAAACACGAGGACGGTCTGGTCGGCGCCCTCCTTGTCGAGCCCGTAGGCCAGGGCGGCCGCGGTCGGCTCGTTGATGATGCGGAGCACCTCGAGGCCGGCGATGGAGCCCGCCTCCTTGGTTGCCGTCCGCTGGGCGTCGTCGAAGTAGGCGGGGACGGTGATGACCGCCTGGGTCACCGTGTCACCGAGGAACGCCTCGGCGTCCCGCTTCAGCTTGCCGAGGATGCGCGCCGAGATCTCCTGGGCCGTGTAGTCCTTGCCGTCGATGTCGACGGTCCAGGACGTGCCCATGTGCCGCTTGACCGAACGGATGGTCCGGTCGGGGTTGGTGATGGCCTGGCGCTTGGCCACCTCACCGACGAGTACCTCACCCGACTTGGCGAACCCCACCACCGACGGGGTGGTCCGCCCTCCCTCCGCGTTGGGGATGACGACCGGCTCGCCGGCCTCCAACACTGCCACCACCGAGTTGGTGGTCCCGAGGTCGATACCTACGGCCTTGGCCATCTTGCTGCCTCCTGTGCGTGCCCGCTGAGGGCCTCATCTTGTTGTTTCCGACTGTGTCTGTTGATCCGACGGGTCGCTGCTGCCCAGACTCGTCCGCTGCCGGTGCCGGCTCCTGGCCGACGCCCACCCTGCACCTACGCTGTGCCTCTTTGCTTCCGGACCCAATGATAACAAACTTGAGTGTCCCATACATAGGATTTTTTACAATTCTCAGTCAGATCCCGCAGTAGGCGGTCGGGATACGCTCGGACCATGCCCCAACTGGTACTGCTCCGTCACGGTCAGTCGCTGTGGAACGCCGAGAACCTGTTCACCGGGTGGTACGACGTCGGCCTCACCGAGTTGGGCGAGACCGAGGCCCGGGCATCAGGCCGGCTCCTCGCCGACGAAGAGGGACTCGACCTACGTGTCCTCCACACCTCCGCGCTGACCCGGGCAATCCGCACCGCCGAGCTGACGCTGGCCGAGGTGGGGAGGGGTTGGCTGCCGGTGCGCCGCCACTGGCGCCTCAACGAGCGCCACTACGGCGCCCTGCAGGGCCGCAACAAGAAGGAGACCGCCGCCGAGTTCGGCGACGCGCAGGTCAAGCTGTGGCGCCGTAGCTATGCCACTCCGCCGCCGGCCCTGGAGCGGGGCCACGAGCACGACCCGGCAGGCGACCCCCGCTACCGGGACGTGCCGGCCGACGCCCTGCCGCTCACCGAGTGCCTGGCCGACGTGGTGGCCCGGGTCATCCCCTACTGGGAGGACGCCATCGTCCCCGACCTGCTGGCCGAGGGGCCGAGGAACGGCACCGTCCTGGTGGTGGCCCACGGCAACAGCCTGCGCGGGCTGCGCAAGCACATCGAGGGCATCGGCGACGACACCATCGTCGACCTCGAGGTCCCGACCGGCATCCCCTTCCGTTACCACCTGGCCGACGACCTGTCGGTGGTCTCGAGCGGGTACCTGGGCGACCCCGAGGCGGCCCGGGCCGCCGCCGAGGCGGTCAGCCGCCAGGCCGGCTAGCCCCCGGGCGCGGCGAAGGGCCGGTCCTCGCCGGACCGACCCTTCGCCGTCTCATGGTGTGGACGGGGGGCGTCAGAGGGCTTCGGTACCCCGTTCGCCGGTGCGCACCCGGATGACCTCCTCCACCGGGAGGATCCAGACCTTCCCGTCACCGATCTTGCCGGTGCCGGCGGTGTCGACGATGGCGGAGACCACCTCCTCCACCCGGGAGTCGTCGACGAGGACCTCGAGCCGGATCTTCGGCACGAACTCGACCTCGTACTCGGCTCCCCGGTAGACCTCGGTGTGGCCTCTCTGGCGACCGAAGCCCTGGGCCTCGGTCAGGGTCAGGCCGTGGATCCCGAGGGCCTTCAGACCCTCCTTCACATCGTCGAGTTTGAACGGCTTCAACACCGCTACGATCAGTTTCATTGTGGTTTTCTCCTTGTTCTCGTAGTTGTGCCGTCAGCTGCCGGGCTCGCCGGGCGGTAGCGGGTCATCCGGTTTCCTCGAGGATGAGGATACGGAGTCGCCGGCCATGGCGAAGGCCCCGACCCGCTCGGCCAGTGTCGCCTCCGGGAATGCCTCCTCGCCGTGGATGGCGAGGTCACCGACCTCGAGGACCTCGTCCTTGTAGCGGGAACCCCGGAGGACCAGCCCGATGAGCTTCATCAGGATGAACGTGACCAGCGCCGACCAGAAGATGACCCACACGGCAGCCCGGAACTGTTCCCACAGCTGGTGGGCCGAGCCGGTGTAGATCAGGCCGTTCACCGAGAAGGGTGTGCAGTGGGCGGTGGCCGTGATGTAGGTCTGTTGGGTGGTGGCGACGACCTGGTTGCTGGGGTCCAGGCGGCCGCAGCCGTACTCCAGCATGTTCGGGTCACCGAAGAAGCCGAGGAGCAACCCGCCGAAGAGGCCGGCGATGCCGTGGGTGTAGATGACCCCGAGGGCGTCGTCCACCTTCGAGAAGGGCCGTACCTTGGAGAGGAAGTTCCAGGCCACCCAGACGACGGCGCAGCAGATCACCCCGATGGCGATGGCGCCCTGGCCGTTGACCCAGCCGGCACAGGGTGTGATCCCCACCAGCCCGCAGATCATGCCGTTCACGCCACCCAGGAAGGTGGGCTTCTTCTCCTTGGAAAGCCAGGCGTCCAGGGCGATCCAGGTCAGTACGCCGGCCGCGGTGGCGAGGTTGGTGTTGACCACGGCGGCGGCGGCGTCGGCCCCGGCGTAGTACGGGTCACCGCCGTTGAAGCCGTTCCAGCCGAGCCACAGGATGCCGGCACCTACCGCGGCCATCACCAGGTTGTTGGGGATGGCGTGCTGTCTGTCCCGTAGGAGTCGGGGCCCGAGGACCCAGGCGGCCACGAACCCCGAGACACCGGCGGACATGTGGATCACATAGCCACCGGAGAAGTCGAGCGCGCCCTCCTGGGCGAAGTAGCCGCCGCCCCAGAGCAGGAAGGCGTCGACGCTGTAGACGCAGGTCGACCACAGCGGCACCAGCAGGCACCAGGCGCTGAACTTGATCCGGCCCAGCACGCTGCCCATGAAGAGGAGCGGCGTGATGGCGGCGAAGACGAACTGGAAGTAGGCCAGCGTAGACGTGGGGAAGTGGAAGGGGATGACGGTGTTGGCCGCAGAGACCGCCTGGCCCTGTTCACCCGCACTGCTGGTGATGCTCCCCGGTTTGCCGACGAAGTTGTCGATGAAGTGTGTCCACCCACCCACGCCGGTCAGTTGGGTCGGTACGCCGTTCTTGACCCCACCTCCGAAGGAGTTGGCACCGAAGCCCATCTTGTAGGACCACAGGAACCAGGCGATCATCACCAACGAGAAGCCGGCGAACATCATCGCGACCACGTTGACCGCCCACTTCTTCTGGACGAGCGATGCATAGAGCACCGCCAGGGCGGGAAGGCTCATCAGGCCGACGAACGTGGCGGCCACTAACTGCCAGGTGTTGTCGCCTGTGTTGAGCCAACTGGGATACGGAACTTGCGTTACTGCGGCTAGCACGTTTGGTGCTCCTCTCCTGAGATGCCTCGTGAGCTGACTGCTTCCCGGGGCCCCCGGACACGTGACGGAACCGGTGGACCAAGGCCAGGCGGACAGATTCGCTCTGCCGCCGCAAACAATGCAGCGTGGGGATTTCGGCACGGTCACGCCCGTGTTACCAATGCGTGAACTGACACGTATCCGCTGGTGGGAGGGGCGGAGCGCCGCCCCGGGTCAGTCGGGCGGGCTTCTCGGACGCCTCGCCGCAGGCGCCGGACGGCGCCAGGCAACCCCGATTGCGGGCCGTATCGGGCGGCGCCCGCTCGATGCCCTCTACGCCCTATGTGGGCGGCGCTCCGTCGCAGCAGGTCCGCCGTCGGTGGGGACGGCAGGCACCCGCCCGCCGGCGGCGGGGGTCAGCCGGCCTTGCGCTCGTCGCCGGGCTTGGCCTTCGGCGCCTTTCCGGGTGGCGCGGTCGGCGGCGTGTATCGCTTGTTGGCCTGGGGCCGACCGGTCGTCGGGCCGGCCTCCTTGGCCAGTTTGAGCTTCGTCTGCAGGCGGTAGGCGCGGACGAGGAACCATGCGCCGGCCAGGATGAACGGCACCCCGAATCCCCAGAAGTGGAGATTGAAGATGGACAGCCCGTACAGGGCCATGACGATGCCGAGGTAGAGGCGTTTGCGGTACCACGCCGTCACCAGCATGGCGACGGCCAGGGCGAGGGCCACCCCGCCGAGCTCGAGGTAGAGCGACGGGTTCACGTGCAGTGTGTTGATCTGACCGTTGGCCAGCAGGGCCTTGGGATCGTTGGCCATCAGGTTGCCGGTCACCAGCAGCCCGATCATGCCGGCGAGGGGCGCCCCGATGAGCCCGACCAGGCGTTCCTTGTCATCGGCGTATTTGACCGCCTCCTCCAGCTCGGCCACGGTGGTCGGGCCGGCGTCGGGTGCCGCGTCGGCATCGGCCGGCTTCAGCACCGCGCTGCTGAGACGGCTGCCGAGGGGAACCTTCTCCGGATTGCCCCCAGGATGCCGGATCGCCGCGAGCAGCCGTTGCCAGGCGCTCATCGGTGGAGTGACGTCGTCGTCGGAGACGTCGGGATCGGGTCCGGGCATGACCAAGGCTAGCGCGCCCCGCCGATTCGGATCGAAGCCGACCCGCCACGGTTGCCCTCGCCGCGGCGGCGATCGTCCCGTGTCCACGCCTGCGCCGGCGGACGGCTCACGGGTCCCCGCGCACGTGCCGGCGCCTGAGGACGAGGGCCCCCACCAGGAGCAGCACGGCCACCAACAAGATGGCCGGGATGATGAACACCCTCCACGACGGGTGCTCGGCCGCCACGGCACCGGGCGTCGAAAAGAGTGTCGGGTCGCCTGGCACGGTGAGACCCCGGAGTGTCGACCCGGGAGCGTGCGATGCGTTGCCCGGGATGTCCTCGGTGTAGACGTGGCCGTCCACGGTGTACGTGCCGCTGCAGTCGTACCCGACCAGGTTGCTGCCGCTGCCCCCCATCAGACCGAGGCACCTGGACACGGTGACGTCGACCGGGACCCCGTTCGCCCGCAGGCTGGTGATCTCGGCGTTCTTCTGGAGCCCTGCCACGAGGAGCACGATGGCGACGGCGGCCAGGGTCACGAGGGAGAGGCCGATGGCAACACGACCGACCCGGCGGACGTCTGCCTGCACACCGGCGCCACGGAGGGTCGTGACGGGCTCGCCGGACCGATCGGGGGCGCCGACTTCCACTGCGGAGTCGGCCGCCACGCCCGTCTTCCTCGGGTCCGGTCCTCGGGGAGCCGTCGTCTCCGGAGCGATCATCTGCCTGTCCGTCCCTCAGCTACGCGTCCGGCCGCCACCCGGCTGGCGTCCTCCGGCGATCCGGAGATAGTAGCAGCGGCACCGGCGAGCTCCCCGGCGGCGGGGTGCCATGGAGCCCGTTGGTCGCTCGCCCGTTCACGGCGCCACACGGCACCCCGCGGCTAGCCTCCAGCCATGGCCGCACGCTCGAAGGACCTCGATCTCAAGTCCATCTGGCTCTTCTCGAGCTGCACCGGCTCCGAGCTCCGCAAGATCCGCGGATCGTTCGACGAGGTCGAGGTCCCGGCCGGAAAGGTGCTCGTCGAGCAGGGCCGGATCGGCATGGAGTTCTTCCTCATCGTCGACGGCTCCGCGGCAGTCACCCGCAGTGGCAAGAAAGTGGCCACCCTGGGGCCGGGCGCTCACTTCGGCGAGCTGGCCCTGCTCGACCGCCGGCCGCGCTCGGCCTCGGTGACGTCGGAGACCGACATGGACGTGCTGGTGCTCTCCCAGCGCCAGTTCAACACGCTGCTGGCGGCGGTGCCCACCATCGCCCGCAAGATGCTGGCCGCCCTGGCCGACCGGCTCCGCGAGGCGGACGCCCTCGCCTACGACTAGGTCGGCCCACCGGCTGGGGGTCACTCCTCGCCCGGTGCGTCCTCGCCCACCGCGGCCTCGGCGGGCGCCGCGATGGGCGCGCCCACTCCCACCGGCTCGCCCATCGACTCCTCCAACAGCTGGGAGAGGTCGAGGACCCGCACGTCGTCCGTCTTGTTGTGGGCCCGTACCGCGTCGTCCAGCATGATCATGCAGAAGGGGCAGGCGGTCGACACCACGTCGGCACCGGTGCCCAGGGCCTCCTCGGTGCGCTCCATGTTGATCCGCTTGCCGATGCTCTCCTCGAGCCACATCCGCGCCCCGCCGGCACCGCAGCAGAAGCCCTTCTCGCGGCAACGTCCCATCTCCACCTGCTCGGCGCCGGGGATGGCGTCGATGACCGACCGGGGCTCGTCGAAGACCCGGTTGTGGCGCCCCAGGTAACAGGGGTCGTGGTAGGTGACGGTTCCCTTGTACCCGCCGCCCGGGGTGAGCCTGCCCGCGGTGACCAGGTGGTCGAGCAGCTGGCTGTGGTGGATGACCTCGAAGTTCCCCCCGAGGGACGGGTACTCGTTGGCCAGTGTGTTGAAGCAGTGTGGGCAGGTGGCGATGACCTTCTTGACCCCGGCGGTCTCGAGGGTCTCGATGTTCATCCGGGCCTGCTCCTGGTAGAGGTACTCGTTGCCCAGGCGGCGCACCGGGTCGCCGGTGCAGCTCTCCTTCGGTCCCAGGATGCCGAAGGTGACGCCGGCCCGGTGGAGCATGCGGGCGGTGGCCTGGGCCCCCTTGCGGGCCCGCTCGTCGAGGGCGCCGGCGCAGCCCACCCAGTAGAGGTACTCGACGTCGTCGGGGATGGTGCCCGTGATGACCGGGACCTCGAAGTCGAGGCCGTCGATCCAGTCGGTGCGCTTCGACCCGCCGAGTCCCCAGGGGTCGCCCTGGTTCTCCACGTTGCGGAGCATGAGACCGGCCTCGGTGGGGAACCTGGACTCCATGAGCACCTCGTAGCGGCGCATGTCGATGATGGTGTCGATGTGCTCGATGTCCACCGGGCACTCCTCGACGCAGGCCCCGCAGGTGGTGCACGACCACAGGACGTCGGGGTCGATGACCGTGCCCACCAGGTTCTCCACCTCGGTTCCGGCGGCCCGGTTCTTCGCCAGGACCCGGTCGGCGTTGGCGAACAGATTGTCGCGGAGGTCCATGATGAGGAGCTTGGGCGAGAGCGGCTTGTCGGTGTTCCACGCCGGGCACTGGCTCTGGCAGCGGCCGCACTCGGTGCAGGTGGCCAGGTCGAGCAGCTGCTTCCACGAGAAGTCCTCGATGCGCCCGGCCCCGAACACCACCTCGTCGTCCTCCCCCACGTCCTCCATCGACATGTCGGGGGTGGAGGCCAGGGCGCCGAGGGCCCGGGGGCGGCGGGAGGTGGCCACGTTGATGGGGGCCATGAAGATGTGGAGGTGCTTCGAGTAGGACACGAAGACGAGGAAGCCGGTGATGATGGCGATGTTGGCCAGCAGGGCGACGGTCTCGATGACGCTGTTGACCCCGGTGCCCAGCGGGGCCAGCGCCTTGGCCAGGCCGTGGGAGGCGAAGGCCCACCAGCCGTAGGAGAAGTTGCCGGTGTTGACCTGGCCGGCCCGGTAGAGGAGCAGGGTGGCAATGACCCCGAAGATCAGCGCGAGGACCAGCCAGGCGGCCCCGGTGTGGGAGCCGAAGAAGCGGGAGCGTCGGTTCTCGCGCTTGGGGGAGTGCTTGACCCGGATGGCCACGAAGACCAGCAGCGAGACGATGACCGCCACGGCGAAGAAGTCCTCCACGAAGCCGATCACCGCCGTCCGGCCGATCAGGGGGATGTGGAAGTCGCGCACGAAGAGGCAGCCGTAGGCCTCGATGATGGTGAGGATGAGGATGGTGAAGCCCCAGAAGGTGAAGGCGTGGGCCATGCCGGGGACGGTCCACTGGAGCAGCTTCTTCTGGCCGCCCACCTCGACCAGCTCGGCCTTGAGCCGCTTGGGCACGTCCTTGATCCGGCTGGGCACCGCGGGCTCGCCGGAGGAGATCAGCCGGTACAGCCAGAAGAACCGCCGACCGGCGATGGCGAACATCACCACGGTGATGCCCAGTCCTACGGCAAGTCTGAGGGGCACGGTGTTCCTCCTGGGGGGTTACTACTCAGTAACAACGGTAGGCGGTCGTCCGGGGTCCTGACAAACCGCAGCTCACACCCGGAAATTGTCGGAGTACCGACTGGGGGTGGGGCCCCGCTGGCCCTGGTACTTCGACTTGAGGCCCTCGGAGCCGTAGGGGTGGTCGGCCGGGGTGGTCATCTGCAGGAAGCTGATCTGGCCGATCTTCATGCCCGGGTAGACAGTGATGGGCAGGTTGGCCACATTGGACAGCTCCAGGGTGAGGTGGCCGTCCCAGCCGGCGTCGACGAAGCCGGCCGTGGAGTGGATGAGGAGGCCGAGGCGCCCCAGGGAGGACTTGCCCTCGAGGCGAGCCACCAGATCGTCGGGGAGGGTCATCTTTTCGGTGGTGGAGCCCAGCACGAACTCGCCGGGGTGGAGGATGAGGGGTTCCTCGCCGACATCGACCAGCTCGGTCAGGTCCTCTTGGTCCTCGCGCACGTCGATCACCCGGCTGGTGTGGTTCCGGAAGAGCCGGAAGTACCGGTCGACATGGAGGTCCACCGAGGACGGCTGGATGCAGGTCTCGTCCAGGGGGTCGATCTTGATGGAGCCGGCGGCGAGCGCCTCACGTATCGAGCGGTCTGAGAGAACCATGCCGCACAGACGATAGTGTGACAGCGCCACGCGGGCGTAGTTCAGAGGCAGAACACGAGCTTCCCAAGCTCGGAACGCGGGTTCGATTCCCGTCGCCCGCTCCATTCGAGTGCGAAATGACCGTCCCCGGTGACGTCGCCCGACGAAGGTGCCCACGCGTGACCACGCTTCCCGACCACCCAGAAGAGATCGCGGGCGGGGATGCCGGGGGCGACGGGGACCACCCTGCGGGCACCGGCGGGTCGGACCTGCCGGCGGGCTCCTCGAGCAAGCGGCGACGGCCGACCGGCACCGAGGCACGGCGCCTACTCGCCCACCTCCACCTGACTCCGCTCACCGTGGGGATCGCCCTCGTCACCGTGCTCCTCTTGGTGGGGACGGTCCTCTACACCACCCATGTCCCGGCGTACCTGGTGAACCACCATGTGGGTTGGGGGGACTTCGGAGCCGCCGCCGTCGTCGCCGTCGGCCAGTACGTCGGTTACGCCGTTGCGCTGGCATCTGCGTCGGCAACGCCGCTGCCCAGGCTGCGGACCCTGGAGCTCGAGGTCGCCGAGTCACTCACCGCCATGGCCACTCCCGAGAGCGTGGGGAGCTTCGCCCTCACCGTCCGCTACCTGATGAAGCAGGGACTGACCAGCGCCGACGCCGCGGCGGTCTCCGGACTCAGCAGTTTCGTCACCACCGCACTCGCCGTCTGCATCCTTCCGGTGGCGGCGATCTTCGCCGCGCACTCCGTCGACGTCGCCCAGCTCGAACAGGACGTGCCGAGCAGTCTGTGGGAGATCGTCCTCGGCGTCATCGTCGTCGCCGTCGCCGTCACCGTGGCCATCAAGGTCCCCCGGCTCCGGCACCGCGCGGCCATCTGGGCCCGTGGGTCCGTCTCGTACATACGGGTCCTGATGGGCCACCCCCGACGCACGCTGTGGATCGGGGCCGGCGAGCTCATCACGATCGCCGCCGAGACCGCCTGCCTCGCCCTGTTCGTCCACGCCTTCTCCAACCAGTGGACGAGCGTCGCCGCCCTGGTGGTCATCACCCAGTTGGCAGGCGCCGCGTCGAACATCGTGCCCGTCCCCGGGGGCCTCGGCGCCCCCGAGGCGATCCTCGTGGCGGGCCTGGCCTCGGTGGGTGTCCCCCACCAGGAGGTCCTGGTGATCGCCATCTGCTACCGGATGGCCGTGTACTGGCTCCCGCCGATCCCGGGGTCGCTCATGCTCTACAACCTCTACCAGCGGCAGCTGGTCTAGCCCGCCGACGGGCACGCCGGAGTGTCCAGGGATCGCACGACTCGTAACCGGCGCCGATCGAATACGGTGGGATCCTCACTCGAGGGGGAGGCGGCATGGAGACTCGGGGCACGAGTGACCCGAATCGGTTCGCCCAGCGGCTCTTCGCGCCGCTGCCGCCCCGCTACGACCGCTTGGCCGAACTGCTCTCGATGGGCCAGAACGGCCGTTGGCGCCGGGCCATGGTCGACCACGTCGTCCCGTCCCACCCGGAGCTGGTGCTCGACGTTGCCACCGGGCCCGCCGGGGTGGCGCTCCAGATTGCCGAGCGGACGGACTCGCGGGTGGTCGGCATCGACCTCACCCTCGGCATGCTGCGGCAGGGACAGGACAACGTCGCCCGGCGGGCGATGGGCGACCGCGTCCAGCTGGTGGCCGGACGGGGCGAGCAGCTTCCCTTCGCTGAGGCGACCTTTGACGCGCTGACCTTCACCTATCTCTTGCGGTACGTGGCCGACCCCGAGGCCACGCTCGCCGAGCTGGCTCGGGTGGTCAAACCAGGAGGTGCGGTGGCGAGCCTCGAGTTCCTCCTTCCCCGGAGCCTGTTCTGGCGGTTCTGGTGGTGGCTGTACACCCGACTCGTACTGCCCGCCAGTGGTTGGCTCACCGGTGGCCAGGAGTGGTTCGAGGTGGGCCGCTTCCTCGGACCGAACATCTCCGCCCACTACCGGCGGTACCCGGTCGACTGGACCGTGGCGGCATGGCGTCGGGCCGGCTTCGAGGACGTCGGGGTCCGGCGGATGAGCCTGGGCGGTGGCCTGGTCATGTGGGGGCGGCGCTCGGGTGGCTGAGCCACGGGGACCGGAGCCGGGGCCGGGGCCGGGTGACCAGCCTCCCGACCAGCGCACCGCCTTCTACGCGGCGCGACCGGGCGGCTGGCGGGACTGGTGGACCCTCCTCCACCCCCCCTACACGGCTTGGCACCTCGCCTACGTGGTGATCGGGGGCTGCCTGGCACCGGTGGTCAGCACCACCCGGCTGCTCGCCACCCTGCTCGCCTTCTTCTTGGCCGTGGGCGTGGCGGCACACGCGTTGGACGAGCTGCACGGACGACCGCTCCGGACGACGATCTCGAGCGGCGCCCTGGTCGCGGCGGCCGTCGGCGGGCTGTCGGGCGCGGTGGCCATCGGCATCGCCGGGGCCGTGCAGGTCGGTCCGGTGCTCATCCCCTTCCTGGTCCTCGGACCGGTCCTCGCCGTCGGCTACAACGCTGAGCTCTTCGGCGGGCTCATCCACAACGACTTCGGGTTCGCCGCCAGCTGGGGTGCGTTTCCGGTCCTGACCGCCTACGTGGCCCAGACCGGGCGGTTGGCGTGGGCGCCCGTCATTGCTGCGGCCGGGGCCTTCGCGCTGTCGTTGGCGCAACGGGCGCTCAGCACCCCGGCCCGCATGCTCCGCCGGAGGACGGTCTCGGTGACGGGTTCGATCGCCCTCACCGACGGGGACCCGCTGGCCGTCGACCGGTCCGTGCTGCTCGCCCCGCTCGAACGGGCTCTGCGGGCCCTCTCCTGGGCGGTGGTGCTGCTGGCTGCCGCACTGGCGGTCACCCGGCTGCAGTGAGCAGTCAGGACGCCGGCCCCACCACCGTCACCAGGGTGCCGATGGGGGTCAGTGGCCACACCTGGGCGGCATCCGCGATGGCCATCTCGACGCATCCGTTGCTCTGGGGGGAGCCGTAGGACGCCCGGACGAACCCGTGCAGGGCGTCGCCTCCGTCGAAGTAGCTGGCCCACGGGACGTTCGGGTCGTCATAGGTGGTGCCGTCCGGATTGGTCCCCTGCATCCGCGAACTCACGACGTGCTCGAACACCGGGTAGGTGCCGTCCACGGTGTCCGCCCCGGGGGCGCCTGTATTGACCGGGATGTTGACGTACAGGGGCGCCCCGTTTTCGAAGAGGGTCAGGGCCTCGGGAAGCTGCTTCGACACGAAGGCGTACGTGTACGGAGCGGCATTGACCTTCTGGGCGGTGGCATCGGCGAGCAGAGCCGTCCACACCCGCGTGCCGGCCAGCCCGTCGGCTGTCAGCCCGTGCTGGTTCTCGAAGTTCATCACCGCCCCCTTGGTGATCACGTTCTCCGAACCCTCGGTCCACAGCGCCATCAAGGACGCTGGAGTGCCCGGCCACCTCCAGGCGAAGGTGCCGGTCTGGGCGGTGGCCGCCTCGATCGGGGAGGTCGGCGGCCCCGCAGGGGCAAAGGAGAGGGGCAGATAGTTCAGTTCCGCCAACAGCTGCTGCAGGCGCTCGGTGCTGGCCTGGGCCACGCCGAAGGTGAGGGTCGAGGGTCTGGCCAGCACTCTTCCGCCGGTGCTGCGGGGACCCGCAGCACCGGCCGGGATCACCAGGGTCTCGGTCGTCGTCGGAATGAACGGGGCGGTGGCCTGGAAGGTGAGGGCGGTGGGCCCGGCCTTCACCCACGACCCGGGCACCGGCGGGCTGAAGGCCGGCATGCCGGACGCGCCGGCCAGCGGCGCGGACATGGAGACGGTGACCACCTGGTCGGACGGGACATCGGTCGCCCCCGTGGCCGGAACCGTGGACGCGACGGTCAGCGCCCTGGCCGCGGGCAATGTGGTCGTGCCCGCGGCCAGGGCCCGCGCCGTGCGGCCTGTCGCCTGGCCGTGCCGCCCGGCGACGACCGCCCCGGCGGCGGCGAGGACCACGACCGCCAGGGCGGCGACGATCCATACTGCACGGTGACGCTTCGGCGGGGGGACAAGTATCCGGTACTCGGCCATGGCTGTCGGTACTCCAGTGGGGCGACCTTCGTACTCCCCGTCCGGTGCTCACAGAGGCGGGCACATCTCCGTCGTCGAGAGTACCCAGTGGCAACGGAGAAGGGTCGTCAGCGCTGGTCGGCCTGGGCCCTCACCATCCGTTCGACGAGGTTGGGGGGCATCACGTCGTAGTGGTCGTGCTCGGCACGGAACCGGCCCCTGCCCCCGGTGAGGGAGCGGAGGTCGACGGCGTAGCGCTGGATCTCGGCGGTGGGCACCAGTGCGGTGATCTTCTGCACACCCGCGACCAACGTGTCGGTGCCCTGCACCCGGCCGCGGCGGGCGTTGAGGTCGCCGAGCACGTTGCCCTGCATGTTGGCGGGGACGGTCACCTCGAGGAGCGAGACGGGCTCGAGGAGGATCGGGCCCGCCATGGCCATGGCCTCCCTGAACGCGAGCGAACCCGCCATCTTGAAGCTCATCTCCGACGAGTCCACGGGGTGGTACTTGCCGTCGAGGCAGGTCACCTGCACGTCGACCACCGGATAGCCGTGCGGGCCGCCCTGCTCCATGGCCTCGATGACTCCCTTCTCCACCGCCGGGATGTACTGCCTGGGGATGGAACCGCCCACGACCCGGTCGACGAAGTGGAAGCCCTCGCCGCGCCCGAGGGGCTCGATGCAGATCGACGCCACGCCGTACTGTCCGTGACCGCCGGACTGCTTCTTGTACTTGCCCTCTGCCTCGGCCCGGGCCGTGATGCTCTCGCGATAGGGGACGAGCACCTCCTCGGTGATCACCTCGACGCCGAACTTGCGCGCCAGCCGGTCGGCCGCAACGGCCAGATGGGTCTCGCCCGTACCCCGGAGGATCGTCTGGTGCGTCTCGTCGACCCGCTCGACCACGAGGGCCGGATCCTCCTCTTGGAGCCGGTGGAGACCGGTCATCAGCTTGTCCTCGTCGCCTTTCGATTTCGGCCTGATGGCGACGGAGAGAGCCAGGGGCTCAGGCGTCGGGGGTGGTACGAGCAGTGAGGTGCCCTTGGGCGCGAGGGTGTCACCGGTGGCGACGTCAGAGAGCTTCGGCACCGCCACGATGTCCCCGGCCCGCGCCTCGTCGGTCGGCTGGGCGTCCTTGCCCCGCAGCAGCTCGAGGACGTGGAGCCGCTCGTCGCCGTGGGTGCGGGCATTGGTGAGCACGCTGTCGGGCCGGATGGTCCCGGACAGGACGCGCAAGAGCGAGATCTTGCCCACGTAGGGATCGGAGATGGTCTTGAACACGCGGGCGAGCGGCCGGCCCGCCGGGTCACACGCCACCTCCTCCACCGAGTCGCCGGAGCGGACCTCGACCGGTGGGCGCGAGTCGGGGGACGGCGCAATCTCCGCCAGCAGCGTGGCGAGGCGGTCGATGCCCACACCGGTGGCTGCCGATCCGCACACCACGGGGAACACGACACCCTGGGCGATCCCGCCGGCGAGCGTGGCCTCGAGCTCGGCGATTGACGGGACGTCCCCATCGAGGTAGCGCTCCGTGAGCTCGTCGTCGCCGACCACGATCCCCTCGACCAGCTGCTCGCGCACCTCGTGCTCGGTGGCCGCCAGATCGTCGGGGATCGGCCCGGACTGCGACTTCCAACCGTCGTAGATGATGGCGGTGTCGGTAAGGAGGTCGACGATCCCCCTGAAGCCGGACTCCCCTCCCACGGGGAGCTCCAACGGCGCGATGCCGGCACCGAATCGCTCCACGAGCTCGCCGAGGATGCGGTCGAAGCTGGCCCGCTCCCGGTCGAGCTTGTTGACGAACACCAGGCGGGGGATGCCCAGTTCGGCTGCGAGGGACCAGGCGTTCTCGGTCTGCGCCCCGATGCCCTCCACCGCGCTGACCACCAGGACCACCAGGTCGACCACGGAGCATGCCGCCCTGACCTCGCCGAAGAAGTCGGCGAACCCAGGGGTGTCGATGATGTTGAGCTTCACGTCACCGACCCTGCACGGGGCGAGGGCGAGCGACAGCGACATGTGGTACTTGATCTCCTCGGGCTCGAAGTCGCTGACCGTCGAGCCATGGTCCACCTTCCCCGGGCGGACGATGGCGCCTGTGGCGAACAGCAGCGCCTCGGCCAACGTGGTCTTGCCCGAGCCGTGCTGCCCGACCAGGGCGACGTTGCGGATGCTCGCCGGAAGGCCGCTCTCGGAGCTCTTCTGGCCGGCGGGGCCCTGCCCGGCTCGCTCCGAGAGCGGCTCGGAGCCGTCGGTGTCGACCGCCGTCACCACCGGACCCCGGACCCACTCCCACCGGGAGTCCCCGCCACGGGGGTGCGGGCGTTCCCCGGAGGCGCACTGCGTCCTTCGGGCGGATGCACCGACCCCGCCTGCACCCGACGCCCCACCTCGTATCGCAATTTCATGGCGTCTCCGCCTCCCTCTCCTCTGGCGGCCTGAAACACAGTGTCACCCCTTCCGCCACTGACGGAAATCAGATCATATTTCCCCTCGTGGCGCCCACTGGGGCCCGCGGCCGGAACACCGTTCGCTCCGCCCGGCGAGGACGCTGAACGGCGGGCCTAGCGGTGGTGGTGACCGATGTCCACGGACGGCAGGTTCTCCACCTCCTGCTTGGTCATGTCGAGCTGGATGCCGTCCACGACCCCGGTCACGGCACCGATCGGGATGGCCACCTCCTTGCGGCCCCACAGATGCCCTTCCTGGAGGAGCACGTGGGTAACGTGGTGGTTGTCCGCGTCCATGACGAGTCCCTCGACCCGTCCGATGTTGCCGTCGGTGGCGTGGACCTCCTCATCTCGGCGCACGGCCACCTCGCCCAAGGGCACCGTGTCGTAGGTGATGGCCTGCGAGACGCTCCCCATGCTCCCGCCCACCCCGTAATAGGGCCAGCAGATCACCTGCCCGGGTCCGTAGTCCGCAAATCCGGCGCTCCCCGGCAGGAACTGCGTCTCTTCCGCTTGGTCGAGCTCGTCGAACTCCGCCAGGGTGCAGCGGAGCCGCACCTCGCCCGTCGTGGCATCGACAAGAGCGAGGGGAACCAGTCGGCCGAGCCCCTGCCGGTGCTTCGGCTCCACGACGAGATGGGTGACCGCCCGGGCGACGGGGTCGACGACCACCCGGCTCACCTCACCACAGACCCCATCGCTGCAGGTGGCATCGGCTCCTATCGTGAACTGCTCCGCCTCGGCCATCGCCGATCACCTCCACTCGTCGGACCCTACGGTTGGACCCTACCGCCCGTCCCGCCTCTACCGTTGCCACCGCATTCCTGCTCGATTCGAACTGGTGGCCTGGTCGTCGGCCGTCCGTTAGCGTGCTGTCGGTGCGCGACACTCCACAGCCCGGTCCGCCCGTCCGTCGAGCGGCCCCTCGGGCACGCGCCCCCCGCCGCCGGAGCCCTCGGCTGGCTGTCCTGCTCGCCGGCCTGTGCGTGGCGCTCGTCGGTGCCGCCTGTTCCTCCGGCAGTGCGACCTCCACCACCTCAGCCACGGCGCCTGTCACGGTCGACTCCTTCTCCGTGCCGGGACCGTACGCAGCCGGCACTGCCCGCTACACGTTGCCCAGCGGGGACCAGCTGCAGGTCTGGTACCCGGTCGACAAGGCCGCGGTCAAGGGCATGTCGACGTACACGTACCAGATCAAGTCCTGGGTTCCGGCTTCCCTGGCCGACAATCCCGCGCTCGCCTCGTTGCCGGACACCGTTCCCACGAGCTCCTACCTCGACGCCCCCATCTCCCACGACACCTCGGCCAGCGGCGACACCTCCCATGCGTTTCCGATCGTGATCTTCGCCCACGGATACGGGTCGTATCCCGAGCAGTCGAGCTTCCTGACGGACCACTTGGCCACGTGGGGCTTCGTGGTTGCCGCGCCCGACGAGCAGACGACGGACCTCGCCTCGGTGATCAGCGGGAGCTCCGCACCCGGATCGAACGACGCCGCCGCCGCACTGGGTGAGACCCTGTCGTTCCTCAAGACCCAGGACGCCACCAGCGGGGGGCGCCTCGACCATCTGCTCGACTTCACCAAGGTGGGCGCCGTGGGCCACTCGCTGGGAGGCGGGGCCACCATCACCTTGGCCGGGAACCCCGTGGTCAAGACCTACGCGGCACTTGCCCCCGTGCCCGGCACGCCGCCGACCGGTCACAAGCCCGGTCTCGTGATGTACGGCAGCTCCGACATGATCGTGGCACCGGCAAGCGTGCAGAAGACCTACGCCTCGCTTCCCACCCCCAAGCGGCTGATCGTCATCAAGGATGCCGGACACAACGTCTTCGACGACATCTGCACCATCCATTCGGGCTCGGAGCGGCTCGTGGCCATCCTGAAGGCCAGTGCCGGATCCCCCGGTGGGTTCGGCGCGCTGGCGACCCTCGCCACCGACGGCTGCTTCCCGCCGGACGTCGATCCGGTCAATGCCTTTCCGCTGATCGACCAGGCCGTCACCGCTCAGATGCGCGACGGCCTCGGGATCGATTCGCCCTCGGCCGGGTTCGGCCCGGGCATCGGAACTGCATTCCCCGGGGTGAGCGCGTCCTACTCCTCGACCACCTGACCGAGGCAGGCGTCGGTCCGGTATGCGGCGGCGCGGGCGCTTGTGCATCGTGCGCCGGAGGTCCTCGAGCAGGACATGCACGCGGTGCGACTGCGTTCGGCGCCGGCCGCAGTCATCACGTACAGGCCGTAGGTGATCGAGCGCAGCGCAGCCCTCTTCTCCTGGGGATCCACGATGGTGAACTCTGTGTTCGTGCGTCGAAAAGGGGTCGGTGGGCAGTTGCCCGCTTCACGCCCAGCCCAGCTCCTTCAGCCGCCGGTCATCGATGCCGAAGTGGTGGCCCACTTCGTGGAGGACTGTCTTGCGCACGAGTGCCTCCACTTCCTGTCCTGTCCGGCACATCGCGCAGATCGTTGCCATGTAGATGGTGATGCGATCGGGAACGGATGCCGAATAGTGGTTGCCGCGTTGGGTGAGCGGGACCCCCTCGTACAGCCCCAGCAGCTGCCCGGCCGGGCTGAGGTCGTCCACCACGACAGCGACGTTGTCCATCGCCGCGCGGAGTCCTGCGGGTATCCCCTCGAGCGCGTTGGCCACCAGCTCCTCGAACTGCTCGACCGACAAGGTGATCATCTCCGACGTCATGCCAACGCCCTCTCCCTCAGCATGCGGATCAGCCGTGTTGCCAGATTCGGTTCTGGAGGCTCCGGATGCCGGGAAGGGCGACCTTGTCGAGCCGGGCGAGGTCCTCGTCGTCGATACTCCAGCCGAGTGCCCCAGCGTTCTCCTCGGCCTGGTGGCGATTCTTCGCGCCGGGAATCGGTACGACTCCCTTGGCAATCACCCAGTTCAGGGCGACCTGGCTCGGCACCTTCCCCCCGTACTTGCCGCCGATGCGCCGCAGCTCGGCAACGACATCGTCGACAACCTCCATCGGATGACTGGAGAAGTTCCTCTTGCCGGGAGGAGGATGGTCAGCCGAGTACTTGCCGGTGAGCCGACCCTGGCCGATCGGCGAGTATGCGAGCGGCACCACACCCAGCTCCTTGCAAGCCGCCAGCAGGCCGCTCGTCTCCGGAGAACGCCGAAGCAGTGAGAACTCGATCTGGTTGGTGGCCAGCTGCATACCGCACTTGTGCAGCGCCGAAGCAATGGACCGGGTCTCTTTCACCGAGTAGTTCGAGACGCCCACCGCCTTCACCAGGCCTTCTTCGTGCGCGGCTGCCAGCGCATCGGCCAGCGCCCCATGGGAACGCAGGCTGATCGGACCGTGGATCTGGTAGAGGTCGACAGCCGGTAGGCCGAGGCGGCCCAACGAAGCACGCAGGGACTTCAGCAGCGCTTGGCGGACCTGCAGCTTCCACGGAGACGGCATGAACTTGGTGGCGACCACGACCGACGAAGCCCGTCGGGGGTCACCGGCCAGCAGTGCCCCGATGATCCGCTCGCTCTCTCCGGCGCCGTACACCTCGGCAGTGTCGAACAGCGTCACCCCGGCATCGATCGACGCGTCCCACGCCTCGTGGATCGAGTCACGCGTCAGGTCGGAGTCGTAGCCACCCATGCCCCACGTGGAGCGGTCGCCCCAGGCCCAGGTCCCCACGCCCATCAGCGGGATCGAGACGTCGGAGCCGCTCAGTGTGTGGCGCTCGGGGACCATCTCCTGCACGGTACCCGAACCTCGGGCGGTCCCGTGCCCCGACCCGAGGGGCCGCTCCGATCTCCTCAGCCCGAACGGCTGAGCACGCAGGTCCCGGGGACTCCCAACTGGCTACGTCGTGCCGATCACATCGAGGACGGCGAGGATCTCGTCGCCCCATCGCTCGAGTCGGAGCGGTCCGATTCCCCGGCAACGGGCCAATCCGGGCAGTGTCCTCGGCAGATCGGAAGCGATGCCGACCAGGTCTTTGTCGGTGAGGACGACGTAGGCGGGCACACCCTCCTTTTTGGCGACGGCCGAGCGCCATTCCCTCAGCGCACGTTCTGCGGCAGACGCATCGGCGGACGGAACTGCGCCCGATGCGCCGGGCCGAACGAGGGTCACCGTGCGGCCCTCGGACCGAACGTCCGTCCCGAACGGCAGCTCCACCCGGGCGTCGCCGATCCCGATCACCACTCCGTCCACGCCGACCTCGAGAATGCCGCCCGTCTGTCCACGGTGCTCGATCACCAGCCCGCTCACTGCCTCCTTGGTCGGAAGCACCGACTGGTGGCCGTTCGGCGCCTTGCTGCTTCCTCGCGCCCTGCGGGTCGGACGCGGCCTGCTCCCATCGAGCTCGCCGAGGAACATCGACGGCGCCTCGGCGTCGGCGAGGACAGCGACCTGGGTCCTCGCCCGGGTGAGCGCCACGTGGAACACCCGTCGCTCGCCCTCCTCGTCATCGCCCAATCGGTGGGGGAAGAGCCCCCGAGTGGCGCCGAACACGATCACGTGGCCCCACTCCTTGCCCTTGATGCGGTGCACGGTCGACAGGAGCACGGCCGGGCCCTGGGCCGCCGGTCGGGCGAGGACGCCTCGCAACCAGCGTTCGAATGTGGACGCATCCGGGTGGAGTGCGGCGACCGCTTCGAGGGCCACCAGGTCGTCACTGTGGGTCGAACGATCGGCCTCCCGTCGGGAGGTGTCGAGAACGTCCATGGTGCCGTTGAGCCCGATCCCGACCCTGATGGCCCGCAGCGCGGCGGTGGTGGACTGACCCGTCGCCCGCACCACGGTGTCCAGGTCGTCCGCATAGGCCAGCAGTTTCGGGACGTCGCGACCGGACAGGCGGCCGGCGAGACGGCGGATGTCCACGACGGACGTGACCGGTCCCTTCGTCAGCATGTCCGCCACCATCGGGGCGATGCCCCGGGAAGGTCGCCGGATCGTGTCCCGGACGTCCTCCCTCCGGATGTGGTCGGGGTCCGCACCGATCCGCAGGTAGGCGAAGGCGGTACGGATGCCCGTACGAGCCAGCACGTTGGCCCCCAGAGGCGTACTGCACGGGATCCCGGACTCCATGCACGCCACCTGCACCGGCAACAGCGCGGAATTGACCCGGGCGAGGACGGCGATGTCGGAGGGATCGACCCCCGAACCCTGCCAGGCGGTGATGATCTCCACGGCCAAGGCGGCGAGCGCATCGCCCGGAGCGGTCCGGACTGCCACGGGCCCCGCTCCCGCCAACGGACCGGGGATGTCCATGACGACGTCGCTGCGACCCTCCGGCGGGCGGATGGTCTTCTCGAGGCGCCGGTGGTTGTAGGAGAGGAGGTGGTGGGCCGCAGCCGTCACCGACGGTGGGCACCGGTAGTTGACCTCGAGCGGATGGTGGGCGGCTCCGGGGAAGTAACGCGGGAAGTCGATGAGGAACTCGGGTGTCGCCCCCGAATAGCCATAGATGACCTGGTCGTCATCGCCGACGGCGAAGCAGTCATAGCCCGGGGCGGCGAGTAGCCGGATCAACAGCAGATGGGCGGGGGTGAGGTCCTGGAATTCGTCGACGAGCAGGCGGCGACACCGGGCCTGCGCCGCAGAGCGGGCACCGGCATCGGTCACCAGGATCTCGATGGCCCGGTAGATCTGCTCGTCGAAGTCGACCGCCCCGAGGTCCGCCAGGGCGGTACGGTAACGATCGAATCCCTCGGCGATGCCCGACGCATCGGGCATCGCCTCCTCGACGGCCTCCGGCGAGTTGAGCCCGAGCCGGATGGCGGACAGGGCGCCGATATAGGGGGCGACCGTGTCGGTGTTCGCCTGGCGCCGAATGTCGAACAGTCCCTGCAGGAGATCGCGTACGGCGAGCTCCTCGAGCACTCGCGGACGACCCGCAGATCCGAACTCGGTGCAGATCCACAGGCCGGTGCTGTTGAGGGTTCGGATGTGCGGCCCTTCGGGCGTGAGTATCCCGGAGCACCGCTGCTTCATCTCATCGGCCGCTCTGGTGTTGTAGGCCAGGGCACTCACGGTGCCCGGAGGGGCTCCACGGTCGGCGATGAGATGACGCAACCGTTCGGTCAGCACCCGCGTCTTGCCGGAGCCGGCCGGGGCGATCACCCGGGCCGCCCCGGCGTGGTGGCCCACAGCGGCCAGCTGGTCCGGTGCAAGCTCGGCTGCGGGGGGACGGTCGGCTCCCGGTGCCAACCGTCCTTCCTCGGCACTCCAGCGGTGGACGACACCCGTTCCGGATGCGAGGGCCGGTGGATCGGGAGGTCCGCCATCGACATAGAGCGGCGTGCCATCGGCGAGGACGATGTCGGCCGGTCCCTCCTCGGCGATGCCGAAAGCCGCGAATCTACGTGCGGCCTTCCGGCCGTGCCACCAGATCGGCTCACCGCCCCTGGCGTCGTAGGAATTGGCCCACACCAGGAACTGGAGCCGCTCCACTGCGAACTCGAACGCGGGCGTCAGGCTGTGGACGGCACCGTCGTACCGCTGGGGAGCCCTCAGTGCGTCCAGGTCCGCCGTCAGCTCGACCACCAACGGCCGTCGATCGAGCCACGCCTGGTGGAGCGCTCCGATCACCGCAACGGGGTCTGCCAGCTCGGCATCGCCGACCCGCACCCGCTGGCACGACATCCACGGGTCGGGTAGGTCGCCCCCGGCAAGCAGGACGACGCCACGGCCGAGCTCCGCTGGTCCGGGGTACGGCATCTGCTCAACATAGTGACGGGCTGTGACGCCGGGCGCCAGCCAGCCAGCCCCAGCGCCTCGCCTACGGGCCTGCCTCCGGATCCGAAAAACGGGGAGCGCGCTTCTCCTGCAAGGCGGCGATACCCTCGGCGAAGTCGGGACCGGTCATCATCTCCTCCAGCAGCCGCTGAGCCCGGCTGACCGCTCCGGCGGCGTCACCGTGCAGGTCCGTGTAGATCTGGCCCCGGGTGGCCCGCAGCGAGGACGGGGAGACCGTGGTCGCCAACTGTCCCGCGTACTCCATGGCCCGGTCCATCAACCGATCGGAGGGCACCACCTCGTTGACGAGGCCCATGTCCGCCGCCTCCTCGGCCAGGATCACCCGGCTGGACAACAGCAGATCGTTGGCTCGGGTGAGGCCGATCATCCGGGGCAGAAGCCAGGACAGCCCGAACTCGGCGGGCAGCCCCAGCCGACCGTGGGCAGTCGTCAACTTGGCGCCTGCCGCTGCGAAGCGGATGTCGCAGTAGCACGCCAGCACGAGGCCCACCCCCGCCGCAGGCCCGTTGATGGCAGCGATGACCGGCTTGGTGAGACCGAAGTGATAGGCGAAATCGGCATCGAAGCGCGGGTCGGTGCCGAAACCGGGGCGGGCCAGGTCATCGGGTGTGCCGGCGTCATAGGCGCCGCGTTCGACGTGACCGGAAAGGGCGCGACTGTCCGCGCCGGCGCAGAAGGCCCGCCCAGCCCCTGTCACCACGATCACCCGGACCGACCGGTTGCCATCAGCCTCGTTGAGCGCCCATCGGTACTCGGCGTGCATCCGACCCGTCCACGAGTTGAGCCGGTCTGGGCGGTCGAGGGTGATGATCGCGATCTTGTCGGAAATCTCGTAGCGGACGACCTTGAGCTCCATGTCGGCAATACTGCCAGCCCCGGACGCCGCCGAGGCCGCCGACCGGCCTCGCTCATGCGCCAGGGGATCCGGCTTCCGCTGCTCTCACGAATCCACGAGGACGCTTCCGATGGAGATCGCTGCGACCCCGATGACGACGTAACCCAGAGCCTGCAATGCATCACCGATCCAGTACAGGTCCGATGGGCCATTGGAATCCCCAAACGAAAAACAGAGTGCGCCCAGCCCCAGGAGAAAGAACGCCACACCGACGGCTACCAGGCCGCTCCGCAGCTTCCGGCCACGGCTCGCACGGGGTTCCACCGGGGCGAACGGGTTGCCCGGCACGGGGTAGTACCCACCCTCGTTGCCCATGGGCGGACGAAGGGGGGGCCAAGCCGGCGGCGGGTACCACTTGCCGTCGGCTGCCAGCCACCATCCCTCGCCTTGGCTCACATCACTCATCTCGATCCACCTCTCACAAGGCCACACTCAGGAGCAGAAGGCTAGCCCTCCGTCGTTTCGGAGCCATCCCCGGAGGCAATGCTCGCCGCGTCAGGGACCAATGCCTCTAGCCATCGCACTGCCGCCGTGGGATATTGGCAACCGGGGTCAGGACATCGGCGCTCGGGGATCAGCGTAGAGGTAGGTGTCTGTGCGAGTTGCGAGAGACGCATCACAACCGGTCCCCCCGTCGGCCACCTGGAGGGTTCGGTTTCGACGCCGCCAGCAGGCGGGGCGTGACCCCGGCCGGGCCGCGATCCGGGCCGAAATGGCCGGGCTGGAGGCTCTCATGCTCCGCCTCGAGCAGGTTCACGGCGAGGACATCGCCGCCGTCTGTACCGACCACCGGCGGGACGCAGTCAACCTCGTCCACTACCTGGCCCTACGCAACGGCGACCTCCGTCACCTGCAGCATCGTCTGGGTGAGCGCGGCCTGTCGTCACTGGGCCGGTGCGAACCTCACGTGCTCGCGACCGTCAAGAGTGTCCGCGCCGCGCTCGACGGGAGGGTCCCCCGTTTCGGGCCGGCCACGCTGAGCTTCGAGGAGGGGCGTGCCGCCCTCGATCGCAACACCGATGCTCTCTTCGGTCCACGCCCCCCCGGACGAGTGCCCCGGGTCATGGTGACCCTCCCCAGCGAAGCGGCGGACGACTACCGACTGGTGCGGCGCCTGGTCGCGGAGGGCATGGACGTGGCCCGGATCAACGGTGCCCACGACGACCCCGCCGCGTGGGAGCGCATGGCGCGCCACGTGCGCCGGGCCTCCGAGGAGACCGGCCGCCTCTGCCGGGTGTCGATGGACCTGCCGGGGCCCAAGCTGCGGACCGGCCCGCTCGTCGAGGGGCCCCGGGTGGTGAAGCTACGGCCCCAGCGCGACCTGCGCGGCGTGCCGGTCATGCCCGCATTGGCGGCACTGGCGGCGTTCGGGCCCGATGCCGGGCCCCCCGGCCCGGGGCCGGCGCTGCCTGTGGACCCGTCGTGGGTCGATCGCCGGCACCCAGGGGACGTGGTCGCCATGGTCGACACCCGAGGCTCGGGGCGTACCTTGCGTGTCGTCGGCGCCACACCCGGTGCATGCGTCGTGGAGGTGTGGGACACCACGTACGTGGAGACCGGAGCGGAGCTGTCCTGCGACGGCGATGCGACCAGGGTGGGCCGGCTGCCGATCATCCCCCAGTACCACCTGTTGCGCCCGGGGGACCCGCTGGTGTTGACCAGGGACCTCGAGCCTGCTGTCCCGTGGCGACACGGGCAACCCGGATGTGCCCGGATCGGTTGCACGCTCGGCGTCGCCTTCGAGACCGCGCAGGTGGGCCAGCCCGTGGTCCTCGACGACGGAAGGATGACCGGCATCATCGAAAGCGTCGATGCCGACGAGTTCCGCGTCCGGATCCTGACGGCCTCACCAACAGGGTCGAAGCTTCGAGCGGAGAAGGGGATCAACCTGCCCCAGACGGATCTCCCCGTCCCCGCGGTGACCGACGCCGACCTGCCCCTGCTCGAAGTGGCCGCCGCCCATGCGGACATGGTTGCGCTGTCCTTCCTGCACAGCGAGCACGACATCGACGACGTGCGCGCCTACCTCCGGAGGGTCGGGGCCGAACACCTCGGCCTCATCCCGAAGATCGAGACCAAAGCCTCGTTCGCACGCCTTCCCGAGATCCTCCTGCACGCCATGCGCTCTCCACTCGTCGGAGTCATGATCGCCCGCGGAGACCTCGCCGTCGAAGCCGGCTACGAACGCCTCGCGGAGATGCAGGAAGAGATCCTTTGGATCTGCGAGGCTGCCCACCTGCCGGTCATCTGGGCCACCGAAGTCCTCGACCAGCTCGCACGCACCGGCAAGCCGTCCCGGGCAGAGGTCACCGATGCTGCGATGTCGCAGCGAGCCGAGTGCGTCATGCTCAACAAGGGGCCCCACGTCGACACGGCGATCGTCGTGCTCGACGACATCCTGCGACGCATGTCCGGGCTCCAGCGCAAGAAGACCCCGCAGCTGAGACCGCTGCGCAGCTGGATCGAGCCCACCTGATCCGCCGGGTGCCGAGCAGCCCTGGACAGCCGGTCGCCCACCGGCCGGGGCGCACCGCGGGGCGTGCCCGGCCGTCCTACGCCGACGGGCTGCGGCCGCTCCGGGTCGATCGCTAGCCTGGCCTGGTGGAATTGGGCAAGGTCGGGATCTGGTGGAGCGGCACGTGGTCCGGTTCCGACCGGTCCCCCGGTGCAGCTGCCACCGAAATGGAATCACTCGGCTACGGGGCCCTCTGGAGTTCGGGCGGCTTCGAGCCCGGCTTCCCCGACAGGTTCGGAAGGCTGCTCGACGCCACCGAGCAACTTGCGGTGGCCAGCGGCATCCTGTCCATCTGGCACGCCACCCCCGAGCAGGCGGCCAACGGCGCCGCCGCCCTCGAAGTCGCCCACCCCGGCCGGTTCCTCCTCGGCCTGGGCACGAGCCACGCGCCGGTCGTCGAACAGCTCGGCACCAGGTACATTCACCCGTACACCCGGATGGTCCACTACCTCGATGAGCTCGATGCGCTGGGGACGGCGGTCGCAGCCGACCGCCGGGTCCTCGCCGCCCTCGGCCCCCGCATGCTCACGCTCGCCGCCGAGCGGGCGGCGGGGGCACACCCCTACTTCGTACCCGTCGAGCATGTGGCCCGGGCCCGGCGGCTCGTCGGGCCTGGACCACTCTTGGCGCCGGAACTGGCCGTGGTGCCCGAGGTCGATCGACTCGTGGCCCGGGCCACGGCCCGGGAGTACGCCGCGGGCTACCTGCGACTGCCCAACTACACCAACAACCTGCGCACGCTCGGCTTCGACGACGACGATCTCGAGGGGGGCGGCAGCGATCGGTTGGTCGACGCCGTGGTGGCCTGGGGGGACGCCGCCGCCATTGCCGACCGCGTGCGTGCTTTTCAAGACGCCGGTGCCGACCATGTGTGCGTGCAGGTGGTGGCCGACCGCTCCCAGGGGTTCCCCTTCGACACCTACCGCGAACTCGCTGCGGCGCTGATCGGCGGCTGAGCCAGCCGATCGATCTCGCAGGATGGTGGCGTACTACGCAGCCCTGCGCCCTCGTCGCCTCGCCAGGAGCCACACGGCCAGGCCCGCGACGACCACGCCCACACCGATGGCGCCGGCGATTGCGCCGGCACCATGGCCGGCATGAACGGCCGCTCCAGACGCCTTGCCCGACGATCCTGGCGTCGTCGTCACGGTGGGGCCGGCCCTCGCAACCGAACTCGAGGTCTGACCGGACGCACCGGTCGAGGAGGCACTGAAGGCGACGACCCTGTAGGCCGAAGGGGCCAGAAGTAGACCATCGCCGACGCCAGGGGTGGGAAAATGGTTGGCCGGTACTCCGACCGAAGCCTGCTGCAGCACTGCGCCGTCGGTGGGGTCGAGCCCGTAGAGCGTGCCGTTCTGTCCGATCGTCCACACCCGGCCTCCCGCAACGATCGGTGGCCCGCCGCCTTCCCCGCTGGTCCACAGAACGCGGAGGGCGGCCGGGGCCGATCCGACCTGCAGGGCGACCGTTCCGCTCAGGCAGGGCAGGAAGACGGTCGTTCCCACGACCGCGGACCCGCCGTCCACATCCTCGTCGCACACATGACCGAGGGCGGCCTCCTGACCACCGATCCCCCCGAGGTGACCAGCGTCGAGTAGGTACGCGACGCGCGACTTGCCGGCCGCCACCACACGTCCGTCGGCCAACAGCGCGGGCTCCATGGACATGTCGAGGTCATGGGCGTTGTTCGAGGTCCAGGAGCTGGGGGCGAAGTACTGCAGAAGTTGGAGTCTGGACGACAGCTCGAGAACCGAGTCACTGAAGTCGTACGCGTGCCCGGGCGAGGTGACCGAGCCGTTGCCCGCGGCGATCCAGAGGTTCCCACTACTGTCGACGGCCGGAGCTCCGCCGCCCATCCAGACCGCCCCCTGGCTCTCTCCGGGGGCGGCGTCAACGGCGAAGTCCAACGGCGTGCCGCCGTCCTCGGTCACCGCCACCAGCCATCCCCGGTAGGTGGAGCAGTCTCCATAGTTGCCTCCGAAGCCGAACACGACCTCGCCACCGTCGAGGGTGAGGGCCGTCCGCTGGAGGAGGGCCGGTGGCGCGGCACCCGGGGGATCGACGTCCTGGGTCAGTTCGATCCGTCCCGAGGCCGTGTCCAGGCCGACCAGCATGTGGACCGGTCTCCCTCCGATCAGCTCGTCGGCCACCATGAAGATCTCGGACCTGGCCGGATCGATGACCGGGGTGCCGGTGATGCCGACGGTGGGCCTGATGTCCCCGCAAGGGAGCGATCCCGAGGTCACCGGTGTGCCGAGATGCACCGACCAGATCACCGCGCCGGTGGAAGGGTCGAGGGCGTAGACGGTGTCGTCCTCGGTCGCCACGAAGACCCTGTCGGAGGAAGCAAGCGGCTCCCCGTAGATCTGGCCGTCGAGCCTGGGCGATGTCCATCTCGGGGTCGACGTGTCGACGCCCGTCACCGAGGTCGCCACGCCGGTGCCCGCCGCGTCTTGGTGGTACACGGTCCAGCCGGAACTCTCCGGCGTGCTCGCAGTGGACGCTGTCGCCCCAGATGCCGTTGCAGGCAGCACCATCGTCATCGGCACTGACAGGCCCAGCGAAACGAGGACGACCCACACCCAGGGCCGGCTGCTGGCACCCGCGCCGATACGACGACGGACGCGCAGCCCGATCCTCATGCCCATGGCAGAAGGCTAGTAATGCCCGCCATGGAAGGAGGCGGCCATTGGTCCCCCGGCGGGGATTGGGACTTTCGCCCCTTGCGCCGGGCCGCCAAGGTGCTGAATCTGGAGGAGAGACCAAAGGGGAAGGGAGGGAGACGTGGTTGTAGAGGATGCTTACGAATCGCTGATCCGGCGGACCTATCAGGATTTCGAGTCAGGTGACCTCGACCTCCTCAACGTCGTGATGGCGGAGGACGTTATCTGGCACGAGCCGGGGCGCAGCAGCCTCGCCGGTCGCTACAAGGGCCCGGAGGCGGTGCTCGGCTTTCTCGGACGACTGAAGGCGGGCAGCAACGGCACCTTCAAGATCGAGGTCCTGGACGTGCTCAGCAAACCCGAGCGGGCGGTGGTGCTCCAACGGGAGACCGCTACGAGGAACGGCAGGGAATTGGATGTCGTCGTGGCCGTCGAGTACGAGATCCACCACGGGAAGATCACCGAGGTCAACGTCTACCAGGCCGACGCCTACGGCTTCGACGAGTTCTGGGTGGACAGTTAAGCAACAGGCCGTTCTCCCCAAGCAGTTGCCGAGCCCATCGGGTGGTCGCGTGCGCAGCGGCGGTGGGTGGAGTAGGAGGCCGGCGAGCCGATCCGCCGGACCAGACTGGGGGGGTTGTGATGAAGGAGCTGGTGTATCCCAGGCTCTTGTTGCCGGTCGTCGAACGGCTGGCCGATAAGGTCGCGTTCGTCGACTTGACGCGCGGCGGGGTGCGATACGAAGGAACGTTCGCCGTCCACGCCGACCGGCTGTTGCGGTTGGCCAACGCCATGCAGAGTGAGCTCGGGCTGGGGGACGGTGACCGGTTCGCGGTACTCGCCACGAACGGGCACGAGTTCCTGGAGCTGTACCATGCCGCCCTGTTCGGGGTAGGGATCATCAATCCCCTCAACATCCGCTTCACGCCGGCCGAGCTGGCCTATGTCCTCCGTGACTCCGGTTCCAGGATCGTCTTCACCGACCCGTTGTTCGCCAAGCTCCTCCGCCGCGCCCGTGACGAGGAAGGCGTGCAGATCGACAAGTTGGTCATCATCGGCGGGGAGATCGGCGACGGCATCACAGGAGACGACGACACCATCGGCTACGAGCAGCTGCTTGCGGCCGGTGAGCCGGTCATGCCGCCGGAGCCCGAGGAGGAGGACGCCGTCGTCCTGATGTACACGGGAGGAACGACCGGACGCCCCAAGGGTGCCTTGCTCGAACAGCGAGCCGAGGTGCTCAACGTGTACCACCTGCTCTTCGAGATCGGGCTTCGTGAGGAGCGGCGATTCCTGTTCCAATCGCCGATGTTCCACGCTGCCGTCGTCGCCGGCGTGCTGGGCATCCCGGCCAGCGGAGCGACCTCGGTGACGATCCCGCTGTTCGACCCCGGTCTGGTGATGCGGGTCATCGACGAACAGGCCATCGACATGACGATGATGGTCCCGGTCATGATGTCGCTGCTGGAGCAGGCGGAGGGCTTCTCGGCCAAATGCCTCCGGTCACTGCGCCAGCTCGTCTACGGGGCGGCACCGATCTCGAGGACCATGCTCGCCCGTTGGCTGGAAATGCTCCCCGACACCGACTTCATCCAGGGGTACGGGATGACCGAGGCTGCCTCCGTCCTCGCGTACCTCGGTCCCGAGGAACACCGTCGCGGCGGAAACGCGGCGACAGCTGCGGGCAGACCGGTGATGGGCGTCGAGCTCCGCATCACGGACTCTCTCGACAATGCTCTTCCCCGAGGAGAGGCAGGGGAGGTCTGCGCCCGCGGGGGGAACCTCATGCGCGAGTACTGGAACGAGCCGGAGCAGACCGAGTCGGCGATGCACGACGGTTGGTACCACACCGGCGACATGGGCTTCGTCGACAGCCGGGGTCTCCTGCACCTCACCGACCGGATGAAGGACATGATCGTCACGGGCGGCGAGAATGTGTACTCCATCGAAGTGGAGAACGCCATCGCCACCCACCCCGCCGTGCAGGAAGTCGCGGTGATCGGGATCCCGAGCGACGTCTGGGGCGAGGCCGTCCACGCCATCGTCGTCCTCAAACTGAACACGAGGGCGACAGCCGCGGACCTGATCGAATATGTCCGCCCGGTCTTGGCCGGGTTCAAGGTTCCGAAGTCGGTGGAGTTCCTCGACGGTCCGCTGCCACTTTCGGGAGCGTTCAAGCCCCTGAAGCGCGAGCTCCGGAGGCGCTACTGGGAGAACCGTGATCGCCAGGTGAGCTGAGTCGGCGCACCGAAGCACTCGCCACTGCCCGCGCCCCGCTCATCACCGAGCCCACCTCGCCCGACGGTCTGGGTGGGGACGCCATCGCCGCCCTGCGCTCGACGGCCGGCGGTTCACCGTGGCGCCGGGCGCTCGTTGCGAGGGCTCGTGTCGTCATCCCAGAACGACAGCAGCTTGATCAGGACCTCCTCTGCTGCGGCCATCCCCCCGAGGTGACTCTCACCCGGACGGACGAACAGCTCGGCGAAGGGAATGAGCGGCACGACCCGGCGGGCCTGGGCCAGCGGCACGATGTAGTCGGCGTCACCGTGCCACCACGCGACCGGGACCACGATGTCGCTCAGCAAGAAGCCCCACTGTCGGGTGAACAGGATGAGGTCGTAGACGGGGGCGCTCAACCCCCGCCGGCTGTTACCTACGAGGTCGTCGAGGAACATGGCTTTGACCTCCGGCAGTGCGAAGAACCGCCGATCGCCCTCGGGGGCGAGGGCCGCGTACAGGTCGAAGACGGGCGAGGCCACCGGACGGGCGAGGCGGATCAGGGCGTTCAGGGTCAGGGACAGCGGCACCCTCAGTGGCGGAAGGATCGGCGAGAGCAGGGCGAGCAGGCCGACGAGACCTCCGGCGACGGCCTCGGGACCTCGAGTGGGAGCCACCCCGCCGAGGATGCCGACCCCGGCGATCCGAGCCGGGAAGGCGTGTGCCGCGGCCAACGCGTAGGGCCCGCCACCCGAGAGCCCGATCATGGCGACCCGCTCCAACCCCAGCTGATCGAACACGATCTCGAGGTCCGCAGTGAAGTCGTGGATCGAGTCGTAGAGATGGGGTGTCGACAGCCCCACACCGGGGCGGTCGATGCCGATCAGTCGCACGTCGAGCTCGAATGCGGCGATGCGTGCGGCCTGGGGGATCTGGCGACGGGCCCCGGGGGTGCCGTGCAGCCAGATGACCGGGCGTCCCCCGGCGGGGCCGAACTCGGCGAAACCGAGCTTGCGCCCCCTCCGGACCACGATCTCCCCCTCGACCCGCGGTGCGGTGATCGGGTTCACGAACAGCGAGTATGACCCACCTGGGGCCGGGACGTCGCCGTGCCTGGGGGAAGGCGGCAGGGGACGAGTATGGTTCGCGCCGACTGAGGAGGCGAGCATGACGACCATCGACGGATCGACGGCACCGGGCTTCGAGGCGGTGCGCGAGGCGTTCCAGGCCAACTTCGACGACGGGTCGGAGGTGGGGGCGGCCTTCGCCGCCTACCACCGCGGAAAGAAGGTGGTCGACCTGTGGGGTGGTGTCGCCGACACGAGGGCCGGGAGGCCCTGGACCGAGGACACCCTGGTCCTCGTCTACTCGACCACCAAGGGCGTCACCGCCATGTGCGCGAACAAGCTCGCACAGGAAGGCCTCCTCGACGTCGAGGCGCCGGTGGCGACCTACTGGCCCGAATTCGCGCAGGCCGGCAAGGAGGACGTCACCGTCGCCGATCTGTTGTCGCACCGGGCGGGCCTGGCCTGGATCGACGGAACCCTGTCGTTCGAGGAGGCGCTCGCGTGGGACCCGGTGATCGAGGCGCTCGAGCGCCAGGCGCCCACGTGGCCGCCGGGCACCGCCCACGGCTACCACGCCACCACCTACGGTTGGCTGGTCGGCGAGGTCGTACGCCGGATCAGCGGTCGCAGCCTCGGGACCTACCTTCGCGAGGAGGTCGCCGGTCCCCTCGGAGCCGAGTTCTACGTGGGCCTGCCCGCCTCCGAAAAGCACCGCGTCGCCCGCCTGATCTCGTTCCTCGAGTCGTTGGAGTCGGGAAAGACTCTGGCGGCGCTCGGTACCGGGACGGGATCCTTCGCCGGTCTCGACGTCGCCGACCTGCTCGAGAACGCGGGCGCCTACCTGGCCGCGGACGGTCCGCTCTTCAAGGCCCTGGCTGCGCCGGGCGGGGCACTGTCGGACCAGGAGGCCTGGGACGACCCCCGACTGCACGCGGCGGAGATCCCGGCGGCCAACGGGATCTGCGACGCCCGATCGCTCGCCTGCCTCTACGGAGCCTGCGTCAGCGAGGTGTCGACACCGTCGGGGGGGACGTTCCGCATCCTCACTCCCGAGCAGCTCGACCGGGCGCTGCGCCCGCAGACCGAGGGGCCGGACCTGGTCCTGCTCGGACTCGACATCCAATGGGGCCTCGGGTTCATGCTCAACCGCGGGATCATCGGCTCGGAAGGGTTTGGCGGACCGCGCTCCTTCGGACACTTCGGGATGGGCGGCTCGGTCGGCTGGGCAGACCCCGACCTCGAGCTGGGGATGGGCTACGTCATGAACAGGATGGAGATCGGCACCACCGGAGACGCCCGTAGCTTCCGGCTGACCAGGGCCTGCATCGAGGCGGCGCGCCACGCCTCGTGATGCAGCGGCGCCCCCGCCGGGCTCTGAGCCGGCCGGTCGACATCCCGTCAGCTGCAATGCACCCAACTCGTTTCCGCCTCCCTCCAACTGTGTCCCACACGCCCCATGACGGGACCGCCACCCTTCCGTACAAGGGCGAGCGCCCCATCCCGACACTCGGGCGCCGTCAACGGCCAGGATCACCGGGCGGGCACCGCCCTACGCTCCACCGCGATGGTCCACCGCGTCTACGTCCGCTTCTTCTCCGAGCTGAACGAGCTCCAGCCGCCTGATCGGCGCGAGCGGCCGATCAGACTCGAGGTGGCCGCCGGCACCACGGTGAAGGATCTCGCCGAGTCGCTTGGGGTGCCGCACACGGAGATCGACGTGATCCTCGTCAACGGAGTCTCCGTGGGCTTCGGGCACCAGGTGGGTGAGAGCGACCGCGTGGACGTGTACCCCGTGTCCGAGGTGCCCGACGTGTCGCCACTCGTGCGGCTGTACCCACGGCCGCTGCGCGAGCCTCGATTCGTGCTCGACGTCCACCTCGGGCGGCTCGCCCGGACCCTGCGCCTCCTCGGATTCGATGCCGTATGGCGGAACGACAGCACCGACGACGAGCTGGCTGCGATCTCGGCGGACGACGAGCGGACTCTCCTGACCAGGGATCGCGGCCTCCTGAAGCGGGCCAAGGTCACCCATGGCCACCTGGTGCGGGAGACCGACCGCCGGCGCCAGGTCGTCGAGGTCCTGCGGCAGTTCGACCTCTTCGGGGCCATCACGCCGTTCGGCCGGTGCCTCAGGTGCAACGGCGTGCTCGAGCCCGTGGCGAAAGCCGAGGTGGAACACCGCCTACCGCCCAGGACCCGGCGCGAGTACGCCGACTTCCGCACCTGCCCGGGCTGCGGCCGGATCTATTGGAAAGGGTCGCACTACGACCGCCTTGCCGCCCTGGTGGAGGACCTACGCCGCGCCGGCACGACGCCACTGCGCACGGGCACCGACCTCGGACGGGGACCGGTGACGGCACCGGCGGGAGCCGGCGTCAGCCGGCCGAGGCACACTCGAGCGGACCAGGGACCTCCGCCTCTGGCCGTCGAGCACGCGATGGGCGACGCTGGGTCGGTGAGACTCGAGGCGACGCCCGGCGGGGCGCGTGCGGTCGACGCACTCGATGCTGCGGCCCGGGGATGGTCGGTGATCCCGGTGCACACCCCGATCGCTGGCCGCTGCTCGTGCGGTGACCCGTCCTGTCCGGCGGTGGGCAAGCACGCGCGCATCCCCTGGAAGCGGCGCATGAGCGATGCCGCCGGCAGCGAACAGG
>PLHF01000104.1 GCA_003138855.1 Acidimicrobiaceae bacterium | reverse complement strand
TCTCCACCATCATCTCCACCATATATGTCCAGGTCAGCGGCTTTGTGTCCATTGGACCCTCCCTCGACGAGCCTCTGTCCCTACCGTTGTCCCTACAACTCTGGGTCTTGACATGGGACGGGCAAGGGAAGGCGTGGGGGCAGCGATGGCCGGATCCATTCGTCAGCGGAGAGACCGGGGGTCCGACACGTGGGAGCTGCGCGTGTTCATCGGCCGGGACGATCGGGGCCGGCCGAGACAGCGCAGCATTCTGTTCCGGGGTGGCAGTCCGATGATCTCTGGACCTACTTGTTCTTTGCACTTCTGCTCTACGTCAGAGTCGCCGCCGAGCGGACGGGACAGTCCGTCGAAGAGGTTGCTCGCTCGATCGCCGATCGTCGCGGGGTGACGTTGATCACGCCCGGAAATTGAAGGGTGGGGCTAGCGGCCAAGTCGACCTCTGATCGAGCGGCGACCCTCACCGGTTATCCACCGGCGACGAAGGCGACGACGACATAGGCAGCGTGCCGATCGAAGTTTTCCCGCCTGCGGTCATAGACCGTGGTCGTCCTGGGATCCGCGTGGCGAGCGGCGATCTGGACATCACGGAGGAGGACGCCGGCATCGAGTGCAGCCATGATGAAGGCCGAACGGAGCATGTGGGGGTAGACGGCCCTGAGTCCTGCCTGCATGCCGATGGAGCGCACCCAGCGGTGGGCCGTCCGCCGATCCAGTCTCGTTCCGTCCTTCCAACGCAGGATCGCCCCTTCCGTGCGCTCGCCAATCGCCAGGTCAATGGTCCGAGCGGCCCTCGGCACCAATGGGATCACGGCCGGCTTGCTCCCCTTGCCCATGATCCGGAGGGTCCGATGTCCCTGGGTGAAGGCGAGATCCTCGATGTTGGTTCCGGACGCTTCACTCACCCGAAGCCCGTTGAGCCCGAGGAGTACCGCAAGAGCTGCATGGCTCTTGTCGAAGCGCTCGGCCGTGAAGAGAAAGGTTCCGAGCTCCCGACGATCCAGGCCCCGACCCTCGGAGGGGTGGGCCTTGGGGCGCCGGACGTACTGGGCCGGATTGGGGGTGACCCGTCCGTCGATGTGAGCAAACCGGTAGAAGCCACAGACGGTCGACAGCCGGCGGTCGATCGTCGACGGGGCGAGACCCTTCTGTTCCATCGCGGTGCGGTAGAGCTCGATATGGGGTCGCTTCGCCTCCATGACGGTGAGGCCAACGTCGGCGGCCCACTGGAAGAACGTCCGCAGGTCGTAGCGATAGGCATCGAGCGTACGGCCGAGGTACCTGGCAAGAAAAGCTGCCGCTGCCACCTGGGCCTCATCGAAGCCGGGGTCCTCGATGATGGTGGCCAGAGTTTTCGAATCTAAGTCGAGTACAGACATGGCTCTCCTTCTACAGTTGGGAGAACCAGCCAATACCGGCCTGGGAGTCGTGGACTGAGGACATTCGCTCATGCTCAATCAGAGGACCCCGATCCGGGCTGCTCGAGACCGAAGGCTTGCCTGATGGTTGCTGACATGCGGCGATGTGGAATGTGTCAGCTGGTAAGACCGGACGGTACCTCCAGTGGCGATGGAGAGTTGTTCATCTGCGATCAGTGCAATCAGGACGCCGCCAAGTTCCTCGAGATTCAAGAGGGCCTCTACGGCAGGCCCGAGAGCTCAGGCGCAACCTGAGCTCGCTCGCAAGATGACACTGTGCCCAAGGAGGGTCCCCGTTAGGAGCGGCCGTGACACCCCGCGTTCGGGGGCAGGACCTCTCTCGGTGACCGCATGTTCCGGAACTCGGCTGCCGCTCCCGCAGAGCTTGTGTTCAGAAGGTCCACAGTTGTCCGCTGGTGTCTCGGAGGGGGATGACCGCGATGCTTTCATCCCGGCACATGTCAAGTAGGTGGGGGTCAGCGGTGGCGAGCATTGAACCCGCTGGTCGGGCCGTCTCAGCCGCAACGCAGTCGGCAAGGCTGACCGCACGGTTCTTCCGGTGGTAATGCCGGGCGCGGAGCAGTCCGGCGCGCAACGCAAGTCCGGCGTCCAGTGGCGGCGGTGAGTCGAGCCCGAGCTGAGCCACATCGAGCACCGCATCATCCTCGTCGGCGCCGACCAGCCGAACAAGATGGTCGACGACCTCTGCCACGCCGAGAACCGTCAACACCGCCTGTTCGTCGCGGGCGAGCAGTTGCGCAACTTCGTCTGCGGAAGGCTCGCCCTTCAGGAGGGCGAGCACTGCGTAGTCGTCGAGAACAATCACCGCCGCCGCTCGCGGGAAGCCTCGTCAGTCCGGGCCTGGCGCCGAGCACGCTCGCTGCTCGGTCCCCGTCCCCGGTATTTTCCCTGCAGATCCGCGACCGGGTCCACGGGGAGAGGGCGAAGTACGACGCGATCGCCGAGGTCGACCACAACAACGTGGTCAGCCTTCCAACGGGCGCGGGCCTCGGCGGGAATCGAGACCTGGCCGTTGGATGAGACCTTCATGACGTGGGTGGTGGACACGAACTGACCTCCGAGGTGTTGTATGAAGCTACGATCCCATTGTATACGCCGCGCCGAAGTGATCTCGCCAGAGCTGTCGGAAGGAGCGTTGACAACGTGCGGGTGCCAGCGAACACCGGGAGGCCTATGTTCTGGTTGCTCACGTCCCGCACCCGGCAGCGTTCGGGGCGGTCTTCGTCCTCGATTAGCGGAGGCTGGTCTGGGCATCGATGACTTGAGCCATCGCCTCGACCGCGGTGCCCTTCGAATCGGGTCCGCTCGAAGTCATGAACAGTTCGATGAAGTTCTGGTGATCTACGACCAGAAGCCGCTCGCCGTCACTCATGCCGATGATTTCATTACCTGCGGCGACGACTCCGGCACGACGGGCCCAACTGAATCCCGAGGGATCCGGCTCAGGGAAGAAGGTTGTGAATTTCGAAACCTGTTTCTTCAGGTGGCGTCTCGAATCCGCCTTCAATGCCTTGCTGCATACGTGGAATAAGGGTTCCGTCCCGGAACTTCTCCCAGCCTTCCTTCGAGTTGTGAACGGCCATGATCGTCCAGCCGTCCTCGGAAGCGCCTGCGGCATGGAAAGTCTGGCCTTCTGGAAGGCCACCGCCTGCGGGATGAACCTCGGCAACAGTCTTGTCGTACTGGCTCTGCGTTCCGCCGGGAAAGAAATGGATGACACCGTACGCCATGATGAACTCCGCTCAGTTGAAGGGGTGACTGGCATTCGTATCTGCCGATACGGCCCACATTCGCGAGCCGAGCGACACCCTACACCGGAGTATTCGCGCCGACCGTTGAGATCGAAGAACACGCTACCTGGTGCCGGTTCGCCCTAGGCAATAGCGCCCCGCTCCCGGAGTTAGGAGGCGACCGCAGCACGGTCAACTACGCGCATTATGGGACACCTGCCGCGAGCCAGATCCGTCGCTCGGAACGGATGAGCCACAAGTGAAGTGGGTGAGATGGCACCGCCACCTGACCTGGATCGACCTGCTCCGGCGTGCCCTCTCCACCGTTACCGCCGTGACCTTGCCTACTACGAACACTCGTCTCACCGCCGTTCGGACCGGCGCTCAGAAACGATCCGCACCTCCAGGCGTGACCTTCTGGATCACAAGTGTGGGCTTGTTAGCTTGCTCTAACAACACTAGCCTTGGTGTATGTCTCAAGATCCAGGCGTCAACGAAGTTGCCGCCGCTCTGCAGATGAGCATCGGCTTGTGCATTCGACAGCTTCGTCAGCGTCAAACTCACGGCGACCTGAGCTTGCCGGAGGCATCGGCCCTCAAGCGATTGGATCGAAGCGGTCCGACCTCGGTGACCGAGTTGGCCAAGGCCGAGCAGATAAGCGTGCAGTCGATGGGAACGACGCTGGGGTCGCTCGAGGCGCGTGGCCTCGTCCAGCGACAACCCCACCCAAGCGACGGCCGGCGTTCCGTTCTTTCGATCACCAAGTCCGGCATACGGGTGCTGGGCGATAAGCACAACGGGCGCGCCGAGCAGCTGGCAAAGGCTCTATCAAACGGGTTCAGCCCTGCTGAGCTTCGACAGCTGATGGTGGCCGCGCCCCTGATTGAGCGGCTGGCGCAGTGCCTGTGACCGCGATGCCTACAGGAAAGGGAAAATGATGGCACTGACGACGTTGGACCTCATGCCCGCACTCATCGTGATCGACTTGCAGAATGGGGTCGTCGAAGCGCCCACGGTCCATCCCACCGCAGAAATTGTCGAGCGTTCTACCAGCCTGGCCGACGCGTTCCGCCGCCATGGTCTCCCCGTCGTGCTGGTCAACGTGACCGGTGGAGCACCGGGGCGTACCGAACGGACCAGGCCGACCGGGGACATCAGCTCACCTGGCTGGGCCGACCTTGTCGACGAACTCGATGTGCAACCGGACGACCACCTCGTCACCAAGCAGCGGCGGAGCGCCTTCCACGACACTGGGCTCGACGCTCATCTGCGCGGCCTCGGCGTCACCCAGGTGGTGCTGACTGGCATCTCGACGACCTCAGGCGTCGAGTCCACCGCCCGCTCCGCGTACGACCACGGTTATCACGTCGTCTTGGCAACCGACGCTATGACCGACACCGATCCCGATGCCCACGCCAACAGCATCGAACGCATCTTCCCCAAGCTCGGCCAGACCACCACGACCGCTGAGATCCTCGACATGTTGGGGAGGACGAAGTGACGCTTCTTGGCAAGCTCCTCAAGAACCGCAGAGGCAGAGACAGCCATTCGGCGTGGAACCGTCCGAACCTGCAGGGACCAGAACTGCTCATCGTGACGAGCGAACGCTTCGGGGAAGGAGAGGAGATCTCGCTGGAACACGCCGGTAAGCGAGTCGGCGGAAACAACCTGTCCCCCGATCTCACCTGGAGCCCGCCACCACCGGAGACGACCGAACTGCTCCTCGTTGTCGAGGACCTCGACGTCCCCACCTCCAAGCCGGCTGTGCACTGCCTGGCGCTCATCGATCCGTCCCGGCTCGACTCGCCCAACCACCTACCCCCAGGCGCGCTGTCGGCAAAAGAGCCCGCCGCCGGGGTGCGGATCCTGCGATCCACCATCAGTCGGGGCTACCACGGCCCCGAGCCGATCAAAGGCCACGGACCACACCGCTACACGTTCCAAGTCTTCGCTTTCTCGGGCGAGATGAGCGACACCTCGGACACCGCCAAACTCCATCGAGCAGGGCCCCGAGCCCTCCTCTCCTCCCTCACCGCACCGGTGATCGCCAGAGGTCGGCTGACCGGCAGTTACGAACGCTGAGCTCACCGCTTGTGGCCGGCTGGTTCGGGAGGTTGGGCCAGGGCCGACGCTGTCCTCATCGACTGCGAAGATGAGCATCGAGTCGTTCAAGGGGCTGGGGGACTAGCCGATGAATGCGCCGAAGGAACCTGATCTGGTGGACGACGACAGTCTTGCCCAGGGACCCGGTTTCCTCCGACGCACTCTGTCATCCCTCCGGTGGCGGAACTTCCGCCTGTTCTTCATCGGCCAAACCATCTCCCAGACTGGCAACTGGCTGACCAATGTCGCTCTGACCCTCCTCATCCTGCACCGCACCGGAAGCGGCGTGGCTGTTGGCCTGCTGGTGGCGTGCCAGTACGGCCCGATCCTGCTGCTGTCCGCCTGGGCAGGTGTGATCGTCGATCGCACGAGTAAGCGCAACCTCCTCTACGTCACACAGGCCCTCGAGATGTGCGAATCGTTCGCGCTCGCGGCGCTGGCGTTCATGTACAACGCACCACTCGCCGCGTTCTACGGCATCGCCGTGGCAGGAGGCGCGTTGCTGGCGGTGGACAACCCGGTCCGGCGGACGTTCGTCAACGAGATGGTGCCGACCGACGAGATACCCAACGCAGTGACGCTCTACAGCGCCATGAACAGCATGGCTCGCATCGCGGGACCCGCCCTCGCCGGCCTGCTCATCGTGACGGTCGGCTACGGGTGGTGCTTCACGGTGGACGCCGTGTCCTACGTGGCGGTCCTCACCGCACTCGCCATGATGCGCTCGGCCGAGCTGCGACGCCTGCCGGTGATGCCTCGTGGGGCCGGACAGGTCCGGGCAGGACTCAAGTACATCGCCGGTGTGCCAGACCTCTGGATCACGTTTGTCATGCTCCTGCTCATCGGGACGATGAGCTACAACTTCGCGGTCGTGTTCCCCCTCTTTGTCGTGAAGGGACTCCACGGCGGCGATGGCACGTACACCCTCGTCTACTCGGCCTTCAGCGCAGGCGGCCTCGTCGGGGCGCTGCTCGTCGCCAGGCGTTCCACCGTCAGCATCCGGACGGTCGCGGTCGGTGCCGCGGGCCTCGGTGCAGCAATGCTTGGCCTCTCGGTCGTCCCCAGTGTGGCCCTCGCATTCGTGGTGGCGGCCCTGGTCGGCGCCGCCAGCGTCGCCTACATGACGGCCACGACCGCCATTGCCCAGATCCGAACGGAGCCGCACATGATCGGGCGCGTCCTCGCGCTACAAACCGTTCTCCTTGTGGGCACCGCACCGATCGGCGGACCGATCCTCGGTGCGATCGCCGACGCGGTCGGCGTCCGCGCCCCAGTCCTCATCGGCGGGGTCGCCGCCCTGGCAGCTGCAGCCTTCGGTGTGCTCGCCGCCCACCGTGTGGACGCGCGTCGGGGTCACGGCTGAGCCGTTGCCGGTTGGGGGTCACTTTCACCCGTGTAATCGCGTTATCGGGGCAGTACCCTCCGAACCCGATCCGGTCCCTACTCCCGTCCCTACAAACCCGTCGCCAAGTGTCGACACCCGTCGCCGGCGATCTTCGGGTCCCGCGAGGCGTCCCTATCTGACCTGGGATTAGCCGGCTGCGATCCACTCTCGGCCACAGATGGCAAACCGAGGGATCACTTTTGCAAGCAGGGGGTCGTGGGTTCGAGGTCCATCATCTCCACCATACAAGTCCAGGTCAGCGGCTTGGCGTCGATTGGACCCTCCCTCGACGAGCCTCTGTCCCTACGACTTCGGGACGGGCAAGAGAAGATGTAGAAGATGTAGGGACAGTGATGGCCGGATCCATTCGTCAGCGGAAAGACCGGGGCGCCGACACCTGGGAGCTGCGCGTGTTCATCGGTCGTGACAACCACGGTCGTCCGAAGCAGCGCAGCGTCGTGTTCCGGGGCGGCAAGAGGGCGGCAGAACGCGAGCTCGCCCGACTCATCGCCGTCCAGGACAGCGCTCCGGCTCCCATACCCCAGGAGGAGAACCGGGCCTGGGGACCTTCGACGACGATCAACGACGCCGTCGAGGGCTGGAGGGACAACGGTTGGGCGGATCTCTCGCCGAAGACGGTCAGGGGCTACGAGGAGATCTGGGAACGGTACGTCAGAGAGACCATCGGGACCAAGCGGATCGCCGCCCTCAATGCCTTCGAGGTCGAACGGTACTTCCGCAAGATGAAGGCCGACGGAGCCGGCAGGGACACCGTCCGGCGGGTGCGCAACATTATTGGCAGGGCATGCAGATTGGCCGCGAAGGGGAGTGGAGGCACCCTCACCAATCCGGTGGCCGACACCGAACTTCCCACCTGGCCGCTCGCCGAACGGCCGGATCCCGTCCGGGCACCCGAGGTGGTCGAAGTCCAGGCGCTCGTCCGGGAGGCGAAGGCCTTCGACGAGCGCTTCGGCGCCTACCTCCATCTCGTCGCCGCCACCGCCATGCGACGTGGCGAAGCGTGCGCGCTGCGGTGGAACAGCATCGACTGGGAGCGTGCGACCGTCCGGGTGAATGAGTCGATCGTGGCGGCGAAGGGCGGAGCGATGGCGAAGGGACCCAAGACCAAGGCCAGCATCCGCACCGTTGCCGTCGATGCCGGGACGATTGCCGTGCTGGAGGCGCTTCGCACCTCGCAGACCCAGTTGGCCGAGCTCTGCGAATTGGCCCTGTCAGAGGACGGCTTCGTGTTCTCCACCGAACCCGGAGGGGAGACACCACCGCACCCCGAGTCGATGACCCACACGTTCATCAAAATCCGGAAGCGTGCCGGCCTCGCAGCGGACGTCCACCTCCACTCGCTCCGCCACTTTCAGGCCACGATCCTCGACCCGGTGATCCCCGAGCGCCAGAAGCAGGCACGCATGGGGTGGGCGACCGTGCGTATGGCCCGTCACTACACCGACGGCATCGCCGCAGAGGACCGTCGGGCCGCCGAGCACTTCGGTCGTGTCCTCGACAACGAGGGGGAGCGGGAATCCAACGATCCTCCGCAGGACGGGCAACAGGAACTGGCACCGGATGGCCCCGCCTCCGTCTCCTGATCGACCAGGCCACCGAGCAGGCGCTCCACCGCAACTCGGGGGATGAGGATCTGTCGGTTCAGTCGCACCACCGGAAGGGGAAACCGGTCGTCGCCGATCGCCTTGTTGAGCGTCGAGCGGTCGCTACCGAGCAGCACCGCCGCTTGGCTCACAGTGAGAAGGGGCTTCTTCTTGGTGTCCTGTTGTCGGTTGGGCATGGGACCTCGTTGGATCGGGACCAGGACGACACGCCCTGGTCCTTTTCCATGATCCCGCGGGACATCACCCTCACCCTGGGAAATCTCAACCCGACCGCAACGTCACCCCCGGTGCTCGAACGTCACCTTGCACCGGTGCCCGTTCGGCGGCACTCCGGAAAACACCGGGGCGCCCGTTCGCCATGGCAGGCACCCGCTGCTCGGTGGGCCGGCATGGGTCCCACCGGGCCGGCGACGCGGGGGCACTCTGACTGGTAGCCGCCAATGGTCGCTGCGGGTGGCATATGGTGTACCATATGGTTTGTGAGTCGACGCGAAGTTCTCGTGCAGCTGGACGATGACTTGGTGACCCGACTCGATCTCTTGGCGTCCGAGCGCGGGACGAATCGCTCCGAGCTCCTCCGCAGAGGAGCCATTGCGGTTTTGGACGCAGCAGACATGCATCGTGCGGACGTCGAACTTCAGGCTGCGTATCGTCGAATCCCGCAGGATCCGGAGGTTGTCCAAGCGGCCACGCGGCTGGCCGCTGCGACCATGCCGGAGTGGTAGCCCGAGGAGACATCGTCTGGGCAGACCTTGGCACTCCTGCGGGTCGACGCCCTGTCTGCGTCCTCACCCGTGATGCGGCGATCGCAGTCCTGTCCGCCGTCACATGTGCGCCCATCGCCCGCACTATTCGTGGGATTCGCTCCGAGATCGCCGTGGGAACTGACGAGGGGCTGCCGGATGCCAGCGTGATCACGTGCGACAACATCGTGACGTTGCCGAAGACGATGCTGACGGAGGCTGCAGTCGGCCACTTGAGCCTGGAAAAGCGTGCCGCCCTTGATCACGCGCTCCGCTACGCCCTCGACATCCAGTACTGATCAGTCGCCGACCGCGAACTCGCCCTCGAGCCGGTCTTCGGGGGCAGGGAGCAGCTGTCAGGCCGCGTGGATCCAGGGCTCAGCCGGGAAGGTCGAGGATCATCGAGATGGCTTCGCGGATCTGAACCAAGGTGGCGGCTCCCACGTTGCCGCGAGTCGAGGCGATTCGCCTGGGTGAGACGGCGCGCAGGTGCTGACATTGGGCTGCTGAGGTGAGCGTGAGCCCGTTGCGACCATCGGGTTCGATGGCTACCTCGGAGTCGAAGTTCCGTGTGGTCGAGGTGAGAGGGACGACGTGGATGACAGATGGTTCTGCGTGCAAGATGCGCTGGGCGGTCACTATCACCGCAGGATGGCGGAATCCGGCTTCTCGGCCTTCGGGGAGTCCGAGGTCCAGATCGACGACGTCACCCGACGTCGGCATCGAGCCAGGCTGTCTCGTCGTCTCGTAACGGTCGGGCGAGTTGGCTGCCGATACGGTCCTGTCGAAGCGCTCGAACTGCGAGCGCCACCGTACGTCCCACGGTCGTCCCGAGGTCCTTGGCCAGCCGCTTGAGCTCCTCGTGGGTCTCTAGATCGATCCGCACACTCGTCGAATGCATGCAAATCAGCATACACATGCCATCGGCACGACCCGCTTCCCCCTCGCCAGCCTCCCGGCGGTTGGGGACAGCCCCCGGCGACACCAGCCCGAACGTTCAGGGACGCTCGGCCGCAGTCAATCGCTGGCTTATCGCATCGTGATATCATGATGTCATGACAAAGCAGACAACCGTTCGGCTTCCCGAGGACCTGGCCGAAGAGGCTGAAGCGGTGGCACGCGTCAAGGGCACGAGCGTGAACGCTCTCATCATCGAGTCGCTCTCCTCTGAGATCACCCGTGTCCGAGCAGACGCAGAGTTCACCGCCCGGGCCAGCAAGCTCCTCGAACGCGACAAGGAGTTGCTGGACCGACTCGCCCGTTGACCCGGTTCGTCTCCCTGTCCGAGTTCCTGTGGCTGGCCGAGCAGGTGACGGGGATTGATGCCGACGTTCTGGCCAGATCGAGCCGGCTCAACCTGGCCGAATCAGCATTACACGCTCCCCAGGCGAGCTTCGGCGGTCAAGACTTCTACTCCGACCTGATCGATAAGGCGGCTGTGCTCGCATGCCCCTGTCCCCTCTGCCGGCACCCGATACCCTGGCCACGGTGTGTCTCCTCGTGTTCGCCTGGCAGACGGAGCCGGGATACGCACTGGTGGTGGCCGCCAATCGCGACGAGCAGCTCGACCGGCCGGCACACCCGCTCTGCGTACTACGTGAGAGCAATCCAAGGATCCTCGGTGGACGCGACGATCTCGCCGGTGGGACTTGGCTGGCGGTGAACGACCACGGGGTGGTGGCGGGCTTGACCAACCGCCCTTCCTCCGGGGGGCGTGATCTGAGCAAGCGCTCCCGGGGCGAACTGCCCCTGATGCTCGCCGGCCAGCGGAGTGCCGATGATGGAGTGGCCGAGCTGGTAAGGAACGTGCAGGCGGGCGAGTACAACCCGGCATGGCTTCTGGTCGGGGACCGACAGTCGCTCTACTACATTGCGCTGCCCGCCGACGAGGCGCCGGTGGTCCATCAGCTCACCCCGGGCGTTCATGTGCTCGAGAACGTGGCGCTTGGAGAGTCGTCCCCAAAGGTCGACCGGATCCGCTCGCTTGTCTCGGCGGCACACTCGGCGAATACAACGCTGTGGACTGCGCTGCCATCCGTGCTGGCCGATCACACCGTGCCCGTCACCGCCGATGGGGAGTCGAGCAAGAACGACGCCATTGCGAGACGGCCAGCGACCTTTGCTTCGTGCGTACACACCGACGGCTACGGAACCCGCTCTTCTGCCTTGATACGGGTCCCGGAAGATCTCCACGCCCGACCCGAGATGCTGGTGGCCGACGGCCCGCCGTGCACCGCTCCCTTCGTCGACGTCGGCTACCGATGGGATCGCTGAGCCAAGCGGCGACCAAGACGGATCATCTCATCAGTCCGAAGGCTAGTGCCGGCCGATGGAGACCGCAGCGACGCAGGCTGAGAACTCTCACGACCATTGGCTGGCACTCAGCTGCATCAGCTGAGGATCACAGTGCATCGCAGCGCTTGGGTTCGGTTGCTGTCCTCAGGCGCTGGATGACAGGTTTCTCCGGCCCCCGCGTTTAGGCTTTGCCGGGGCCGATTGCCCGTAACGAGAAGCAGAGAGCGCCGGGAGTAGTGAGACGAAGCTGATGAGCAAAAGCCCCAAATCGAGCCGATGACGGCCGAGGACGGAGGGTCGTTGAGCGCCCTTGCAGGGCCAACCACCGACGAGGCGATGGCGGCGGAGCCAGGTAGCCCAAGGATGCCAGCACCCATTGGGGTGGAGCGACCACGACACGCCAGACGTCGCCGGAACCGTCGCAGGACCAAGTGGTCGCTGGCCGTGCTCATCGTGGTGGTGCTTCTGTCAAGTGGTCTGCTCGCCGCGCAGCGCGTAAGCCGGCCGTTGGCGCAGCCAACGCTCCCTACCGATCGACACTCTTACTCCTTGGTCCGTGGATCCGCCCCAGCGCTCCCTTGGCCGATCGCTGGCCAGGCTGCGGTCGCCATTCCCTCCCTTGGCTATGCACAACAGTCCGGACTGGAGGGTCCCGTTCCCATCGCCTCGTTGACCAAAATGGCCACTGCCGTGGTGATTCTCCACGACCATCCAGTTGCGCTCAACGCAAGCGGACCTTCGATCACCATCACCGCGGCCGATGCTGCTCAGTTCGACGTCGACCTTCAAACTGACCAGACGAACGTCCCCCTGCAGGTGGGTGAAACTCTCACGGAGATGCAAATGCTCGAGGCGCTGCTGAATCAATCCGCCGACGACATCGCGTACAGCATCGCGGTGTGGGACGCAGGTACCGAATCGGCATTCGTCACCAAAATGAACTCACTGGCCACCTCGCTCGGCGCTGTGCATACGCACTACGTCGACGCCAGCGGGTTTCAGCCACAGTCGGTCTCGACAGCGGCCGACAGTCTGAGAATCGCTGCGGCAGGAATGGCCATTCCGGCATTTGCCGATGTCGTTGGCATGCCCACTGTCAGCCTTCCTCTGGTCGGCACGGTCCACAACATTGTGACGGAGGTCGGCACCAACGGGGTCGTCGGCATCAAATCCGGGTACACAGCCCAGTCCGCCGGGTGCATGGTGCTGGCCGGTTACCGGACGATCCGGGGACGCTCGGTGCTGGTAATGGCATCGGCCCTGGCGCAGCGGGAACAATCCTCGGCGGCCGTCACCAGTCCACCCACCGCCTCCTCCACGACAGGAGCGGTGGCGGCGACACCTGCCAGCACCATGACAACCGCTCCCTACAGTGCGTTGGAGGCGCAGTATCCCCTCCGGTATACCGGCCCCCTGGTTGAAAATCTCCTCGATGCTGCCGAAGCGGCCGTCGTTCCAGTCGCCGTGGCCAAGCCAGGGTCCGCGTTGGGCACCGCCACTTCGGATTGGGACGGAATTCGTCACGAGGTTCCGGCAATCGCCTCGCAAGCTTCGTGGTTGCTCGGCGTGCCGGGCCAACGAGTGGTCCTGGGTACGATGTCTTTGGCGGCTCCCAAGGAGCAGACCCCTCACAATCAGGTCGGCGCCGCCCGGTTCACCCTAGGGAAGCAGATCGAGATCGTGCCATTGAGACTGCTTCACACCGTNNCGGCAAATGCAAAATGGTTTTTGCGCCGCTGCCGAAACCTCTCGTTGAACGCTTTGTCAGCGTGCGAATCGCCCAAGCGTTTCCTGACGGCTAGAACAGCATCGATGATCCGGCCGACGGTTAGGGACCGCCTCCGAGTCGGCAGCGAAGCAGGATCCGGGAGAGCGACTCTCGAGCCACGTCGGCAGTCCTTCGGTCGGCCTCAACGTCACCGCACAACCCTTCGCTCGCCGGTGGATCCTTGGGGCCGAAGGTCAGCTCGACCGAAATCGCCACTTCGTTGCCCCTCCGGGCTCTACGGTCTGTAGGGCTGTTGCCCGATCGGGCACGAGGCGATAGATCACCCATGGCGGAGGACCCGCGGACGGGGCGCTGAAGTCGGCGGTCAGGGCCAGACCGGTCTCATCGACTCGGGCCGGCCAACCCTGATCGCACCACTTCTCCGCCATCCGGGCGACGGTCTCGCGATCCTTGATCTTCTCGGCGATGCCTTCCACGACGAGATCGAACTCGTGAGTGGCAACGCTGAGAGTGCAACGTGGGTCACGGGCGAGATTCCTCCCCTTACGAGTCTGCTCCCCGGTCTCGAACCAGAAGGCGTCATCGACCCAGAGCGCGCCGACGCCCGTCACGTGCGGACTTCCGTCCCGGTTAATCGTCGCCAACCAGCAGGTATGCCGATCAGGCCCGCCCGTCCTGGGGGCCTGGGTCACCCCCCGTGCAAGGCGGATGGCAATCGTGTCCCAGTCGAGGACAGGCAGCCCGTAGAGGTCCGCAAGGTTTCTGGTATCCACGACTGTTCGATGGGGCGAAGGGAGCGAGCTCATCTGTGTCGCCATTCTTGCCCACTGTCCACCGCCTGGGCGGCCATGGCCCGTTCTCTGAGAGGCGAAGCGCCTCCCTCCTCTGGCGATCCGGGTCACCCGGCGGCGCGAGAATGCATCGGCAGTTGGCTCGTCCGCGAGCGCGAGAAGGAGAGATGTCAATCATGGCTGAACAGTCTGCGCCTTGGCCGAAACAAGGGCCAGCCTCGTACTTCCCGTCAATCGAGACGAAGTACGGTCGCTCCATTGCGGAGTGGCAGAAGATCATCGTCGACAGTGGTCTTGACAGGCACATGGCGATCGTCGGCTACCTCAAGTCCGAGTACGGAATGGGGCACGGTCATGCCAATGCGCTCGTCGGTTGGACGCTTGCGGGCAACACGGCCGCACCCTGAATTCCCTCTAAAGCCAACGGCGTGTTGACAGGTGGCAAATGGCAACAAACCCACCCAGCCGACGGTATGGGACGCCCATCGGAGGCCAGGACGTCCGAGGATCCCAGGCCGAGTCAGGACGTCCTTGGCGCAAGTGCTGTCGGATGCTTCGGCTGGTACAGGCCGACGGTCCCACCACCGGGAAGTTGGATCGTCGTGACCGATCCCCATCGAGCTTCCTCTACGCCGGAGCATCGGACGCCCTTCTCCAAGAGAGCGGCCATTTCGGCACGGAGGTCATCGCACATCAGATAGAGCTCGTGTCCACCATTGTCACCGGTAGGATGAACGGCCAACTCCGCTGGAGGAAGCCTGAAGATCAGCCAATCGTGGCCAGCGTCCGCCGACGAGTATCCGAGGACATCCCGGAAGAACACTCGGTCTGCCGCGGCATCCGCGCTGTACAGAATCACGTGAGCGCCAAAGATCATGGGTCCGACTTCTCCTCAGCACAGGAAGGCTCCCCTACGTGCCTCCCACAGGGGGTCAATCAGTCGCAGCGTCCCACCGACCCGGCGATCAAGTGCAAGGCCCTTCTCCGATCAGAGGCCCGTGACGCTGGCTGCCAGCCCCTGTTCGTCCTCGAACTGGCTGTGGTCGATCGAGTAGATGGGAACGACACGGGCACATCATCAAGCACACAATTTCATTTTAACGGAATCCAGTGGGTGATCTTCCCGTGGGAATGATCAGTCTTCGGGAAGAGCAGCAAAGGCACGCTTGGTGCTCCGATACCATCCCATTGCTGCTATGGGACGCTTCCACCTCCCCTTCATCTCCCGCAAGGCATCCTCGTGCGTGTCGTCGCCGTTCGAAACCATCTCGTTCAGATGCTTGTCTTGCGCCTTGATCACCTCATCAGCGGTATCGCCATGGAGCTGAAGTTCACATGGTCCACCCAGTTGCTTGCATGTCATCGTCTTCATTGGTCTCGCTTCCTTTCATCGTGCAGGCCACCAATGCACTGTCGATCCGGGTCAGTGGCAATCGAAGGCGCCACGAAGAACGACCGGCAGTGCGGCGAGACAGAGAGGACCAGTCGCCGGGTTCGGCACAGTGCGTTCTGCCACTCCTCATGGGCAGGCGGGTCCCGTTGTACTCAATCGACCTGGCGGGTAACCCCGTCGGCAGCGTCCTTCATCGCGTGGATGTCGAGCTTCTTCATGGTCATCATGGCCTGCATGGCCCGGCTCGCCCGCTCCGGGTCAGGGTCACCGAGAACCGAAGGAAGATCGGTTGGCACGATCTGCCAGCGGAGACCGTAGCGATCCTTCAGCCATCCGCAGGCGATCTCCTCCCCGCCATCGGTGAGAGCTTCCCAGTAGTGGTCAACCTCCTCGTCGGTTGCGCAATCGACCACGAACGAGACCGACTCATCGAAGCCGTAGTGCACGGGACCGCCGTTCAGCGCGACGAACTCGTTGCCGTCGAGCTCGAAGTGGACGGTCATCACCGTGCCGGCTTGCCCTGGACCTCCCTCGCCGTGCCGTGCAATCTGAAGGATCCGGGAGTTTGGAAAGACCGACAGATAGAACTTGACGGCCTCCTCGGCCTGGTCGTCGAACCACAAGAACGGGGTGATCTTCCCCACTGCGCTACCTCCGATGACCTGAGTTGGCCCACTCTCCGAAACAGCGTCTGCTCACGAAGCTCAGCGTACCGCCGGTGCCGACCCACGCACTCGCCGATTGTTCAGCTCGAGCGCTGGCAGTGATCTCGCTCCATGCCATCTGACTGCGCCGCCCCCCTCTACCGGCCTACCTCGAAGGACAGTCGAACTGGCGATCTCATCTCAATCTACAGGGCTGAGACGCTGTACCGGAGATAGGTGACGCCACTCCTGAATCGCCGTTCGTCCAGCAGTTGGAGGTCGAGCCGGATGTGGTCAGGAAGAGTCGGCTTCCCACCCCCGACGAGGACTGGGACGATGAACAGGCGCAGTTCGTCGACCAGTCCGGTGCTGATGGCTTGGCCGGCGAGTTCGGCACCGCCAACCGTGATGTCGGCTGCGGCCGCCGCCTTCAACTGACGGATTGCCTCAGGGTCGAGATCCCGTTCAATACGCGTCCTGGCGCTGGAAACCGCATCCAGGGACTTCGAGTAGACGATCTTGTCGGCTGCCTGCCAGATCTCAGAGAAGTCCTGAATGACGTAGGGCTGATCCGGAACGTTGTGGGCCGTCTCCCAAAAGAGCATCGTCTCGTACATACGGCGCCCGTAGAGGTAGATGCCGATCGGCCGCTCGAGGTCGTTGATGAAGCCGTGCACCTCCGCGTCCGGAGCACCCCAGTCGAAATTGCCGCTGTCGTCTTCGACGAAGCCGTCGACCGACGTGATCGCCGAGTAGATCAGCTTGCTCACGGGAAACGTCTCACTTCGCCCGCCTCATTGCCGCCCTTCAGGCGTCCGAGTCGACGGGCGTCCGACCCGGACGTGCTCAGTCCGACCCACGATCCGCCCTTTTCGCTTTGTCCATCATGGCTCTGATCTCGAGCTGTTCCATCGTCATGCTCGCCCGCAAAGCATGCCTCCCACGCATTCGGCGACGTGGGAAGTGCGGCACCATCAGAAGCGCCACCGGGTCTCACTGAATAGCTCTCCCTTGCCGAACCCGAAGCCCGTCACTGGGGTGACTCGGTAGACGAGGGCCTCTGATCGACGGATGGCGTCCCCGAGGCCAGCCCACGTTCCCCTCGGTGCGGCGAAGTGCGATCCGTACTTCGATTCGTAGGTGTCGGCGACGCGAACCAGTTCCGCGTCATCGCTCACTGTCTCGGCGGTTCCTTCAATAACGATGTCCAACCCCTCGAGGGTGTTGTGGCCCGTCGTAACGACGCAGTGATGGTTCTCCCGAAGATTCTTCGCCTTGCGCTCGTCCGGACCGGTGCAGAAGTACAGCGCTCCTTCGAGCCAGACTCCCAACAGAGGCGTAACGTGCGGCCGTCCGTCCGGTCGGACGGTCGACAACCAGTACAGCTCAGCTTTCGCCAACGTCGCACGCGCACGAGACCACTCGGTCGGTACCGCGTTCGGGCTGCTGAAGGCGGTCAGCTCGGTGCCCGGTTCCAGCTCAGCCATGTCGTTTCACCGTTTCTCCCGGCTACGGTCTTATCCCGGACGCGAAAGGCACCCGGCAATGGTGACGCCCTACCGTGGCGAAGTGCGGAACTTGAACCGTGCCCCCAGCGGATCCTCGACCGTCGCCAGTCGACCGTAGGGCGTGTCCTGCCCGGCCTCGACGACCGATCCACCGAGCTCACCGACCCTTTGGACTGCGGCGTCGACGTCGTTGACCTCCCAGTAGGTCGACCAGTACGCCGGTTCCCCATCCTGCAGGAGCGACGTGGCGTCACCGATGCCGGCGAGTTCGCCGTCGCCATGGGGATCGAGCATCGTCGAGTATCTGAAGTCGTCGACGTCGGCGACGACGTTGGCGTCCCAGTGGAACACCGATCGATAGAACTCGACGGCACCCGGGTAGTCACGGGTCAGGAGCTCGAACCAGCTGGGCGCTCCGTGCTCGTTCAGGACGGTGAATCCAGGAAAGGTTCCGGGCTCCCATGCTCCGAGGTCGGCCCCCGACGGGTCGACAAGAATCGACTGAATGCCGAGATCGGCGACCGGCATGGCCGGCACGCTGATCTGGGCACCCGCTCCGGTCGCCGACTCCAGCGTCTCGGTCATGTTGGCCGTCGACAGGTAGATCCGCCAGCGGTTGCTGGCCGGCATGTCGCCCATCGGACCCATGCCTCCAGCTACCGGTACGCCGTCCCGAGCGAACATGAAGTAGCCCCCGAACTCGGGGCTCGGCTCCAGGGCCTCCCAGCCGAACAGCTCGGTATAGAACGATCGGGCCACGTCGACGTCGGACGTCCAGAGGTCTGTCCAACATGGCGCACCGACAGGGCTACTGCTACGAACAGTCATCCGACATCCTCCTCAGGTGCCTGCTAGTTCAGCACAATCGAACGTGACGTGTCGACAGTTCAGCGCCTCAGGTGGAGAATCTGGGAGATGGATTAAGACGTTTCGGGCCACGATGCAGAAGAGCGCCGCCAAGGGTGGTTGGACCTACGTCGTGATGGACGGTTCGGCTGAGTACTTCGGGACCAAGGGCCTCGTGAAGGTGCGCGGAACGGTGGAGGGCGAACCGTTCCAGTGTTCATTCATGGCGACGGGTGACGGCACGCACAAGCTGCCGATCAGAGCTGAGATTAGGAAGAAGATCGGCAAGACTGAAGGGGATGAGGTCATCGTCATGCTCACCGAGCGGCTGCCGCACTAACTAACACTCATTTCTGGTATTGCCTCGCCCAACCGGCAGGGTGCGTGAAGTACCTAAGCCCGCCTGCTGGTGTGAGAATCGCATGAAGGGGCTGATGGAGGTATCCACAATGGCATTTGACCCAGCGGGGATGGAGCAGATCGCCGGACAGATTCGCGCTGCGCTCCAGCCAGCCGATCTCCTCGGCTATCGGGACCTTCTCGATCCCAACGTCACCTGGGGGGCGCCGGACGATATGAACTCCGGGTGTCGCAACCGTGAACAGGTACTTGCCTGGTACCGCCGTGGTCGAGCGAAGGGGGTCCGAGCGGTCGTCACCGAAACGAGCGTGTTCGGCGGCCAGATCCTCGTTGGTCTCAGCGTGGTCGATGAGCATTCTCCGTCGGAATCTGGAGGGCCGACGGAGCGCTGGCAGATCCTGACCATTAGAGATGGTCTGGTCGCCGACATCAGAGGGTTCGAAGACCGGACCGCAGCGATTTCTCGTGTGTGTTGAGACTTTGTCATTGGTTGAGGGCAGTGCGCCGTGGGCTTGCAGGTGCCACCGCTGAATGATCTGAAGTGCCCTTGGAGGAGCCCTCCGGCCCTTCTGTGTCCCGGTGTCACGGCAGGCACAACTACATCGGTTCGCCGGCGCAATCGGTCGACGCCGTCGGTGCTCCGGAAGGGGTTCGAGTCCCATCATCTCCACCGAGTTCTGCCTGGTAGATCGCAGACAGACGCGGCCAGCAGTGCCAGGAAGGCCACCATGGCCCGCTAATGCGGTCGAGCACGCACGAGACCCCCGCTGGGCCTCGGTCCACAGGTCTTCGGATCGCCATCCGGTTTGCGGCGATCCGTTGAGCGAGACCTCCGTCCGGAATTCCCGCCCACTGCCTCGGGATCGAGGATCACGACGGCTCGCGCACACCCCCGTAGACCGCCAGCGCATAGATCACGAGGAAGGCAATGATGATGTAGACGAGGGCCCACACCGGGTAAAAGGGCATCCACCAGATGGCACTGATCCCTGCGATCGCGGCGGCAAAAATGCCGATCCATCGGGCAGGGCCAGAGCCGGATACGACGGCGAAGCCGCAGACGATCAGGATGACGGCGACAATCAGGTCGATCCATCCGTAGGTGTGCAGACTGTGACCGAAGATCGCAGCTTCCAAGTTGTAGGGCAGGACACCGTGGTACGAAAAGGCCCAGATGGCGTCGAATCCCCTCATGACACCCCCCAGCACCAGGATGATCCCGGCAAACAACACCCAACCCTCGCCTCGCTGCTCCACGGTCCGCCTCCATCGTTCGGCCACGCCCACCAGGGACGCGGCACGTTGTCCCACCGCAAGATCATCATGAGGTAATGGCGAGCGCGAGACCAGGGTCTTATGTCCCTATTCGTGGACAATTTCCGCCCATCGAAGCCGTCCAACTCACGCGTATTCTGACCGATCTCACAACTCCGACTTGACGCACTGACCACGAGCGTCGAGCCCGACCACCAGGATGGCAACGAAGCGCCGACATGGCACTCCGTCCCCCCATGCAATGCTCCACCTTCCCTTTGCAAAGATGCTCGAGGACTTTCCTCTGCCGAGTTCAATCAACCCACCGACTCGTCCTTTACCTTTTCGTACCCAGGAGTCGGACTGTGGACAACGGTCTGAGTTGTAGATGCCGGGGCTGTCGTCACCAGTCGGATACGGCACTGCCGGTACTGATCGAGGGATGGGCCTGGGTGCGCCTTTGACCTGCCCCGACGATCGCATCTGCGCGAGATGACATCCAAGGTGTTGAGTTGAACGTCAGGGGGTGACTTTCGGCCCTAGTACCAGGAAGGGTGCGGGCAGATGATGTCAACCGAAGCAGGGGCGGTCAGCTGCTCCACTCGAGAATTGGGTCCTCGAGTTTTCGAGGTCGGTTCGCCCGTCAAGACATGCTGAGGCGCGTGGCTCCAATCAATCGGAGGGCTGAATTATGTCCGAGACCAGAGCAGACTGGGCTGCCGAGCTCATCAAGCCCTTGCGCGTCAAGCCGGGCGCCCAGGTGACATTGGCCAGGGATTTCGATCCCGGTTACAAGGCCGACTTCTTGAACAAGAAGTCCAGTGAATCGATCCTCCAACAAAGCGTGGAGCTCCTCGCCGACTACCAAGAACGGCTCGCCGCCCAGGACTCGCACGGCCTGCTCGTCTGCCTCCAGGCGCTCGACGCCGGCGGCAAGGACGGCACCATCCGCCACGTGATGAGCGGGGTGAATCCCCAGGGCGTCCACGTGAGCAGTTTCAAGGTTCCGTCGGCAGAGGAGCTGAGCCATGACTTCCTGTGGCGCTATGCACGGCGCCTCCCGGCTCGCGGGGAGATCGGCATCTTCAACCGATCGCACTACGAGGAGGTCCTGGTGGTGCGGGTGCACCCTGAGCTACTAGAGCGCCAGCGCCTCCCGAAGGAGGCGAAAGGCAAAGGCGTGTGGGAGCGCCGGTTCCGCGAGATCAACGACTGGGAGCGGTTCCTCACCGACAATGGCATCAAGGTCCTCAAGATCTTCTTGAACCTCTCGAAGGAAGAACAGCGCATCCGCTTCCTTCGCAGGCTCGACCTCCCCGACCACAACTGGAAGTTCTCGGCCAACGATACAAAGGAGCGCAAGTTCTGGGATGACTACCAGCGGGCCTTCTCCGAAGTGCTGTCCAATACCAGCACCGAGTGGGCTCCGTGGTACGTCATCCCGGCCGACCACAAGTGGTTCGCCCGGATCTGTGTGGGTGCCGTACTGACTCACACCCTGATCGAGCTCGACCCGCAATTCCCGAAGGTGACGCCCGAGGAGCAGCGTGGCGAGCTGGAGGCCAAGGCCGAGCTCCTCGCCGAGGCCCCCGAGGGCGCCGCCTCCGACCCCTTCCAGGTTTCCTTGGAGGCGGCAGCCGAGAAGGAAGAGGCCGGAACGAACCACCTGAGACACCAGAATCACGACAAGACAGCCAAGATACCGAGCGATTCGAGCGAACAAGTCAACGGTCGATAACGATGACCTCGACGACGCAGGATCCCGGCTCAGCCACGAGCAACACCGAGCAGTGGTTCGCGATGCCCGCCGAGGAGGTCGCCTCGACCCTCGGCGTCGATCCGGCGGTGGGGCTCACGGGGGCGAAGGCGGGCGAACTGCTCACGCGAAACGGACCGAACGCCCTACCTGAGGAGAAAGCCAAGCCGGGTTGGCGGCGTTTCACCGACGAGTACCGCACCTTCATGCAGATCATCCTTGTCGCCGCCGGCGCCGTGTCGTTGGTCATCAAGGAATGGAGCACCGGGATCCTCCTCTTCGTGCTCACCGTGGTCAATGCCGTGGTGGGCATGCGCGAAGAAGGCAAGGCGGAGAGCGCGATGAACGCGCTCAAGTCGATGATGAAGAGCTCGGCCCGGGTACGACGCGACAGTGAGGAGGCCGAGATACCGGGTGACCAACTGGTGGTCGGCGACATCGTGCTGCTGACTGCAGGTGACCAGGTGCCTGCCGATGGCCGAATTGTCGGGGCCAGCTCGCTGCAGATCGACGAGTCGGCGCTCACCGGGGAGAGCACGCCCGCAGCAAAGGGCGCGGGAACGCTCGAGAAGGGGGACCTGGGCGCAGGCGACCAGTCGAACATGGCCATCATGAACACACCGGTCACTCATGGCAGTGGTGAGATGATCGTCACGGGGACAGGGGCCAACACCCAGGTGGGCAGGATCTCGGGGCTGCTCACGGCCACGACCAAGGAGGAGACACCGCTCTCCAGGCAACTCACCCGGATGACACAATGGATCGCCCTGGCTGCCCTGGTGACGATGATGGTGATGTTCGCCCTCGGCGCCTCACGTGGCTTGGCGGCGAAGACCCTGTTCGTCACCGCCGTGGCGCTGGCCATTGCGGCCATCCCCGAGGCACTACCCACCGTCGTCGAGGTGATTCTTTCGCTGGGCGCAGTTGGACTGGCCAAACGCAACGCCATCGTCAAGGACCTGTCCTCCGTGGAGACGCTGGGCTCCACCTCGGCCATCAACTCGGACAAGACCGGCACGCTCACGATGAACCAGATGACCGCAGTTGAGGTGGTCGACGCAATTGACCGCTACACGATCACCGGAATGGGCTACGGGCTGGAGGGAAGCGTCCGCCATGCAGCCGGCCGATCGCCAACGATCGATGAGGCCATCATGCCGTTCGTGGTGGCGAGCGACGCCCGGCTGGTTGACGGAAAGGTGGTGGGCGACCCCACAGAGGGCGCGCTGCTGGTGCTCGGCGCGAAGGCCAAGCTCGACGTCGAAGCCACCCGGGAGCGACTTCCCCGATTGGCGACGCTGCCATTCGACCCCACGTACAAGCTGATGGCAACGTTCAACACGGCCACCGACGGATCCGGCAACCAAGTGGTGCGCTGCTACGTCAAGGGTGCCGCACCGGCCGTGATGAATCGGGTATCCACGGCCCTCTCGGCCGGCGAGCACGTGCCGTGGGACGCCGAGCTGCAGCAACAGACCCAGGGCCACGTGGAGCGCATGGAGGGCGAAGGACTGCGGGTGATGGCTGCCGCCTTCCGCGATCTCGACCCGGCTACGTTCGACCCAGATGGCGATCTGCTGGCGCTGATGCAGGACCTGGAGATGACCAGCCTCGTCGGAATGATCGACCCGCCCCGTGAAGAGTCAAAGGCCGCGGTCGCCAACGCACAGGCTGCGCACATCCGCGTCCGGATGGTCACCGGTGACGACGTCATTACCGCTGCTGCGATAGCGAAGAAGCTCGGCATCCCGGGCGAGGCCATCTTGGGCTCCGGCTTTGCCGCGCTCTCCGAGGCCGACCGGCTCACCCGCATTGACGAAATCGGTGTCGTCGGTCGGGTCGCCCCCGAGCACAAGGCCTTGCTCGTGGAGACCCTCAAGGCCAAAGGTGACATCGTCGCCATGACGGGTGACGGGGTCAACGACGCACCCGCCATCAAAGCGGCTGACATCGGGATCGCCATGGGCACCGGCACCGAGGTGGCCAAGAACGCCGGCCGCATGATCCTCTCCGACGACAACTTCGCCACGATCGTCTTTGCCGTGGAGCAGGGACGAATGCTCTACGACAACCTGATGAAGTACGTCCGCTTCATCTTGATCACGCTGGTGGCGTTCGTCCTCATCTTTCTGGGCGCCAGCGTGCTGAATATCGCCGCCGGTGAACCGTTCACACCGATTCAGATCCTTTGGATCAACTTCCTCATCGACATGCCCCTCGGAATCGCCCTCGGGTTCGACCTCGAGACTCCTGGACTGATGAGCCGACTTCCGCGACCGCGCAATCAGCCCCTCCTCAATGCCAGGATCCTGGCGATGGCCCTTCTCGTGGGCGCTTTCATGGCTGTCTGCGTGCTGGGCCTGATCCAGTTCGGAACGCAAGTTGACCACCGCGTTGCGGTTGCCACATCTCTGGCCCTCTCGGCCTTCGCGTGGTTCCGCATCGTGTGCACCTTCGAGAGCCGGAGCCTGACCGACTCGGTGTTCCGGCAGTCGACCTTCGACTGCAAGGAGATCAACCTCATGTCGATCGGGGAAGTCGTCCTCGCCTTCCTCGTGGTTGAGTTCGGAGTCTTGCAAAAGCTGCTGGGCACTACTCACCTGCATGCGTACCAGTGGCTGCTCGCCATCGCGCCGGCGGCGCTTCTGTTGCTCTTCTGGGAGATCGGCAAAGCCATCGGCAGGCGGATAGGCAGCAGTCATGCGGACGTGGGCACCCGCGGTGTGCCGGCCCAGCCGAGAGGATGACCAGGGCCATCGCAGACATCCGCGCCGGCCTCTGCTGGCCGGCAAGGGGTTCAACGCATCCGAGACGAGTTGGAGCCTTCCCGGAGGAGTGACCCTCGGAGCCTCGGTGCGGACTCCATCGAACGGGGACTTGGGGACCGTGACCTCGACGCACCCTCCGCGAGGAAGGTGCACGATCGGAATCGGCTGTTGATTGCTCAGCGCCAGGTGAACGGTCGGCGAACTCCCGTGGTGGCCCGGGGCGGCGGCGGTCGACTGGATGCCCTGGTTCGGCGTCGAAGTACATGCGGTAAAGCCGAGGCCGAGGCCGAATGCACCACAGGCCAGAAGCAACAATCGCCGGATCACGCAGAAAGCGTGCGTGAGCCCAAGGCCCACGCTGGATGAGGGATCCTGGGAGTGCCGACTGGTCGCTGGCCACCGCTCGAGCTCGGTGGCGATCCCCGATCGACTCCACTCGAATCCCTACTGATCCGCTTGGGACCACGTGATGCGACTCGGGAGCGGTCGGGGGCGACCCGACATGGGCGCGAGCGGGCAAGGAGGCCTGTGGGCTGAGGGAGAGGCAGAAGCGAGAGGGCCGCGGACGGGCGTCGGAGTCCGCCCCCGACGCAGATCAGACCGATCCAGGCGGCGCGGACGCTGAAGTGCCCACTCATCCCGACCATGCCGCCAGCACGCAGGACGCGGGTGCCGAAGCGGGCAAGCCGCCTCCCCTCCTGCACCCGGCCTACAAGCAGCCGGCCGGCATCGAGGCCTCGAGATCGCTCGACCCGAACAGCCCGACAGAACGATTCTCACAGCACTATTGCGCCCGCTGCCAATATCCTCGAATTCGAGAGATGGCGGAGGTGTAGTCATGGGGGATTCCTTGTTGCTCGCTATCGACCAAAGTGAATCGGCGCACGCCGCGGTGGACTTCACCACGGCGCTCGCAACCAGGCACCGATCGACTGTCCGAGTGGTCCACGTGCACGAGCTGTGCAGGTCCCCACGAGTTCCTCCTCTGGAGACCCTCGCCGATGCACGATGCCTGGTGGACGAAGCGGTGATCGTGACACCGACGGTCCTCCACGGCGTACGGCGCGTTCGCGTCGAATCGCGAGTCGGTCCGCCCGCCAAACCATCGGCGGGTTTCAGTACGTCTGTGCGTCGAAGAACCAGCGGGCGATGTCGAGTTGGGGCAGCGCCCGGCCGCCCATCCACAAGCTCAAGATCTTGGAGTCGCGCCAGTACTTCTCGAGGTCGCCCTCGCGCGCGTAGCCATAGGCGCCCATCAGGTCCATCGCCTTGTTCACGACGGACGTGAGCTGATCGGACACGTACGGCTTGGTGACCCGGGTGCGCGCCAGCATCTCCGGGTTGTCCCGGCTTCCGTAGACCTCGGGCTGGTCGAGCATCCGGGCCTTGAGGTACGTCTCGGCCCTGCTCGTCTCGATCGAGACCACGATGTCGGCGAGCACGCCGGCCGTGATGGTGTGCTCCTTCAGCACCTTGCCGCCCACCACCCGTGTGTCGCACCAGTCCCGGACCAACTCGTACACGCCACGCATCACGCCGATGCACTGGGCGCCCGTGCCCACGTTGCCCGAGCAGATGAACGCCCTGGCGGCCAGGGCGTCCTCGTATGGACCGTGGGCGCGGTACTCCACCGGGACCCTCACGTCATCGAACCACACGTCGCTGTTCGATTCCCCCGACATGCCCGCTTTCCGGTAGGGGCCGCCCTGAGTCACCCCCGGGGTGTCGGACGGAACGTAGATGATGGCAAAGGCCTCGTCACCACCTTCCGGGTCGGTGGTGCAGAACACGCTGAAGACGTCCGCCAGGCCTCCGGAATCGGTGGGCCACAGCTTGTGACCGTTCACCACCCACTCGTCTCCGCTCCTCTTCGCAGTCGTCGCGATATGGCGACCGTGCGTCCCGTCCAGGTTCTCGACGTCAGATCCGCCGCGGCCGTCGGTGATGGCGGCAGAGCCCACGTACCAGCGCTCGTCGGAGAGGAACTCCGGGGTGAACAGCTCCATGAGGGGGCGGTTCTCGCGAGGGGGCATGATCGGCGACATAGCCCACACCGAGCAGCTCGCCGCTGTCGCCAGGCCGACATCGGCTCTTGAGATCTCCTCGAGGCAGAGGGCGGACATGATCGCGTTCATCCCGCCACCGCCGTACTCCTTCGGCCACGCAGCCCACTGGTAGCCGAGGTCGCGCAGAGGGTGGAAAGGAGGGGATGGGAGAGCTCGTGTGCCTCCCAGTCCTCGTCGATGCTCCTCCGAACGGGGATGACCTCCTCGTCGGCCCATCTCCTGATGGACGTGAGGATGTCGAGACCCTCCTCGGGCAACCATTCGAGCGGCAGGGAGAAGGGACCGACCGAGCTCACGAATCTCCTTCCGACGGCGACGGGGTCAGAGGCAGGTCTGGCCCCGGACCCCGGGGGGCGCAACGACCTCCGACAGGCTCGGACACTGGCTGCAACCACTCTCGAGGTTCCGATCGCGTCCCGCGGTCGCCGCACTCCTCAGGCGCACCGGTCTGTTCTGGCGGGCGCCGTGGCCCGTCAGGTCCCTTCGAAGTACGCCCGCATCGGCTCGAAGTAGTGCTGCTGCCAGCCACCTTCCTCGTAGCTGTGATGGCCATCGGGAACATTGCCGTGGCGAATGACGATCCTTGTTGCATCGTCCAGCGGTTCGAACGCCACGTCAATCTGCGAGTCCCCGTCGACATCGGAGAACTCCGAGGTTCTCCAGGACTGGACGATCCTCCGCCCGGGCTCGAGCACGAGTGTCCTTCCGGTGATATAGCCGTCCCACGCCTCGAACGCTCCACCTATCCGGGGATCGACGGTCGCGGGGGCGCCTGTCATCGCGCTATGGCCCTCGCTCGACATCCAGGCGTCGTAGAGGACGTCCGGTGTCGTTCGGAACACATCTGACACTACGAAGCCGTAAGGCATCGAATCCCTCCTGTCTCGGCCTGGCTGAAACAACGAACCGTCCCCGGAGCGGGCGAACCCGACAGACCGGGGTCGATCCGACACGTCACCGCGTTACCGGTCCCACTCCGTACACCCCGCGAGCCCCACCATAGGTCAGTTGACACTAACGCAAGTAGATGCTTACCTTTAGGGCGTGGATGCTGCACTCAAGGCCTTTGCGGAGCCCCGGCGACGGGAGATCCTCCGCCTGGTCTGGTCCCAGGAGCTGCCCGCAGCCCACATCGCAGCCCGGTTCGACGATGTCACCCGCTCGGCCGTGTCTCAGCATCTCGCGGTCCTACGGGATGCCGCGCTGGTCCTCGAACGGCGCGATGGCACCCGCCGGCTGTATCGCGCCAACCACGAGGAGATGGCGAAGCTGCGCGACTTCCTCGACGACTACTGGACGGGCAGCCTCGAGCGCCTGCGCGATCTGTCCGAGGCTGCCCAGCAGATGAAAGGAAGCCACTGATGGCCGAATTGGTACGAGAGGTCCTGGTCGACGCCAGTCCGGCGACGATCTTCCAATTCCTGATCGATCCCGGGCTGCACACGATGTGGCTCGGCACCGAGGCCGAGCTCGACCCCCGCCCTGGCGGCGTGTACCGAGTGCTCGTGGGGGGCAGACACGCCTCTGTCGGGGAATTCGTCGAGGTCCTCCCCGATGAGAAGGTTGTCTTCACCTTCGGGTGGGACGAGCCGGACCACCCGATCCCTGCAGGCTCGACGCAGGTCGAGATCACGTTGCTCCCTGACGGCGACAAGACACGTGTCCGCCTCGTGCACAGGGGCCTTCCCGCCGACGCCGTCTCCGACCACACCGGGGGCTGGGATCACTACCTCCAACGCCTGACCATCGCCACGACCGGGGGCGACCCCGGACCCGACATCGCACCGGACAGCCAGTGACGCCAGGCCGCACAGGATAAAGGGCGGCACCGTCGGGTGGTGACTCCGCGATGATCCGGAACCGGACCGTCGGCGGCCCTTCAACCGCGGACGCCACGCAGCCACGCTCAGGCGATCCGCGCCTCCACCCTCGGTCGACCAGGCCGGTGAGCACCTCGTCCTGTGCCAGGAGATGCTCCTGGAGCTTGACTGATTCGTGCAGCACGGCATCGCCATCCTGGAACGTGGCCTCGGACCGTTTGTCAGCCGCAGCTGCCAACACGTTCTGGCCGACGATGATCACGGACAACAGGACCAGCTGCAGGAAGGTCTGGGAGATCCAGGACACCGGGACCACGGGGCTGTGCGAGCTGATGGCGGAGGGCAGCCCGACGCAGGCGAGGGCGGCAAAGGCATAGGCGCACCACATCGTGCCGACTCCTCTTGTCACCTTCACCGCGAACCATCCGTTGAACCGGGCTGCGGCGCTCCCGTGGGGGAACTGCTCCGCAACCTTGACGGGCCTGGGGATCTCGGGGCCGATCTTCGTCTGCGTTCGGTAGTGGGGAACGTATTCGTATATCGCGTGGTCGGTCATCGAGACATGCCTTTCGTGATCAGGGCACCGGGCGGAACTCCATCATGACGGTGTGGGCTCGGCCCCCATGGCCGGGCAGGCTGGAGGTGTCGGGCACCGTCGCCTATCGTCGAGGGGGAAGCGGGCACCGAGCCGGTACCCGAACCCCTTCACCCCACCGACCCGCGCCGCGGTGGGACCTGCGAGCTCATGGGCGGGACGCCAACTGATGTCGAGCAACTACCGGGATCGATGGATCGAGTGCACGTCGGACGGCATCAACCTGCGCGGGTACTACTTCCCGTGGGGCACCAAGCGCATTCCCTACGCTTCGATACGTTCGATCCGGCGCGTCGACATCGGCACGTTCACCGGCAGGGGTCGCATCTGGGGTACGGCGAATCCGCACTATTGGGCGAACTACGACCCGCAACGGCCCCGGAAGCGAGTGGGGTTCATCCTCGATGCGGGCCACTTCGTGCGGCCGTTCATCACCCCTGACGATCCGGATGGCTTCGAGGCCACCGTCCGGGACCGATCGGGGGTGGCGCCCGCACCGGACGACCCCGGCCGCGGCCCGATCGTGTAGCCGACTCGACCCCGAGCGCTTCTGGTTCGCCACCCGCCGGGCCCGGAGATCGGGGCCGGTGCCCATCGCACCCGACGTGCCCACAGGGGCGGACCGTCAGCCCGAACGGAGGCGAGCCGTCAGCTCGATCTCCACCGGGATGCCGAACGGCAGCTCCGCCAGGCCGACGGCACTGCGCGTGTGTCGTCCCGCCTCGCCGAAGACCTCGACCAGAAGGTCCGAACATCCGTCGATGACCGCAGGGGTCTGATTGAAGCCCGGAGCGACATTGACCATGCCGAACACCTTGACGAAGCGCTCGATGCGGTCGAGGTCGCCGAGCTCGGACTGCAGGGTCGCCAGAATCGACAGTGCAGTGATGCGCGCTGCCCGTCGGCCCTCTTCCAGAGACAGATCTGCACCCACCTTGCCGCGGAGGACCTCCGTCCCGTTGATGGGTCCATGTCCTCCCACGTGGACCATGTCGTCCAGGACGACACAGCCGAGGTAGTTGCCCGCCGGCGGGAACACCGGCGGAAGCTCGATCCCCAGTTCCGCGAGTCGCTCCGCGATCACGCCCGAAGTCTAGGAGAGCTCCCGTTCCCCGACCCCCTCATCGTCGTGCGGTGCCCGAGGCCACGGCGACGAACGCCTCCTCGAGGTTGGCGGGCACCGTCGACACGGCCCCTCCCACGCCGTGGCGGGCCAGCATCTCCTCGACCTGCCCGACGGTGCCCGGCACACGGAGCGCGTCCCCCTGGACCTGCACGATCAGCCCTTCGGCGTCGAGCACCTCGAAGGCGCTCCTCCAGTCGTCGCACCTGACCTCGACCACCCGGCGGCCGCCGATGACGTCGGCCACCGTGCCGTCTGCCGCCACCCGCCCGTCGACCAGCACCACCAGTCGGTCACACTGCTCCGCCTCCTCCATGTTGTGGGTGGTCACCAGAACTCCGGTGCCGTGCTCGGCGCTGTCGCGGATGTCCTGCCACAGGCGGGCCCGGCTCAACGGCCCGACTCCGGAGGTGGGCTCGTCGAGCACCAGGAGCTCGGGCCGGTGGGAGAACGCCACCGCGAAAGCCACGCGCCGCTGGACGCCGAGCGGCAGGGTCCCGACCAGCTCGTCCTGCACCTCGCCGATGCCGGGAGGCAGCGGCCCCCGCTCCGTGCCGAAGGCGGCGGCCGTGAACGTCCAGTTCTCCAGGACGGTCATGTCGTCGTAGAGGCCGAGGGTCTGGGGAACATACCCCACGCGCCTCCGGGTGCCCATCGACGGGGGTGCCCCGAAGAGCAGCACCTCGCCACGGGTGGGCCGCAGCAGTCCCAGCACGAGCCGGATGAGCGTGGTCTTGCCGGCGCCGTTGGCCCCGAGCAACCCGACCACCTCGCCCCCCCGGACGGCCAGGTCCACCGAGTCGACGGCGGTGAGGGCGCCGAAGCACATGGTCACGCCCCGGGCCCGGGCGAGCACCGGCATCCCGCTATGCCCCGTGCCCGTCGGCCAGGGCGGCGATGACGACGGCATCCTCGAGGTCGGGCTGCTGAGGCTCGGCGCCCACGGGAAGAACGCCCGAGGGGGCCCAGACCCGCCAGGTCCTTCCCCAGCGCCACGACAGACCCGGTGGCTGTGCCCCGCCCCTGACGATCCCCAACCTGCCGGGCACGGCCGCCACGACCTGGGAGGGGGAGCCAGTGGCGATCGACCGGCCACCTTCCAACAGCGTCAGGGTCGATGCCCTCCGGGCTTCGTCCACGTAGGTGGTCGAGGCCACGACGGCTGCGCCCTCAGCCGCCGCTCCGGAGATGAGGCGCCACAGTTCGGCCCGGCTCACCGGGTCGATCCCGGTGGTCGGCTCGTCCAGCACCAGCAGGGCGGGTCGATGGAGCAGCGCCGTCCCGACGGCGAGCTTGCGCTGCATCCCCCCCGAGAGGTGGCCCCCGAGCCGGTCCCGGGCGTCCGCCAGGCCGATCTGCTCGAGCAGCTCGGTCGACCTGCTGGCGAGCTCCGGCCCGGTCATCCCGTAGGCCCTTCCGGAGAATGCCAGGTTCTCCTCCACGGTGAGGTCGACGTACAGGCCGGCCGTGGCGGGGACGTAGCCGATCGCCCGCTTCGGCGGTCGGCGGGCCGTGCCGCCGCTCAGCCGGACGAGACCCACCAGGGCCCGGAGGCACGTGGACTTCCCGCTTCCGTCCCCGCCGACGACCACGCCCACGGTCGACGGCCGTACCGTGAGCGTCACCTGGTCCAGTGCCACCCGTGGGCCGAACCGGACGCTGGCGGCCTCCAGCCCCCACGTCATGGCTGCAGGCTCTCCGGCTCGGAGTCGGCGCCCCGACGACGCCGGTCGCTCGGCGCCAGGTCACGCCTGAACCGGAGTACCGCCAGTCCGAGCACGACGACCGCCAGTGCGGCGAGCAGTACGAGCGGCTCCCAGAGCGCGTCGATCGGCGTGCCCTTCAGCATCACGCCCCGGCTGATCTGGACGAAGTAGGTCAGGGGGAGGACGTAGGCGATCCACCGCACCCCCGCAGCCATCGACGAGATCGGGAAGATCAGGCCGGACAGCAGGACCTGGGGGACCAGGAACATGATGGCCAGTTGGATGGCCTGTCCCTGGTTCTGCGACACGGTCGAGATCAGCACGCCCATGCCCAGGGTGACCATCAGGAACAGCACCGCACCCAGCGCGAACGTGGCGACGCTGCCGACGAACGGGACGCCGAAGAGCAGCATGCCGACGACCACGATCATCACGAGGTCGACCGATGCGACCAGCAGGTAGGGGACGATCTTCCCGAAGATGACGTCCCAGGGTCGGAAGGGCATGACCGCAAGCTGTTCGATGGTCCCGGACTGGCGTTCGCGCACGATGCCGAGGCTGGTGACCAGGGTGCCGATGAATACCAGGATCAGGCCGGTGAGACCCGGGATCATGATCCACGACGTCGACAGGTTCGGGTTGTAGAGGATCTGGACCGTGACCGCCTGTGCCGCCGCAGGCGCCGCCCCACCCGCACCGGCCACCTGGGCCATGTGCCCGAGCGCGGTCTGCGCCGCCCGCACGGAGAAGAGCTGGGTCCCGTCCATGAGCACGAGGAGCGGGCTCCCCCCGGTAACCACGCCGACCACGGCCTTGCCGTCCTGCAGGCGCGACTCCGCCACAGACCGGCCGGCTCCCGGGTCGACCTCCACCACCCGGAACGGGGCGCCGAGATGGGCGGCGACCTGCTCGGCCTGGGGGCCGACCACGACGGTCGGGATGTTCGAGACGTCGAACCGGGCCGCGTAGCCGAAGATCACCAGGAGCAGCACGGGCAGGACGATCAGCATCGCCAGGGTCCGCCTGTCCCGCTCGAGCTGGCGGAACTCCTTGACGATCATCGCCCACACGGCCCCGCCCTCCTTCAGTCAACGCCCGTAGAACTCAACATAGATTGAACTATTCGGCGACGACGGCCAACGGGAGGTCGGGGGGTGCGCACCAGGCCATCGCTCAGCCGCCGGAACAAGCCCGGGTGCCCGGCGTAGCCAACGGAGACGGTGAACCCGACCGGACCCGGGGCGACCGGACCCGGCTTCGCCTCGACGAGCAGACATCAGGATGTCAGACGGGTGCGAAACCAATCGACAGCCGGTCCGGTGCCGACGGCGATCGTCCCCACGAGGTGCTGGAACACCAGGGGGAACCGACGCCAGCCGCGAGCCGACCTGATGCAGCTACTCCAGGCTCGGCCGGTCCGCGCCGTCGAGCGTGGTCGTTCAGACCCGCTTCGGAGCGCCAGGCTCCTGGGTCGGCATGACCTGCGGATCGGGTAGCGGATACGGAGGCTGGCTGCTGTTGACCTCGAGGATGTCGCCGGCCTGGCAACCGAGGGAGTCGACGTACGCCACGGTGTCGTTGGACGTGGACGGAAGGACCGGCGGCGACGTCTGCGCACTGCCCATTCGTAGGGTGCCGACGAGGTTGCCGACCGTGCTGCGTCGCCAGGCCGAGATGTTCGGCGCCTTCACCCCGAAGCGCTCTTCGAGGAACCGGAGCTGGGAGGTGTGGTCGAACGTCTCCGACGAGACATAGCCCCCGCGGCTGAACGGCGAGACCACGATCATCGGCACCCGGAATCCCAGTCCGAGCGGCCCCGCCACCCCTTGGGCGTCGGCGGGAAGGGGCTGCACGGTCAGGTACTCCCCCGAAGTGCCGGGGGGAGCCACCGGTGGTGCCACATGGTCGAAGAACCCGTCGTTCTCGTCGTACATGACGAACAGGACCGTCTTCGACCACACGTCCTCATTGGAGGTCAGTGTCTGGAGCACCTGGTCGATGACCCAGGCTCCGAGGGCCGGCGGTGCCGGCGGATGCTCGTCGTAGCCCAGCGGAGGGATGATCCACGACACCTTGGGTAGGGTCCCCGACCGCACATCCTGGGTGAAGGTGTCGGGGAAGATCGGGTTGAACGCCTTCTGGTACAGCGGCGAGCTCGGGTCCGAGTACTGGGAGAAGTACGGCAGTATGGCATCGGAGACGTACAGCACCTCCGGGGAGCTCACCCGGAAAGCCGGACCTGGTGGCGTGTAGACCTTCCACGACACGCCCGCGTCCTCGAGCACCTCGGGCATGGTCGTCCAGTCGACACTGAACCGCGCATCGGGTGACGGGTTGGTGATGAGCACCGGCCCGCCGTGCGTCCCCGAAGGGTCGATGGTCCCCGAGATCGACATCAACCGGTTGGGGTGGGTGGGTCCCATGATCGAACAGTGGTAGCCGTCACAGATGGTGAAGGCATCGGCCAGCGCGTAGTGGTACGGCAGATCGGAACGGGTGTAGTAGCCCATGGTGAGAACACCGTTGACCGGGCCCTCCAACTGGGGCGAGGTGTGGGTGCTCACGAACGCGTCCATCGAGCCGCCCCCGCGGCAGAGGTGCTGAGGCAGCCAATCGTGGCTCAGGTCATGGGTGCACTCACCCTGATCGGAGGCTACCTCGAGGCGGAACGGCAGTTGGCGACCGACCGGCGACCGGGTGGCATTCGCGGCATAGGGCTGGGAGAACGCGCCGAGGTTTCCCGCAGGGTGGTCGTCGAACCCCCGAACTCCCGGGTAGGAGCCGAAGTAGTGGTCGAACGACCGGTTCTCCTGCATCAGGAACACCACGTGCTCGATGGCCCCCAGATCCGATCCGGCCGGAGCGGTCGACGCAGCCTTGGATACCGTGGAGGGCGATCCGCATGCCGACAACAGGGCACCGGTGCCCGCAGCCAACGCTCCTCCCAGAAAAAGTCGCCGATCGAACGCCGGACCGGTTCCCCTCGCCGTACTGCCTTCCGGCCCTGGTCTCAACGGTCCCCCTCTGCTACCCGGAACAACGCACCGAACGTTCCCCCGTGGTGAAGCGTGACCGGAAGGTGAACGGGATGCAAACTCTCGGGCTTGACCAGGCATTTCCCCCCCGGGTTCCGGCTCATCGCCAACGGCCTCGGGTACTGCATCGAGCACCCCGACGACGCCGAAGCTGCCGGCTCCCCGATCGACGAGGTCCAGCGGCTCTTCACGAAGCTGGCGTAGGGACGATCGCTGCGACCTGCGCCCGGGCGCAGGTCGCAGCGAACCAGGTCCTGTAGCCGCCATCGAGATTGCGGGCCTCGACTCCGAGCTCGCGCAGCAACGCGGTCGCCGTGTGCCCTCGCCGGCCCACTTCGCAGTAGACGACCACGGGCCCGGTCGATGGCGACGACCTCGCTGTCGACCCTGGCGTCGAGCCGGCGGAGCCGCGTCGCCGTCGACATCCCTCCGGCGACGCCCCCGATGATCACCACACGCCTCGTCCGATCCGCTGTCCCGCTCTCCGCCGTCGCCCTCGGTGGCCTCACTCCTGCTTCCCCGCCGTCATCGACGAGCGGGACGCCCAGAAGCGCCGCTCGGCGGGAGCCTCCTCGGTCCGGCACTGGCAACGTTCAGCAAGCGGTACGTCGCGGAGCACCTGCTCCACGTGAGCACCGCAGCCCTTCCACGACGGACGACCGCACTTCCGGCATGTCACTCTTCTGCACCTACGCCCTGGGGTATCACTCCGCAGACGGCTGACGGGATGCCTGGATCGGACCGGCCGGTGCCGGGGGCGGGATGCCCACAGGGCACTTGAGTAGCCGACACAGGCTCTCACCTGCCAGAACGCGCCCTTCACCGGCGCGGAAGAAGGGACGAAATGCCCTACCCGCCGGCGTCGCGGCACGCCAGGATGGACAGATGCCCAAGCGAGTCGTCATCCTCGGAGGCGGCACCGGAGGCACCCTGAGTGCCAACCGGCTGCGGCGCCTCTATCCCACCGACGACCTCGAGATCGTGGTTGTCGACCAGGACGATGCCCACGTCTACCAGCCGGGGCTGCTGTTCGTCCCCTTCGGCCTGGCCCACGCCGACGAGATCGTGCGGTCCCGAGCGCACCAGCTGCACAAGGGAATCGAGTTCCGGCAGGTCCCGATCGACCACGTGGACACCGAGTCGGACAGCGTGCAACTCCAGGACGGCACCGTGCTCGAGTACGACGTGCTGGTCATCGCCACCGGGTGCGTACTGGTCGAGGAGGAGACCGAGGGCCTCACCGGTCCGGGGTGGATGGAGAAGGTCTTCACCTTCTACGACCGGGTTGGAGCGGCCGGCCTCCATGACGCACTCGAGTACTTCGAGGGAGGCCGGGTGGTGGTCAACGTGGTCGACATGCCCATCAAGTGCCCGGTCGCCCCCCTCGAGTTCTGCTTCCTGGCGGACTGGTTCTTCCAACAGCAAGGAGTTCGCGAGCGCGTCGAACTGACGTACGTGACCCCGCTGGACGGGGCGTTCACCAAGCCGGTGGCGGCCGCGAGACTGGCCGGCCTGCTCGAGGAGAAGGGCGTCGCCCTCGTGACCGAGTTCAACACCGGGGAGGTCGACGGGCCCGGCGGGCGATTGGTGTCCTACGACGGGCGCGAAGTCGGCTTCGACCTGGCCGTGGTGGTGCCGCTCCATGGAGGAGCGGCCTACGTGTCGCGGTCCCCGGGCCTCGGTGACGACCTGGGCTTCGTGCCGGTCGACGTGCACACGCTGCAGTCCACCGCCAAGCCCAATGTCTTCGCCATCGGCGATGCCGCCGGCGTGCCCACGTCCAAGGCCGGGTCGGTCACCCACTTCGAAGGCGAGGTGCTCGTCGAGAACATCCGGCGCTTCCTGGCCGACGAGCCGCTCGACGGCAGCTACGACGGGCACGCCAACTGCTTCATCGAGACCGGGTTCGGCAAGGCGTTGCTGATCGACTTCAACTACGACGTCGAGCCCCTCCCGGGCCACTTCCCCGCCGGCGTGGGCCTCCCGCTGCTCAAGGAGTCGCGGCTCAACCATCTGGGCAAGCTGATGTTCCAGTCCCTCTACTGGCACAGCCTCCTGCCAGGTCACGACCTGCCCGGTGTCGGCTCGGCGATGCCCACCCGGGGCAAGGACAAAGAGGGCGTCCCATGACAGCCCGCGCCACCCACCGGATCAGCTGAAAGGAGCCGACCATGCCCGTTGTCACCTATGCCGGAACAGAAGTGAAGGTCAACGACGAGGGGTTCTTCGAGGACCCCGGTCAGTGGACCGAGGCCATGGCTCCGGAGATCGCCCGGGCCCAGGGCATCGAAGAGCTCACCGAGCCGCACTGGCAGGTCATCAAGTTCATGCGGACGGAGTACGCCGAGAAGGGGACGGGGCCGACCGTCCGCGTCCTCGGCAAGACCTCGGGCGTCACGGTCAAGGAGCTCTACCAGCTCTTCCCCAAGGGCCCGGCCAAGATCGCAGCCAAGATCGCCGGCATCCCCAAGCCCCGCGGCTGCATCTAGCCACTCGTCGGGTCCCGGACCACGAAAGGAAGGTGCGCCATGAGCGACACCATCGAAAAGGTATCGATCATCGTCTCGAAAGGCTCGCTCGAAGGCGTGTACCCGGCGCTGATCATGGCGAACGGTGCCCGAGCCGAGGGGATCGACGCCAACCTCTTCTTCACGTTCTTCGGCCTCGACGTCGTGCACCGGTCCAGGATCGACCACATCAAGGTGGCCACCGTCGGCAACCCCGGGCTGCACCTGGCCACGATGGCTGGCGGCCTGCCGGGGGTGTCCTCGGTCATGACCCACTACCTCGAGAAGAAGATGGAGAAGCTCGACATCCCTCCCATTCCCGAGTTCGTCGAGATGATCGCCGACACCGGGGCGGGGATCTACGCGTGCAAGGCCTCGGTGGACCTGTTCGAGCTCACCGAGGACGACCTGGTCGAGCAGGTCATGGGCATCATCACCGTCGGCGAATTCTACGAGATGGCTGCCGGAGGGGAGATCATCTTCACGTAGCGATCCGGGAGCCCCCACCACGGCCTTCCGGATCGCATAGAAGCGAATCGGGGCGTCACCGGTGGCTGTCGTCTCACCTCGGACCCGGTCGTCCTGGTCCGAGGAGCGGGCTTCGCGCTCGACGACGTCGCACAGCGGTACGGGGTCGGCCCGAAGCCCCGGAGTTGGTTCACCCGCGGGGTCGCGGTCTGTCCCGATCCGCCCTGACCACTCGCCCGGTGCCCCCGTCAGGGTGCGTCGCCGGCACCGGGCCGGTGCTGCCCGGCTCCGCGGGGAACCTGCAGCGGGCGTCAAGCCGTCGGGGTCGGCACCACGGCACCGGCGGGTCGGTCGGACAGGTGCGCCTCCTCCGCATCGACCATCCTCCGATGCTCTTCTGCGTCACGGCGGGCCGTGGCAGGGAGCCACCGTCCGACCAGGAAGAAGATGGTCGGGAGGAACAGCACCTCACCGGCGACGCACACCCACCACCAGCGCTCCCACTGCGCCGGGGCCTCCTGTTGCGCGGCCCGCACCTGAGGCCCGTGGGCGGCCAGGTACTCCCGGACCGATCGGGGCATGGAGCGCAGGGCCAGCAGGCGTTGGAGGGCCCCCAACGGGGTGGTGTGCAGCCGCGCCACGATCTGCGACGACGCCGCCGCGATGGCCGCCCGGTCACCGATGTTCTTCTGGAGCGCGGCCAGGGTGGCGGGCTCGAGCGCGGTCAGGGTGGTGACCTGGGGTGCGTACCGCACGGTGATCGCCTTGACCTGCGTCCCGTAGTCGACGACCGGCGAGACCGACGTGACCACGTAGGGCAGGACCAGGAAGGAGAGGGCCGCGACGACACGGAGGATCCAACCCCACACCGCGAGCCCGGTGGCCACCAGTGCCGGGTTGCGCTCCTCGACCGTCTCGGTGAAGGCCGCCATCCACGGCGCGTAGGCGATCCCGCGGCTCACCGACAGCATCGAGATGATGACGATGAACGACGAGTACGCCGTGGCCGGGTGCGTCGCCCGGCTGGCGAAGATGGCGGCCATCACGATGGCGCCCGCGCCACCGACGACCATGAAGGGCTTCCGCACCCCCACCCGGTCCGACACGATGCCGACCGCCACCACGGCGACCGCGTTCGCTGCCCAGAACCAGTTGCCCAAGCCGTTGGCCCGGGCCTCCGAGAACCCGAAGACCGAGCTGAAGTAGATGACGAAGAACCCGACGGCGGCGTAGTAGATGAGGAGGAAGACGCTCAGACCCAGCGCCGGCACCACGATCCGCACCGTGGCCATCTGGCGCCACGGATTGCGGACCGCGGCGATCGGGTCGATCCCCCGGGCCCTGGCCTCGATCAGCACCCGCTCCCGCATCGACACCATGATCTGGTCGCGCAGAGGCGGGGAGAGCTCCCGCAGGGTCAGGAAGGCGACGACGAACATCGCGTATCCAGTGATCCCCGCGATGTGGAACTGGTCCTGCCACGGATGCAGGTGGGCGAGCGTGTTGGAGGCGACCTCGGAGACGACCAGACTGCCCACCACCGGGCCGAGGACCCAGAACCCCATCGCCGCGCCGCGCTTGACCTGCGGTGAGAAGTCCCGGACCAGGGCGGGCGTGGCCACGAGGACCATGCCCTCGATGAAACCGACGCCCGCGACCAGCACGCCGTAGACCATGGAGGATGAGGCGTTGGGGATGCCGAAGGCGGTGATCGTGCTGGCCACGAGCAGCCCCCAGACGACCATGTTGGCCCGTCCCCATCGGTCGGCCAGACCGGCCAGCAGTGACGCGACCGCCCCGGCCACGCTCGACACCACGATCACCGTCAGGTAGAAGCGGAACGACATGTCGAAGTGGGCGAGGACGGAGGGGGCCACCGCTCCACCCACGTACTGCTGGTAGTAGAGGACGATGGTGGTCAGCACCACGACGGCCAGGTAGCCGTAGCGGGCCCTCGGGTCCGGATAGCGGTGGAGGTTCCGGTCCCACAGGTGCGCGAACCAGGGCCGGCCACGTCCGGTCATCGGATCCGGATCCCCTTCCCCGTCCATGCCGACCCCCAGATCCTGCCCGCCGAGGTGGCGAGCCTTCTCGTCCCGGCACTCCGCGCACCAGGCCTGATGCCCTCGGGACCGGCGGGTGTGCGGACCATGGGATCCGACTATACGGACCCAAGGTGTTCAAACCTCCCGGCCTGGCCGAAGCTATCTATTGGCATTCATACTGTCAACTGTTACCTTGCAGTCATGGAGTTCGGAACCATCGACTTCGCGTACGCCCTGCACCTGGCCACACGGCCCCCCCCCGAGGAGGACGGGCCGATCTGGATGGTCAACTTCATGCGGTACAAGGAGCGGGCCGACTACGGCGAGGGCGCGGACAGCGGCATCTCCGGCAGTGAGGCCGACGACCGGTATGCCCCCACCGAGGTCCTGGCGGACATCGGGGCAGACGTCGCCTACTTCGGGGACAGCGTCGGGCCCGAAGGCGGCCCCGACCCGGAGTGGCACCGGATGGGGATCGTGCGCTACCCCACGCGTCGATCCTTCATCGACATGCAGTCCCGCCGGGACTTCCGGGAGAAACGGGTCCACAAGGACGTCGGGATGGACTTCACCGTCATCATGTGCTCGCTGCCCACCGGCCCTGTACGGGGAGAGCCCGACGGGTCGGGCATCGTGCGATTCACCGCGTTTCCGGCGGGTTCGTCCCCTTCCGGCCCGGTGGCCGAAGGGGCGGCCGTTCGAGGTCGAAGGCACCGTCGTCGGTGACGACCGCAGGTGGGGCCGCCTGGAGGTCTCGTGGTCGGTCAGCGGGCGATGTCGATGATCGCCAGGTCGGTGGCCAGCACCACCTCGCCGTCGAACTCGGCCGCGGCCTGGTCGAGCCACTCCTGCTCGGTGCCCGGTGCCGGTGCCGGAACGAGATGGGTGAGCACCAGGGTCCGGACACCGCCACGTGCGGCCGTCCGGGCGGCGTCCGGCACCGACGAGTGGTAGCCGATCACGTCGGTGAGCCGCGGCAGGCCGATCTGCTCGAGGAGATCGCTCCGGACCACGGTGTGGACCAGCACGTCGGCCCCGCTGCACAGCTCGTCGAGGCCCCGGCAGGGCACCGTGTCGCCGGCCACGACCACCGACTGCCCCCCGTCGTCGATGCGGAAGCCCAGTGTCGGCCGGACCGGCGCATGATCGGTCGGAGCTGCCGTGACCCGCACCCCGCCTTCGTCGAAGACCACCCCCCGCTCGGCCTCGGTCACCGTCGAGGAGGGTCTCCACTGCAGATCGGCGTGGTGGGCGAGTCGATAGCCGATATCCGGTTCGAGCATCGCCTCGGTGGCACGCAGCAGGGTATCCGTGCCGATCGGGCCCACGACGGGCAGCGGGTTCGGCTCGAACGACAGAGCCCACCGCATGGTGAAGATGTCGTTCAAGTCGGTGATGTGGTCGCTGTGGAGGTGGGTCAGGAAGAGGGAACGGAACGCCCCCGCCCCCGAGCCGGCCGCCGCGGCGCGCATGAGGACCCCCCTCCCACAATCGAACAGCAGGTCCCCGGCCGACGTGCGCACCAGCGTCGACGGACCGGCCCGGTCCGGGTCGGGCAGTGGGCTCCCGCTGCCGAGGATGATCACCTGCATCGCATACCCGTTTCGCTTGCCTCGACGAACATCATGGCAGAGACTCTGACACGAGTCGCTACGAGGGCGGCCGTGCGCTACGCCGAGGCCGTGCGCGAGTTCGTCGAGGCCAAGGCGGGAACTTCGTGTTCGCCGGGCACATCGGCTCGCAGGTCATCGGAGCGGGAGGCGAGGCCTTCCCGTTCGTCTCCATCATGAGGTACCCGTCACGATCATGAGGTACCCGTCACGCCAGGCGTTCCTCACCTCGGCCGGTGGGTAGGGAAGCTGTTCACCGTGCGGATGGAGCGGGTCGACGGATAGCGGATAGTGCACGAAACCCGACGCGTGTGCGTGCCTGGGAGCGTGCTCCAAACAGCGACATTGCACCCCCTGCCACCAGGCCCTTCGGTGTACGGGGTCGCCGATTTCCCCCCGTTCGGTACCACGGGTGCCTTGTTTCCGCACTGGCCGGCAACTAGGTTGGTATCCCATTGTGTTTCACGCCCGGTATGCACCGATGGCGGAGTTAAACGCAGGAGCGCACCGTCGACTGATCATTCCGGCGGTGCTTCTCTCGACTCTCGTCGCTCTGACCTCCTTGACGGTGGTCCTCCTTCCCCGACCCGCCGGGGCCGACCAGATCACGGATCTGCAGGCGCAGGCGGCAACAATCTCTCAGAAATTGGTCGAGGAGCAGCTGCAGATCGACGCCTATCAACAGCAGTACTCGGTGGCATCGGCGAAGGTGGCCTCCGACGCCCGCACGATCGCGCAGATCGGCCAGCAGATCAGTCAGGACGAGCAGCTGATCGCGGCAAAGACCGGCGCCGTCCGTCACCAGGCGATCAACTCCTATATGGACGCCGGCACGCAGGCCTCCAGCGCTGACGCCGCGTTGTTCTCCGGGGGTGGCGAAGCTGCCCAGGCGGCCAGTGAGTACAGCAGCATCGCGGTGGGCAACATCACCACCGCGATGGATCAGCTGCGCACCGCGCAACGTACCCTCCTGACACAGCAGGCAACGCTCCAACGCCAGCAGGCCCAGGACCAGACGGACCAGACTCAACAGTCTTCCTACCTCGGGCATGCCACCGGCAGCGAACAGCAACTGCAGTCCGTCCAGGCACAGGTCACCGGGCAGCTGGCCACAGCGGTGGCCCAGCAGGCGGCCGCACAGAGCGCGGCAGCCGCCGCGGCAGTTGCAGCTGCGCAGCGCGCGGCAGCCAAGTCGTCGACGACACGGGCTCCGTCAGCTCCAACGACACGTCCTCCGTCAGCTCCGACATCGACCTCTCCGTCAGCCTCCCCGACCCAGAGCTCGACCGCGTCCACCGCACCGGCACCGGCACCGTCGGCCGGCGGCGGCTCGGGCGGCGCCAGCACCGACCCTGCACTCAACCCGTTCCTCCAGTGCGTCGTGCAGGCCGAGTCGGGCGGCAACTACGCGGCGGTCTCGCCGGGCGGTACCTATATGGGTGCGTTCCAGTTCGGCCAGTCGACTTGGAACCTGGCGGCACAGGCCGCCGGTCTTCCCGGCCTGGTCGGCGTGCCACCGAACACCGCGTCCAGGGCCGATCAGGACACGGTGGCCGTCGCCCTCTACGCCCTCGACGGCCAGCAGCCTTGGTTGGGAGACCGCTGCGCCGGATAGGCCGCCGCACCCGTCTGGCCTGCGCCTCGGTCAGACCAGGCGGCAACTGCCGGTTCCGGCGCAGACATCGCACTCGGGAACGTCACCGGCCACATGGGCGAGGCAGTACGCGATGCGCTGTTCGACGATGTCCATGAGCAGGGGGTGGGGCCCGAGCGGAGCCGACACCAGGTAGTGGACACCAGGATGGCGGGCAGCCGACCGGGCCGCCAACGCGGGGATGTCCCGATCCCAGTGGTTCCCCGGCCACAGGAAGTAGGGGGCGACCACCACGGTGGTGGCGCCGGCCGCCACGCACGCGTCGAAGGCGGTGCCGATGGAAGGTTCGGCCAGTTCCATGTGGGCCGCCTCCACGACGGGGTGGGCACTGCGCGCGGCCCATGCCCGCACGAAGTCCTCGTGGCGCCGGTTGGCATCCTGTCTACGCGACCCGTGGTCGACGATCACCACGCCCAACGACCCCGGTGGGAGGGGGGCAGCGCCCGTGCCGTCTTGCCCCGGTGTTTCGTCCATACCAACCCAACACTAGGTTGCGGCCCCGGATCGACCGTGCGGCAGCCTCCTCCCCTACCATGTGGCGGATGGCGGACGCAAAGGAATCGAATCAAGCGACGGATCCGGCCGTCGGATCGGCGACGCATGCCGGCACGGCCCGGAGATCGTCCCCGGGGTGGGTGCGGCGGTCCGGCCGTGACCGCCGGGAACGGACTCGCCTGGAGATCGTGGGCGATGGTGTCGTGGTCCTTCAGCACCGGCGGCTACCGGACTGGAAGGCCCGAATCCGGTTGATCGCCGTCTCCCCCGCCGGCGTCTCCGTCGTCCACACCGAGAACTACAAGGGGCTGGCCCACACCAGGCGCCCGGGCCCGATCTCGGACCTCGGCCCCGAGGAGCTCCACGTCGGGCGGCGGAACTGCGCCGACACGGTGGCGAACGTCTGCCGACAGGTGGACGCCGTACGGGCGGCGCTCCGGAACACCCCCTGGGGGTCGGAGGTCCCGGTGCACGCCATGCTCTGCCTCCCCAGGGCCGAATGGGGGTTCGCCTCCGCCATCGAGATCGGCGAGGTGCGGGTCGGCTGGCCCCGGCTCGTTGCCAGCCGGATGCAGACACCGGTGGCGATGGACTCCCGGACCGTCGAGAAGGTGTCGCGACTGCTGGCCGACAGCCTGCCGATCGCCTGAGACCCGCGCCCACTTCGGGCGCCGGCACCGGTCGATCGGCGTGGCGTCGCACGTGTTCCCTCAGGTTCCTCCGGTCCGGTCGTCCGCCGCCCGCCAGCAGTACCAGGCCACCAGGCTCCGGTAGGGACGGAACGGCTGGCCCAGCGCGTCCAGCTGGCCGGGCGACGGAATGCCGGGCAGGACCCACGCCCTGGCGAACCCCGCCCGGACCCCGTAGTCGCCGGTCGGCCACACGTCGAGCCGGCTCAACGTGCCCAAGAGGAACATCTGCGCCGTCCATGGCCCGATGCCGCGCACCTGGGTCAGGTGCTCCACCACCGCGCCGTCGGACAGCCGGCCGATCCGCTCCAGCCCGATCTCGCCGGAGACCACCTTGTCGGCCAGATCCCGGATCGACGCGGCCTTCGATGCGCTGAGTCCGCTGGACGCCAGCAGGGCGGGCGGAGCAGCCAGTACGCCTTCGGCGGTGACCGACCCTCCGAGCGCCGCCGTGAAGCGGCCGTGGATGGAGGCCGCAGCCCTGCCCGCCAGCTGTTGGTAGACGATGGTCCGGGCGATGGCCGCGAACCGTTCGGCGGCGGGGACCCGCCGCCGCGGGGGCGGCATGCCGTGCCGGTCGATCAGCGTGGCCAGCACCGGGTCCAGCTCCCCGAGCGATGCCACGACCTCGGTCAGCGATCCTCCGGTCACGGACCTGATGATGCCAGTTCGCTCCGGACCGTTCCGCCCGCCCGTTCACTCCACGACCGACCGGGCAGGTCCGACGGGCCGGCCCGCCGGTAGGCTGACGGCGCACCAGGACCCATCGAGAGCGGAGGACGGCATGGAAGGCAACATCGTCTCAGTGGAGCGGGTGATCCCGGCACCACCCGGGGCCATCTTCGATCTGATCGCCGACGCGGCCCGCCACCCCGACATCGACGGCTCGGGCACCGTGAAGCAGGTCAAGGAGGGGTCCCCTCAGCGCCTGTCCGAGGGCGCCACCTTCGGCATGTCGATGCACATGGGCATCAGCTACTCGATGGCCAACACCGTGATCGAGTTCGAGGAGAACCGGCGGATTGCCTGGCAGGCACGAGCCGGCGGGTTCGCGGGCAAGGTCGTGGGCGGGCGGATCTGGCGCTACGAGCTCGAGCCGGTCGAGGGCGGTACCAGGGTCACCGAGAGCTGGGACATCTCCCAGGACCACCAGCGGCCGTTCCTCAAGATGGGCGGGCTCCCCGAGAAGACCAGGGCCAACATGGACAAGACGCTGGCCCGCATCGAGGAACTGACCGCACAGGCGGCCTGACCCTGGTCGACGACCGGGGAAGCGCGCCCGCCACGGCGGTGTTGTACCGGTCGTGGTTCCTCTCTCCGTCCGCGACCTCGCCACCGTGGCACGCGGGTCCACCCCGGCCGATGCCCTGGCCGAGACCACCCGTCTCGCCGGGCTGATCGAGACCCTGGGCTTCCACCGCATGTGGGTGGCGGAGCACCACGGGATGCCGGCGGTCGCCAGCTCGGCACCGGCGGTGCTGATCGGCCATCTGGCCGACGCCACGACCACCCTGCGGGTGGGTGCCGGCGGGGTGATGCTCCCCAACCACGCTCCGCTGGTGATCGCCGAGCAGTTCGCCACACTGGAGGCCCTCCATCCGGGAAGGATCGACCTCGGGCTGGGCCGGGCCCCGGGCACCGATCCGGTCACGGCCCACGCCCTCCGGCGCGCCGGCGACCTCGGGCCCGACAACTTCCCCCACGACGTGGTCGAGCTGATCGACTACCTGGCCCCGTCCGACGGCCCCCCGACCCATCCGGCACCGGTGCCCGGCCGGGGGTACCTCCCCGAGGTGTGGCTGCTGGGATCGTCCACCTTCAGTGCGCAGCTGGCCGGCCTGCTGGGCCTCCCCTTCGCCTTCGCCTACCACTTCAGCCCCGGTCAGTTGGACCTGGCGCTCGAGCGGTACCGCTCGGTGTTCCAACCGTCCGCGGTGCTCGGGCGGCCTTACGCCATGGTCGCCGTCTCCGTGCTGTGCGCCCCGGTTCAGGCGGAGGCCGAGTGGCTGGCCGGTCCCTCGGCGCTGGCCGTCCTCCAACTCCGGACCGGGAGGCTGGGCCCACTCCCCAGTCCCGAGGAGGCTGCCGCCTACCGGTACACGCCGGACGAGCGCACGGTGGTCGAGTCGGCCACCTCCACCCACCTGATCGGTGATCCGGACTCGGTGCTCCGGGGCCTGGCCGACCTGCAGTGCCGCACCGGCGCCGACGAGCTCATGCTGTCGACCCGGGCGCACTCCTTCGAGGCCCGGGCGCAGTCGCTGTCCCTGGTCGCCGAAGGGTGGCCGATGGGGGACGCGTCTGCTCCATCGGCGGCCCGGACGTCACCCGGCTGAACGACGGCCCGACACCCCGCCGGGCCACGTGCCCCGGAGGGTCGGAACGGGTCAGAGCGCCGCGCAGTGGGGCAGGACCGCCTCGCCGATCAGCGCCAGATGGTCCAGGTCGGCCACGTCCAGGATCTGCAGGTAGATCCGCTCCGCCCCCAACGCCGTGTAGGCCGCCAGCTTGGAGAGCACCTCGTCGGGGGTGCCGCACAGGCCGTGCTCGCGCAGCTCGGCCACCTCGCGCCCGATGGCCGCGGCCCGTCCGGCGATCTCGACCTCGTCCCGCCCGCAGCACACGACCTGGGCCGCGGAGAGGACCAGCGAGCCCGGGTCACGCCCGGCGACCTCGCAGGCGGCACGCACCCGTTCGAACTGGTCACCGGTGACCTCCAGCGGGCAGAACGCCAAGTTGAACTCGGAGCCGAACGTGGCGGCCAGCCGCGGCGTGCGGGCCGGTCCACCTCCACCGATGATGATCGGGGGCCCCGGCCTCTGGACCGGTTTGGGCAGAGCCGGGCTGTCGCTCACCTGGTAGTGGCAGCCGGTGAAGCCGAACCGATCGCCGACCGGGGTCGACCACAGCCCGGTGACGATGGCCAGCTGCTCCTCCAGGCGCTCGAACCGCTCCCCCAGCGGCGGGAAGGGGATCCCGTAGGCGGTGTGCTCGGCTTCGTACCACCCGGCACCCAGCCCGAGTTCGACCCGGCCGCCGCTCATGGCGTCGACTTCCGCCACCGTGATGGCCAGCGGCCCGGGAAGGCGGAAGGTGGCCGAGGTGACCAGCGTCCCCAGTCGGATGCGGTTGGTCTCCCGGGCGATGCCGGCCAGGGTGACCCAGGCGTCGGTGGGCCCGGGCAGCCCGTCGCCGTCACCCATCCTCAGGTAGTGGTCGCTGCGGAAGAAGGCGTCGAACCCGAGGTCCTCGGAGGCCTTCGCCACCGCCACCAGGGCGTCGTAGCTGGCCCCCTGCTGCGGCTCGGTGAAGATGCGCAGGAGCATCTCCCCGGTCTAGCCGACCGGCGTGGTCGGCGTGGACGGCGTCGGCACGCCGACCCCGGAGGCGGGCTGCCCCTCGGCTGCTCCTGAGCCGATCTCCCTTTCGTCGTACTCCGCATCGCCGGCTCCCCCGGCCGCGTCGGACATGGCCAGGTCCTCGCTCGGGCGCTCGAGACCCGAGGCGGTGCGCAGCTTGGCCTGCTTCAGCAACAAGGTGAGCAGGAACATCACGAAGGCGACGGGGACGCCCAGCAGGAACATCGAGTGCAGCGACCGGACGAACGACTCCAGAATGCCGTACTGCACCGGTGCCGGAAAGGCATGGAGCTCCGCGGGGCTCATCGAGAAGCTCCCCTTCACGTGGATCGACGACGCCGCCGCTCCGGGCACCAGCACCGGGATCCAGTGGGTGAGGCCGGCGATGAACACCGCCCCGAACAGCGAGGTCCCGAACGCCCCGCCCAGGGACCGGAAGAAGGTGACCGCCGCCGTGCCCGTCCCGATCTGGGTCGGCGGCACTGCGTTCTGGACGGCCAGCACCATGATCTGCATGGTCATGCCCACGCCGGCGCCGAGCACGATCACGTACAGGCTCATGGTCAGGTGCGAGGTGTGCAGGCCGAGGTGGGAGATGAGCCACATGCCCAAGGTGATCAGCACGGCGCCGATCACCGGCAGCGGCTTGTAGCGGCCGGTCCGGGTCACGATCTGACCCGACGCGATGGACGTGATCAAGAGACCCAGCATCAGGGGGACCAGGAGCAGGCCCGACACCATGGCCGACACCCCGTCGACCAGCTGGAGGTAGAGCGGCAGGTAGATGATGGCGCCGAACATGACCATGGACACCAGGAAGCTGACGCTCGATGCCACCCGGAAGATCCCGATGTGGAAGAGGCTCGGGGGCAGGATCGGCTCGGGTGCCTTCCTCTCCCAGAGCACGAACACCGTGAGGATCGTCACCGCCGCGATCGAGAGGGCGATGATGATCGGGGAGCCCCACGCGTACTGGGTGCCGCCCCAGACCGTCACCAGCAGTGCCGAGGTCACGCCCAGCATCATCAGCCCGGCGCCGAGGAAGTCGATCTGGTGGGACTGGCGGCGGAAGGGGAGCTTGAGGACGGCCGAGGTGACGATGAGGGCCACGATGCCGATGGGAAGGTTGATGTAGAAGATCCACCGCCAGCTCAGATTGTCGGTGAACACGCCGCCGAGCAGCGGTCCGGCCACCGAGGAGAGGGCGAAGGTGGCCCCGAAGTACCCCTGGTACCGACCCCGGTCACGCGGCGAGACGATGTCGGCGATGATGGCCATGGCCATGGCCATCAGACCCCCGGCCCCCAGTCCCTGGATGCCGCGGAAGGCGATCAGCTGGCCCATGTTCTGGCTGATGCCGGACAGTGCCGACCCGACGAGGAATACGACGATGGCGAATTGGAAGATGCCCTTCCGGCCGAACTGATCGGACAGTTTTCCGTAGAGCGGGGTCGAGATGGTCGAGGTCAACAGGTAGGCGGTGACCACCCAGCTGATGTGGTTGAGCCCGTGCAGGCTGTTGACGATCGTGGGGAGGGCGGTCCCCACGATGGTCTGGTCGAGGGCGGCGAGGAACATGCCGAGCATCAGCCCGCTGAACACGATCAGGATCTGCCGGTGGGTCAGCGCCACCACCGGTCCCTCTCCGGCCGGCGGCCCGTCCGGCGCGGGAGCCGCGGCCACCTCCGTCCCGGGTGCGGGGTCGTTCCCCCGTGCTGGTGTGTCGATGCTCATCTCGTCTCTTCCCTTGCGTCCCTGGTGTGCTGGAGACCGGCACTCAGGCGGGAGAGCCCGCCGGCCAGCGCGCCCCGTTCCTCGTCCGTCCAGTCGTCCATGGCCTCGGCCAGCAGGTCGCGCCGGGCCTCGGACACAGCCTCGAGCACGGCCCGGCCGCGATCGGAGAGGCTGAGCAGCGAGGCCCGGCCGTCATGGGGATCGGGAACCTTGACCATCAACCCCGAGGCCAACAGGTCGCGCATCTGGCGGCTGACGGTCGACAGATCGAGCTCCACGCACTCCGCCAGATCCGACAGGCGGACCGGCGCCCGCTCCGAGGCACGCACCAGGAGCCAATAGCCCGCACGGTCGATGGAGACCCCTTCCGGCAGGGCGCTCTGGGGCACCCCGAGGCGCAGCATGGCCCGGGCCGCTTCGGTCAGCGACCGCTCCAGGTCCGCCGACACCCGCCGCGACGGCTGGGCCGCTCCTCCCGACGGAGGTTCGGTTGACGATGGGCCGGTCACCTTGGTCAATGTCGCCGTCATGGAGTCGTCCTCTCACACCGCCGCGACGAGGAGCCGCCACGATGTGGACCCGGGAGGGCCAGCTCACGTCCGCCCGAGCGGACTGCCGATCGGCCCTCTACGTGCTTGCAACAAGCAACTATACCAACCGATCCGACGATCCCGTTCGGGCAGCTCAGGTCGGTTCCGCCGCTCGCCGGGCGCTGCACGGCGCCAGGGGAGCGGGCGGGCCGTGCGCGGCGGTGGCCCGCCCCACCGCCAGCACCCCTGCGACACGGGCGCCCTCCCCTCGCAGCGCCGCCACCGCGCTCTGGGCGCGGGCCCCGGTGGTGATGCTGTCGTCGAAGACCAGGACCCTCTGGGCGCGGAGCCAGCCCGGGTCGATGCCCGGCGCAAGCTCGAATCCGTGGCGTGAGGCGACCAGATGGTCGACCTCCCCGGCACCCCGCACCAGCAGCGCACAGTGGAGCCGGGCCAGGTCGGGGACACGGGTGGCCACGGCATCCGCCGGGGAACCGGTCGGTCGACACGACGACGGGACGGTTGCCACCACGCTCCACGGGTGCCCGAACCGCTCGCGCAGCCGCCCGGCGTTGTCGGCCATCCACCGCTCGACCAGGGCGGAGAGCGCCCCGACGCACCGGCGGCGGACCTCACCCACCGGAGCGTCCTTGTAGCCGCGGAGCAGCCGGTGGGTCCTGTCGCCGACGCGGTAGGTGGTGATCGCCACCACCGGGGCGAGCGGCAGCTGCAACTGTCGGACCGCGGTCCGACAGCAGAAGCAGAGGGCGAAGCCTGCAGGGCACGGGCCTTCGCACACCCGGCAGACAGCTGTATCGAACCCGACTCGGTCCACGAGTGCTCCTGCGTTCCCAGTGCGGCCGGCATGGCGTCGGCGTCGGACTCTGGCGACCCGCCCCGGGGGGTCGCGACGGGGAGGCGGTGATCAGCCGGCCCGGCGGGGCCTCAGGCCCCTGCCACGACGCTCGGCGGCATTGCGTCCGCCGGACCTTGATCCTCCAGGTGGCGGTGGAGCAGGAAGGTTCCGGTGGACCGGCTCACCAGTCGTCCCGCGCCGTCGCTCACCGACGCCTCTGCGTAGGCGACCTGCCGGGCCATCCGGACCACCTCGCCGCGCAGGGCGTAGGGCTCGCCGACCAGGGCCGGCCGCATGGTCTCCACCTTCATCTCGAGCGTCGCCCGGGTGCGGTCCCGCCCGGCCAGTGCCGCGTTGATGGCGAAGTTCATGGCCGCGTCGAGTATGAGCCCGTGCACACCGGCCTGCACGACGCCGTGGGGATTGCAGGCCGCCTGGGTGGGCACGAACGTACCGGCCACCCAGCCGAGGTCCTCGCCGTCGACGCCGTAGTCGTCGAACGAGGCGCCCACCGTTCCGATGAGCTCCATGCCCCCGTTCCCCAACCAGCGGTCCATGTCCTTGACGCGGCCTGTCACCTCCCCGACCGTAGTGCCGGGATGGGACAGCGTCGAAGCCGAACCGGTCGCGGAACGGAGGGGGCTGCCTCGTCACCCCTGCCGACCAGGGGCTCCACGCGATGGCCGGCGGCATGCTGGCAGGGACGCCGGGGGGGCGACTAGTCTTCTTGACCGGGCGGTCAAGTTTTTCCGGGCCGCACCAACGCATCACCGCCAGAAGTTCCCACCAAGCCGAACACGGCCGGCAGGCACCCGTTCCGCCGGACCTCGGAAGGAGATCCACCATGACCAACGCCGTCATTGTCGACGCAGTCCGCACTGCAGGAGGCAAGCGCAACGGGAAGCTTCGCAACTGGCACTCCGCCGACCTGGCCTCCGAGCCGCTGATGGCGCTCGTCGAGCGCAACGATCTCGACCCGGCCCTGGTCGATGACGTGATCATGGGCTGTGTCATGCAGGTCGGCGAGCAGTCGCTCAACGTCGGCCGCAACGCCGTCCTGGCCGCCGGGTTCCCCGAGTCGGTGCCCGCCACCACCATCGACCGCCAGTGCGGCTCGTCGCAGCAGGCCGCCCACTTCGGTGCCCAGGGCGTGATCGCCGGCGCCTACGACGTGGTCATCGCCGGCGGCGTCGAGGTCATGACCCGCACCCCGATGGGCGCGTCGGTCGTCCGCGACCTCGGGTTCCCCTTCGGGCCCCGGATGATGAACCGCTACGCCGAGCGGGGCGGCCTGGTTAGCCAGGGCGAGGGTGCCGAGCTGATCGCCGACCAGTGGGGCCTCAGCCGCGAGGACCTCGACGAGTTCTCGGTCCGCTCCCACCGCCTGGCCGCCCAGGCCACGGCCGAAGGCCGGTTCGAGCGGGAGATCATCCCGGTGGCCGTCAAGGGTGATGACGGCGCCGACACCGACGAGCTGGTGACCGCCGACGAGGGCATCCGCCCCGACTCCTCGGTGGAGGTCCTGGGCAACCTGAAGCCGGCCTTCCGTCAGGAGAACGGCAAGGTGACGGCCGGCAACTCGTCGCAGATCACCGACGGCGCCTCCGGCGTGCTCATCATGAGCGAGGAGAAGGCAGCGGCCCTCGGCCTCACCCCCCGGGCCCGGTTCCACAGCTTCGCGGTGGTGGGCAGCGATCCCATCACCATGCTGACCGGTCCGATTCCGGCCACCCGGGCCGCCCTCGAGAGGGGCAAGCTGACCCTCGACGACATCGACATCGTCGAGATCAACGAGGCCTTCGCCTCGGTACCCCTGGCCTGGGCCAAGGAGTTCGGTGCCGACCTCGACAAGGTCAACGTCAACGGTGGCGCCATCGCCCTCGGCCACCCGCTGGGGGCCTCGGGCGCCAAGCTGATGGCCACCCTGCTCAACGAGTTGGAGCGCACCAACGGCCGCTACGGGCTCCTCACCATGTGCGAGGGCGGCGGCATGGCCAACGCCACCATCATCGAGCGACTGGGCTGACCTCGACGACCGCCCGATGCCCCGTCCGGCTCCTCGCCGGGTCCGGGAGCTCGGCCGACCATGTCGGAGAGCAGATGACGAAGAGCCGGCCCGCACGGGCCGGCTCTTCTCGTCCTGTGGCACCGGGCCCCGGGAGGACCCCCCGGTGGCCGGGTCGGGGTCAGTGGTATCGGGTGGCCAGCAGGAGGCCGACGAAGATCGCTCCGATGGCGGCGATCAGCCAGAGGTTGTTCACGCCCCCGGGGAGCACCCCGGCGTAGTTGAGGATGACCACCACCACGCCGAGCAGGAACAGGGCGATGATGGCGATCCCCATCCACCTCGGACTGGTCTTGGCTTTCTTCGGGATGGGCGGCGTGTACCTGTTGGACTGGACCGACTGGGTCTGCGCCTTGCCCGCCGGGGTGGTGCGCCCGCCCGCGGAACGGCCCTTCTTCTGCGCCTTGCCCGGACCGGCGTTGGCCTTGGTTGCCATGGCCGAAGGATAGCCAGTTACCGCCACCCGCTCGTACCGGGGTCGGGGCCCACCGGCCCGGCCGGTACCATCGATGCACCATGGCGACCCGTGTGCTGGTCATCGACAACTACGACTCGTTCGTCTACAACCTCGTCCAGGAGCTGGGCGAGCTCGGGGCGGAACCGGTCGTCCACCGCAACGACGCCATCGACATCCGTTCCATCCGCGCCGCCTCGCCCGATGCGATCCTCATCTCACCCGGGCCCGGCCGCCCCGAGCAGGCCGGCATCACCATGACGGTGATCGCCGAGTTGGCCGGCGAGTTCCCCATCCTCGGGGTCTGCCTCGGCCACCAAGCCATCGGACAGGTCTACGGCGGGGACGTGGTGGCCGCCCCCACCCTCATGCACGGCAAGACCTCGGCCATCCACCACACCGGCGAGGGGGTCTTCGCCGGGCTCCCCGACCCGTTCACGGCCACCCGCTACCACTCCCTGGTGGTGGAGCCGACGTCGGTGCCCGACGTGCTGGAGGTCACCGCCACCACGGCGGACGGGGTGATCATGGGCCTCCGCCACCGCACCCTCCGGGTGGAAGGTGTCCAGTTCCACCCGGAGTCGCTGCTCACGCCCAGCGGGCCGTCGCTGCTGTCGAACTTCCTCGCCTCGGTCGCCCGCTGAACGCGGGGTAACGCGGGGCACCGGGTTACGGGGTGCCGCCCGGGAGGGTGCTCGTCGACGACGACGAGCTCGGTGAGGTCGACGTGGTGGTGGTGGACGACGTCGTGGTGGTGGTGGTCGCAGGCGGGCCGGAGGACACGATGATGGCCACCGAGCTGCCCGGTGTCACCGACGCCCCGGTGTCCGGACTCGACGAGATGACCAGGCCGGCGGCGTACTGGTTCGAGGCCGCCGACGATACGCCGCCGACGTTGAGCCCCGCGTTCCCGAGTGCCACCCCGGCGGCGGGCTCCGACAGGCCGACCAGCGACGGGACCAGCACGTCGGCAGGGCCCGACGACACGGTCAGGGCCACCGTGCTGCCCTGGGCGACAGTGGTGCCCGCGGACGGGTTGGAGCTGAGCACGGTGCCCTTCTGGACGGTGCTCGTCTTGTTGACGACCGAGTACTGCAGGCCGGCTCCCTGCAGGATCGATTCGGCATTGCCCAGTGAGGTGTTGGTGATCCCCTGGGGAACCGGTACCTTCTGGACAGGAGCGGGGACCGCCACCTTCAAGGTCACGGTGTCGCCTTTCTTGACCAGGGAATTGCCCGTGGGGTCGGTGGAGATGACCACGCCCGGCGTCCGGCTCGACACCTGATCCGAGGTCTTGACCACCAGGCCGTCGCCCTTCAGGGTGGCGGTGGCCTGGTCCACCGGCTGCCCGGCGACGGTGGGCAGGTTGAACGAGGGGCTGCCCCCGAGGTAGCCCAGGTTGCGGGCCAGCAGATAGCCGGCAAGAGCCAGCAGGACCAGCAGGACGACGAGGATGATGGCGTAGTTCCGGGTCCGGTTGGAGCCGGCCTCTTCCGGCTCCCCCTCGTTGCCGGCTCCGTCGGCAGCCGCCACCGCCTGGGTGGCGTCCACGCCGCCGACGGCGCCCATGGTCCGGGTCACACCGGCGGCCGCCAGCAGTGCCGTCGTGTCGCTCATGGCCTGCACCGTGCGGCCCTCGCTGAAGCGGAGGAGGTCGGCTCGGAGGTCCTCCGCCGTCGGGTACCGGTGGGCCGGGTCCTTGGCCATCGACTTGAGGATGATCGCCTCGAAGGTCGGCGGGATGGACGGGTTGAGCTCGCGCGGTGCCGGCGGATGGTCGCGCACGTGCTTTGACGCCACCGCCACCGGGGTGTCGCCCAGGAAGGGGGGCCGGCCGGTGACCATCTCGAAGAGGACGACGCCGAGCGAGTAGATGTCGGTCCGGGCATCGACGCCGATGCCCTCGGCCTGCTCCGGCGAGAAGTAGGTGGCGGTGCCCATGACCGCTCCGGTCTGGGTGAGGCTCTCCTCGGTGTTGATGGCCCGGGCGATGCCGAAGTCGGTGACCTTCACCTGGCCGTCATCGGTGATCAGCACGTTGCCCGGCTTGACGTCCCGGTGGATCACGCCGTGCTTGTGGGCATAGCCGAGGGCGGCGGCCACATGCGCCCCGATGTCGGCGGTCCGCTCCGCCGACAGGGTGCCGGCCGACTTCAGGATGGAGGAGAGCGGGCGCCCGTCGATGAACTCCATGACGATGAAGTAGGTGCCGGTGTCCTCGCCCCAGTCGAAGACCGGGACGATGTTGGGGTGGGACAGGTTGGCGGCGGCCTGGGCCTCGCGCCGGAAGCGCTCCACGAACGACCGGTCCACCGAGAGCTCGGGGAAGAGGACCTTGAGGGCGACCGGCCGGTCGAGCAGCCGGTCGTGGGCGCGATAGACCTCGGCCATGCCGCCGCGGGCGATCAGGTGGTTCAGTTCGTAGCGCTCGGAGAAGACTCGTGGCGTCTGGTTGGGGTCCATGTGGGTCAAAGCCTATGCCTGCAATCGCTCGGTTCCGGGTTTCTCATCGTTCCTCGATCGGTGTCGACAGCTCGGGATGGTCGGCGGTGGGCACCGCCACCATGTCACCGGCGCCACCGCCCTCGATGTGCGCCTCCGGCGCCACCGGCGTCACGGCGTCTCCGCCAGCGCGTCACCGAGGATGGTCTTCATCGGGGGGCCCGAGACCTCGGCACCGGTGTCGCTGCCGGGTTGGTTGGGCACGACCACCGCCACGGCGACCTTGGGGTTGTTGGCCGGGGCGAAGGCGATCATCCAGTCGTTGGTCAACGTGGCGTTGGGCCCCGTCTCGGCCGTACCGGTCTTGGCCGCCACGTTCCAGAGGGCCGGGAACCCGACGCCGGCCGCCGTCCCCCGGGTCACCACGGCCTGCATCAGGGTGGTGACCGCGGCCGCGGTCAGCGGGTTGGTGGCCGTCAGCCAGGGCTTGGGCACGTACGACGTGACCAGGTTGCCCTGGGTGTCGCGGATCTGCTCCATCACGTGGGGGGTCATGATCACCCCCTGGTTGGCGATGCCATCGGCCACCAGCGCCATCTGCAGGGCAGTGGCGACCACGTCCTGCTGGCCGAAGGCGGAGTAGGCCTGGGACGGCTTGTTCAAGTTGAACGACACGCCGGCAGGGAAGTTCGAGACCCCGGCGCCGGGCAGATCGATGGGGATGTTCTGGTTGAACCCGAAGGCCTGGGCCTCGTCGGTGAGGGCCGGTCCGCCGAGGGCCATCCCCAGTTGGGCGAACGCGGTGTCACACGACTGGGGAAGCGTGTCGGCGAGGACACCGCCGCACAGCTCGGGCCCGCTCGGACCGTTGTGCCCGTAGTTGCACAGCTTCTTGTCCGACTGCGGGAGCGGGATGCAGCCGGTCACCGGGTAGTCGACCTTGGCCAGCGCTGGCTGGTGGTCGTACACGGCCGCCGAGGTCACCGTCTTGAAGGTGGAGCCGGGGAGGAAGCCGTACTGGAACGTCCGGGACACCAGGGGGCTCTGGGCGCTGTTCGGGTTCAGCGACGCCCACGTGTACCGCTCCACGTTGGTGCTCTGCGAGACCAGCCCGGTGGGGTCGTAGGTGGGATTGGAGTACATGGCCTCGATGGCCCCGGTCTTCACGTTGATGACCACTGCACCCGCCTGGGGGGCACTCCCGTTCACATCGGTGGCGTCCACCGCGGCAGCCACCTGGCTCTGCAGATGGCTGCCGATGGTCAGGGTCACGTCGTCGGTGGTGGTCCGGTTGACCAACAGGTCCCGGAGGGTCTTGGCCTGGCGGGTGTGGGATTCGAGGTAGCTGTTGTACTCGTCCTCGATGCCGGTCCGGCCGTAGATGAGGGAGTCGTAGCCCACGATCTGGGAGAACAGGACGGCCGTGTCCTTGTTGTAGACCCGTGCGTACTTGTAGTACCCGGTCGTCGTCGACACCGACGTGGCCAGGGTGACGCCGTCGGCGGCGAGGATGTCGCCCCGTGGCTGGCTGCGCGCCACCTCGATGACGTGGGGATTCTCCGGGTTGCTGGCCAGCGAGTTGGACTTGACCACCTGGATGTTGTTGAGCTGGATGAACAGGGCCACGAAGCAGAGCACCATGAAGATCCCGAGCCGCCTGATGCGCCGTTCCATCAGGTCACCTTGGTGGTGGACGGGGCCGGGACGGACGTGGTGGTCGGCCTCGTCGTGGTCGTGGTCGTGGTCGTGGTCACGGTGGCGGACGATGAGCAGATCGCTGCCGGGTTCACCTGGAGCTCGCGGGTGCAGACCAGGTTGGCGACGTAGGTCCGGGCGCTCGCCACCGAGGTCTCCTCCACCCCGGCCTGCAGTGCCGAGACGTACTGGGCCGACACGTCGGCGGTGGTGACGCCGGTGCGCTCGACCTGCTGGGGGTGGTACCAGAGGAAGCCACCGACCCGCCCCTGGTAGATGACCAGCTCGTTGTTGCTCACTCCCACGAAGTACGAGTTGGTGTCGTACCAGCGCACCGCGTAGAAGGCCCCGGCGAGCACCGCGCCGAAGAGGATCACGAACAGGAGCGTACGGAAGGTGATCAGCCGCCTGCCGCGCGCAGCGCGGCGTTCCCGCCGCTTGGCCCGTCGGCGCTCGCGGCGGCTCGACGCCGGCAGCTCCGGGGTCGACGCCTGAGCCCATTCACCCTGGTCGCCTGCCGCCTCCTCGGCCTCGGGTGACGCGGTCCGGAAGTCGGCGGCCACGGCCGCCACCGCCGGCACCGAGGCGTCTCCGTCCTCGCCCACCACCACGTCGACCACGACCGTGGTGATGTTGTCGCTGCCACCGTGGGAGCGTGCCGCCCGGACCAGCAGCTCGGCCGCCCGGCGCGGGTCGGCAACCGACGAGAGCACCTCGGCGAGCTGGGCGGTGTCCAGCTCGTTGGTGAGGCCGTCGCTGCACAGCAGGTACCGGTCACCCCGGACCGGCTGGATCTTCCACAGATCGACGGTCACCTCGGGCGACACGCCGAGGGCCCTGGTCAGGATGTGCCGATGCGGATGCACCGCGGCCTCGGCCGAGGTCAACTCACCGGTCCGGACCATCTCCTCGGCCAGGCTGTGGTCGGTGGTGATCTGGATCATCTCGCCGTCGTGGAACCGGTAGGAGCGCGAATCGCCCACGTTGACCAGGGCCAGGACGTCGTGGCCGTCCTCGTTGACCACGGCCATGGCGGTCAGCGTGGTGCCCATGCCGCGCAGCTCGGGGTTCTCCTGGCTGCGCTGCCAGACCACAGTGTTGGCCTCGGTGACCGCTTCGGACAGCCCGGCCCCGGTCGGCTGGCGTCCGAACGCCACCCCGAGGGCCTCGATGGCCAGTCGCGAGGCAACCTCACCCCCGGCGTGGCCGCCCATCCCGTCGGCCACCGCGAACAGGCTGGGCGACTCGACGGCCAGGTCCTGGTTGACGGACCGGACCAGGCCGGTGTCGGTGGCCGAGCCCGACCGGAGGAGCGTCATCTCACTTCCCCACTTCGAACACGGTGCCGCCCACCTGCAGAAGGTCACCCTTTTCGAGCTTGGTGCGCTCGCCGATGCGCACGGTGTTCACCCAGGTGCCGTTGGTGGAACCCAGGTCCTCCGCCCACAGGTCACCGTCCAGCCGGTAAAGCCGGGCGTGCAGGTTGGAGGAGTAGGTGTCGTAGTCGATGAGGACACCGCAGCCCGGTGCCCGGCCGACGGTGACCTCAGGGCCGATCTCGTAGGCCCGACCGGCCTGGTCCTCCGGCCGGATCACGTGCAGCTTGAGCCGGCGCCCCTTGGACGACTTGCCGTCAGCCACTGGGTCGAGATTCTCCCCCCGACGGCGCCGGCGCCGCTTCAGCGGGCGGACCTCGACCCACACCGCCCGGACCACCCACATGAAGAACAGCCAGAGCAGGAGGATCACCCCGTACTCGAGGGCGCGGAGTACCGGAGTGTTGTCGGTGGGTCCCGGGAGCGAAACCAGCAGGATGTGCATCGATGCTCAGGCGCCGCTGGTCACGAGGTCTCGAACCGGAGGACGGTGGTCCCGATCACGATCTGATCACCGTCTGCCAAGGTTCGCTCGCGCACGGTGGCCCCGTTCACCCGGGTTCCGTTGGTCGAATTCAGGTCGACCACGACCACGTCGTTGCCGGACCGCCGGATCTCGGCATGGCGGCGGCTGGCATTGGGGTCGGAAAGCACCACCGTGCTCTCGGGAAGGCGCCCGATGGTGACGGGCTCCGGTCCGAGCACGACCCGCACCCCATCGGCGAGCACGATCGACGCTGCGGGCAGGCCCGAGGGTCCCTCGTGCACGTCCGAGACGATGGCGAATCGACCCCTGCGTTGGCGGGGGTCCTCCACCACCGAGACGGTCACCGGGCCCACGAACACGTACTCCTCGGTGCGGGCATGCTCCCGGGCGGCCTCTTCGAGCTCACGCACCAATGCGTCGAGGAAAGTCTCGAAACGGTCGAAGTCGTTGGTCGACAGATGCACGACGAAGGCATTGGGTGCCATGAGCCCGTGGACGCCGACGCGCCGCTGGAGGTCCATCTCCCTGGTGAGTCGGCGACCGATCTCCACAGGATGGAGTTCGCTCCGAAACGCCTTGGAGAACGTGCCTTCGACCATGCGCTCGAGGCGCCCTTCGAACTTCTGGAGTCCCATTCTGGCGAAAGCCTACCGGTGTCAACCCCAAGGTAGGGGTTGGGCCACCGGTCGCCGGTCCAGGTGCGACGGGCAGGGCCCGGGCCACCCGAAGTCGACCGGTGTCCCGGAGCGGCCCACGCGGCACCGTGATGGCGTCTCGCCGGCGGTTCAGCAGGGCGTGAACAGGCCGTTTGATCCATCGGGTAGCCTCTACCGGTCGCTCGGGCGAGTGGCGGAATTGGCAGACGCGCAGGATTCAGGTTCCTGTGTCCGAAAGGATGTGGGGGTTCAAGTCCCCCCTCGCCCACCAGGGGGTGTCGACGTAACTGGGCAGGTCGCGACGACAAAACTCCAACTGCAAGCGGCGCCTGTCTGCTCAAGGTGGTCATCGGGGCGGTCCGGACGCGCAGCAGGGCTCCATCATGATGCTGGAGTGCCCATCTAGGTGGGATGCCTGTCCACCGATAGTCAGCGGGCGCGCCTCAGCCGCCGAGGTCAACGTTGCGGTGGTGAGATCGCCTCTCTCAGGCGGCGGTCGGCGGGTCCGGGCCGGGGCCGCCCGTAACCGTCGTGGGCGGTGGTGGCTGCCCCGGGAGCCACTCGCCAAGGGCCCGGGTCCGGCGCCGGCGGGGTCGCCGACGGGCAGTCCCGGCGGCCGCCTCGACGAGGAACCGGTCGATCTTGCGAAGGTTGGCGGCCCACAGCAGCAGGGAGACGAAGATGCTCTGGGCGGCCACCCCGCGGATCCTCCTGCGCTGGGGATCACCCAACGCCTCCCGGGCCCCGTCCTTCAGGAAGCCGTTCATCCCCTCGTTGGTGCTCCGCAAGGTGGCGTAGGCGGCCTGCCAATCGTCGCTTCCGTAGAGCAGAGGTTGGGCGAACTTGGCCCCGGCCTCAGGTGGCACGGTGACGCTCTGCTGGGTGCAGATCGGGGGCGGGTGGTCGGTGACCGCGGCGGTCAGCGGGATCCGCAACCTGCCCTGGGTGCTCGGGCGGACCGAGTCGGGTTTCAAGTCGCAGCGGGCGACTGGTGCCGGGTTTGAAGCAGGGCACCGGAGGCGGACGTGGCCTTCGCCGTCCGGACCGTGTGGGTGCCAAGAATCTCATCCGAGCCGTTGAGCTGGGACTTTCGCCGGAGCGGATGTGACCGCGAACATGGTCCGTGGCCCTCTCGCTTCTCTATCTCGCCTTCCTCCGGACCATCGAATTCCTCTGCCGGCGACGATCCGACAAGTCCGATCTGGCCATCGAAGTCGTCATGCTCCGTCACGAGGTGGCGGTCCTCCGTCGCCAGGTGGACCGCCCTGCCCTGCGGCCCTCGGATCGAGCACTCCTTGCCGGCCTCAGCCGGCTGATCCCCCGAGGGAAGCTCCATCGGTTCTTCGTGCAGCCCGATACCCTGCTCCGTTGGCATCGTGAGCTGGTCCGTCGCAAGTGGACCTACCCGAAGCCCTCCGGTCGCCCGAAGATCCCCACAGGAACTGTGCAGTTGGTGGTGCGCTTGGCCAGGGAGAACTCGACATGGGGCTATCGCCGGATCCACGGCGAGCTTTCCGTCCTGGGTATCAACCTGGCACCTTCGAGTGTCTGGAACATCCTCCAGCGTCATGGCCTCGATCCCTCCCCAGAGAGGACCGGGCCGACATGGCGTGAGTTCCTGAGAACCCAGGCCTCTTCCCTACTGGCCTGCGACTTCTTCACCGTGGACACCGTGCTCCTGAAGAGGCTCTACGTTCTGTTCTTCATCGAACTCGACACCCGGAAGGTCTTCGTGACGGGAGTGACGGCGCATCCAACAGGTGCCTGGGTGGCCCAGCAGGCCAGGAATCTCTCCCATGAACTCGCCCAGCGCACGCAACCGGTCAGGTTCTTGATCCGCGACCGGGACACCAAGTTCACGGCCAGCTTCGACGAGGTCTTCCGCTCCGAGGGCATTCGGGTCATCCGCACGCCGATCCGAGCTCCTCGTGCCAACGCCTTCGCTGAACGCTTCGTCGGCACTGTCCGACGGGAGTGCCTTGATCGCATGCTCATCGTCGGCCGACGTCACCTCGAAGCCGTGGTCCACGAGTTCGTCGTGCACTACATACAGCCACCGGCCTCATCGATCCCTCGGTCAGCTACCGCCTCAGCCGAAGAAGACTGCCCCAACGGAACCAGAGAATGTCGACCCTTCACGGCTCCAGCGGACGAACCGGCTCGGAGGGTTGATCCATGAATATCGCCTGGTCGCGTGACGTGGATGACGTTCTTGGCACCCACAGGGCTCGTCCTGAGACTGGACAAGACCTGGCCATGGGCGAACGATCTCTCCAACGCCTTCGTCAAACTCCGGGCGGCCATCCCCTGACCAGCCGGGTCAGTACGCCCGACCCCAAAGCAGACCTGCAGGGCGTGACATCCGAACTCGAATGACAACACCGCGGCGCTTCACGCCCCAGATGTGGTCCTCTTGTCGAGACCCATCACGACCGCCAACTCGCCGACGCCTCTGCCATCAGCAGGGGGTCGGACGAATGATCGAGGTTAGAGGTGGTCGTGTTGTGCGCCAGATGAACATCTTGGTCTCTCCGGTGTCCTCAGAATCCTGAATCGACATCCGATGCCGAATTGGGCGACTGCCGCGTGACAGATGTTGGGGGAGGCTCGGGGCCCCTGCGCAACGCTTCGGGTAGTTCCTGCAAGCCACGCGCCCGGAGTGCCGACACCGACTCCGGTACCTCACGCGCAGGTTGCGCTCGCCGGTCGATCAGGACATTGGCGCGATCGCGCAGGACGAACCGGCATCCATACTCCGTCTCGATCGACATCGACTCGGCCATCAGGCCATGCTCGACATCGATGACGACGCCGTCGTCGCCGGGGTAGAGAGCGCGCAGATACGCGGGGGCGAAGACGACAACGCCAGCGACCTCACCGACAGGCTCGCTGTCGGGTCCGGGCCAGAAGTCTTCGTAGAGGAACGGTGCGGTCGACTCGCAACAGCCCGTCCCGATCGTGAACACCAGCGTGCCGCGACGATCGCGCCCCGCCTGTTCGACGACGCGCTCCGCCGCGATGGTGCCGGTCACTATCAAATGTTGCCGCTCAGGGCTGAGAAGTGCACGTAGCCGCTGCGATCAGTGGCGGTGTTCTGCCACACGTGCTTGATCTGGCGGTACTCGTTGTAGCCGTAGTCACCGAGTTCCCGCCCGATGCCCGACTGCTTGTACCCACCGAACGGCTGCGTCGGGGTGATCATGTGGTAGTCGTTGATCCACACGGTGCCGGTGCGCATGCTCGCGGCGACCGAGTGTGCCCGCTCGAGGTTCTTCGACCACACGCCGCCGCCGAGACCGTAGATCGAGTCGTTCGCGATCTTGATCGCCTCGTCGTCGGAGTTGAACGGGATCACGCACAGCACCGGACCGAAGATCTCTTCCCGCGCGATCTTCATCGAGTTGTCGGCCTCGAAGATCGTGGGAAGGAAGTACGCGCTCTGATCGAGCCCGGCGGCCAGATTCGTGGGCTTGGTGCCACCACACAGCAGCTTGGCGCCCTCGTCGAGCCCCAGCTTCACGTAGCGCTCGGTCGTGTCGACCTGGCTCGGCGCGACGAGCGGTCCGAGGTCGGTGGCCATGTCCATGTTGTCGCCGATGACGATCTTCGCGGCTCGCTCCACGAGCAAGCCGACGAACTCGTCGTAGATCTTGCGCGACACCAACGCACGCGTTCCCGACTCGCAGACCTGACCGTTGTGGAAGAACGTTCCCCACAGCACGCCGGCAGCGGCGAGGTCGAGGTCGGCATCGTCGAGCACGATGTTCGCCGACTTGCCACCGAGCTCGAGCGTCACCTTCTTCACGGTGCCGGACGCGAGCTGCATGATGCGCCGCCCGACTTCCGTCGAACCAGTGAACGCGACCTTGTCGACGAGGGGGTGCTGTGCGAGCTCCTCGCCCGCGCTGCCACCAGGGCCCGTGATCAAGTTCACGACTCCCGGCGGGATATCCGCCTCCGCGAGCACCTTCACCATTTCGATCGCGCTGAGCGAGGTGAAGCTCGCCGGCTTGAGCACGACACAGTTGCCGGCCGCGATAGCAGGACCGATCTTCCAACCGGCCATAAGGAACGGGAAGTTCCACGGCACGATGCCACTGCACACGCCGAACGGCTCGCGCCTCACGATGCTCTTGGCGGGTGGAAACGGACTCTCGCCGCGCTCGATGACATCTGGCTCGTTCTCCGCGCAATCGGCAAACGCCTGGAAGGTCGAGACCGCTCCCGGAACATCGGCAAACATCGCCTTCTTGATCGTTCCGCCGCCATCGCGCGCTTCGATCTCGGCGATCTCCGCGCTACGCCCGTTGATGATCTCAGCGGCCGCACGCAGCTTCGATGCGCGCTCCCTGCCCGACATCTTCGACCAGGGCCCGTCGTCGAATGCCTTGCGCGCTGCTTCCACGGCACGCCTCGCGTCCTCGCGGCCTGCCTTGGCGACGTCGGCGATTTTCTCGCCAGTCGAAGGTGCATAGGTGGGGAAAGTCTCGCCCGATTGTGCGTTGACCCACGCACCATCGATGAACAGCTGCGCGTCGCCCATCGCGACTCCTCTCAGAGGGAATCTGTTGTCAGGTCAGTGTAAATGCTTATCGAATCCGACGGCAACCCTGACGGTGTGGGTGCCGAGATTGTCATCCGGGCACTTTGAACAGGACTTTCGTGGAATGGCCCGGGAAGATGAAACTGGGCCATGGCCCTCTCGTTCCTCTGCCTGGCCTTCATCAAGATCCTCCAGTTGGTGCGCTTGAGCCGGCGAGACGGCGACGAGTTGGCGATCGAGGTCGTCATGCTCCGCCACGAGGTTGCCGTGCTTCGCCGACAGGTCGTCCGACCGGCTCTGCGACCCTCTGATCGTGCTCTGCTCGCCGGGCTGGGACGACTGCTCGGCCGCCGGCGTCGAAGAAGGTTCTTCGTGCAGCCGGCTCTGTTGCATTGAGTGCGAACCTGGCTCCGAATCTTGCGGTCCGTGCCTGAGCGGTGGTTGAACGAGGCTCTCGAGGTGAGACATCGCCGTGTGACCGCGTCCATTCAGCCACCGAGCTCGGCGTTCGCTGGATTCAGGTTCCCGCCTGAGGTCATCCTGCTCGCCGTGCGTTGGTACCTGCGCTACGGGTTGTCCTACCGGGATCTGGAGGAACTCCTCGCTGAGCGCGGGATCGAGGTCGATCACGTGACCTTGTTCCGATGGGTCCAGCGGTTCACGCCAATCCTGGCGGATTCCGCTCGGCCGTGCCGCCACCGCGTTGGTGGTCACT
>PLHF01000012.1 GCA_003138855.1 Acidimicrobiaceae bacterium | reverse complement strand
TCGGCAGCGCTGACGTTGGGCAGGTTGCCCAGTTTCCGGTCGACGGCCGCCTTGACCGGGGCGCTGGTCACCAACTGCAACTCGGTAAGTACGTCGGTCGGGGTGACCGGTTGCGGGCTCCCACTAGTGGTGATCCCAGCGTATTGGACCAGGAGCTGTGCGGAGGCCGAGTACACCTTGGGCTGGGACAGCGAGTACCCGAGCGAAGCCACCAAGCCGAGCACGGGGACCGCGATCACCCACCACTTCCGCCGTCGCAGGACCGCGAGGTAGGAGCCGAGGGTGGGCGCGGGAGCTTCGTAGGGGTCAGTCATCCACTCACAATCTGTTCCTGTTCGGCTCTTGCCGTTTCGCCGTCGTTGCGCACACCGTAGACGGCCTCTTCCTCGCTGGAGAGCCGGCCCTGCCCGACAGTTGTGCGCCAAGAAGAATGTACTACGTTGACGCTAGTCGGCCCACTGGACACCGATCGGTTACCGATCGTCCAGGTCGGAGCTGCCCTCGGCGGTCGCTGAGCCACTTGGCGCGGTACCCGAGGTACAGGAGTGGGCACGCCATGTGCCGTTGGCCGAACCTTGGGAGAGCCGCATCATGCCGACCGGCTCATCGGGGTCAGGTGATCGATCCGGGGCACACTCCGGGTCGGGGCACCCCCGGCTCCGGTCGGGACCCACCCTGTGACCGTCGACCTGGCCGCCGTGACGGTCGTGGTAGTACTGGCCGTGCTCGTCGCCGCGACCTGGCTGGGAGGCCGGTCGTCGGTGTGGTTGCGGGCCGGCTCGGGGGCGCTGGCCGCGGTGGCTGCGGTGACCGCCGGGGTGCGGTTCCCGTCCACCGGGGCCCCGGGGGCCGACGCAGTGCTGGCCGTGGTGTTCTTGTTCCTGGCCTCGGCGACCGCACCCTTCGCCTCCGCAGGGCCGTCCCGCCGTGTGCCCTGGGCGCCGGTGGTCGCGCTCGGAGTCCTCGTCGTCGCGCTCCCGGCCGGGACCGGCTCGGTGGTGGTGCTGGCCGCCGCGCTGGTGGTCGTCTGCGTAGTCGGGGTGCTCCTCGGCGTCAGCGGTGACCCGCTGCGCACCCGGGTGGTGGGATCGGCCGGCCCGGTCATCGGGTTCGTGCTCGGGGCGGCCACCCTGCTGGCCGCGGCCACGCTCTCCCCCGAGGACGGCGGGGCGTTCGTGGTGCTGGCCTGGGCATTGCCTGTCGCCGACCTGGCGGTGACCGGCCTGTCCCGGCTCCGGCGCCGGCAGCCCCTGGTCGGCGGCGCCGGCGACCATCTGGTGGACCGGTTGGCGCGCTCCCGGCTGGGGCGGCGACGCGCCGGGTCGGTTGTGCTCGGCGCGGCCTGCCTGCTGGTGTCGCTCGGGGTGCTGGCCGCTCGGGGGGTGCTCGCTGCCGGCCCGGCCGTGCTGGCCGGCGTGCTGCTGGCCGCTGTGGTGGTGGTGACGGCGCTGCGGTCGCCGGCCCCTCCGGAGGATGATGCCGGTGCGGTGGGGATCCCCCGGGTTGCGTGGTGGGTCGGGGTGCTGGTCGTCATGGCAGTGGCGCTCCCGGCGGTCCCGGCGCTGGGCGCGTTGTGGACGGCGCGTGGCCCGGCGGTGGCCGGGGAGCAGGCGGCCGACCAGGCCCTGGCCCTGGCCCGCCAGGGCCACCTGACCCAGGCGGCCGACCGGTTCACCGTGGCCAAGGCCCGGTTCGCGGAGGCCCGACGCGATCTCGATGCGCCGCTGGCATCCATCGGGCTGCGCTACCCGGTGTTGTCCACCAACTTGACCGCCATCCGCACCCTGGCCGAGGTGGGAGAGTCGCTGGCCGGTCGGGGCCAGAACCTGGCCCTGGCCAGTGACCGGTTCCGCTACGGGATCCGGGGCGGCACGGTACCGGTGGCCCAACTGGCCGCCACCACCCCCCAGTTCACCTCGGCGCTGGCCACGGTTGACGGCGCCGAGGCGGCCATGACCACCATCCGGGGGCCCTACCTGCTTCCCCCGGTCACCGGGGCGGTGTCGGGGCTGGAGCGCCAGCTCGGCCCGGCCCGACGCGACGTGGTCAGCGCCGAGGGCATCGCCGTCAACCTGCCCGGTCTGCTCGGCCTCGACGGGCCCCGCCGGTACTTCCTGGCCTTCCAGACCGACGCCGAGGCCCGGGCCACCGGCGGGCTGATCGGGCTCACCGGGGTCCTGGTGGCCGACCAGGGCCACCTGCAGCTCAGCGGGCTCGAGGACTCGGCGCTGCTCAACGGCGGTGGCAACGCGGTCCCGGTGCTGCACGCCCCGGCCGACTACCTGGCTCGCTACGGCTCCTTCGCCCCGGCCGACGACGTGCGGATGGCCAATCTGTCGCCCGACTTCCCCACGGTGGGCGCGGTGATCGCCGACCTCTACCCGCAGTGGGCGGGCACACCGGTCGACGGGGTGGTCGCCGTCGACCCCGAGGGGCTGGCCGCCATGATGCAACTGACCGGCCCGATCACCGTGCCCGGGTGGCCGGTGCCCATCGACAGCGCCAACGTCTCCGCCATCACCCAGAACCAGTCGTACGTGACCTACGTGAGGGCGGACGTCGCCCGCCAGGCCTTCCTGGAGGGGCTGATCCGAGCGGTGTTCGACCGGCTGAGCAACCTGAACCTGCACGACCCGGTGGTGCTGATCGACGACCTGGCCTCTGCGGTCCGGGGTGGCCACCTGTTGGCCTACAGCACCAGCTCCTCCGAGCAGGCGTACCTGGCCTCGGTGGGCATGGCCGGGGCGGTGCCACCGGTGGCCTCGGACGCCCTGGAGATCACCACCCAGAACGCGTCGGCCAACAAGATCGACTACTACCTCCACCGCACGGTCGACGACCAGGTCCACCTGACCCCGCAGCCGGCATCGGGCACATCGGGCATGCCGGTCGCCGCCCGGGTCACCTCCCAGGTGACCGTTTCGCTGGACAACACCGCCCCGGCCTCCGGGCTGCCCCCCCTCGTCATCGGGCCCGACGCCCCCGGGTTGGTGGCCGGGGAGAACCGCACGTTCCTGACTCTCTACACGCCACTGCAGTTCTCCGCGGCCACCCTCGACAACACCCCGACCGGGCTGGCGTCGTTGCCCGAGCTCGGCCGGCTCGCCGACTCCACGTTCGTGGACGTGGCGGCCCGGCAGACCGCCACGCTGTCGGCCACGCTGTCGGGCACCGTGCGGCTGCTGGCGGGCGGGTGGTACGAGCTCGACCTCCCCTCCCAACCACTGATCAATCCGGACCACGTCCGGGTGGAGGTGACGGTGGCGTCGGGGTGGCAGGTGACCGGTGTACGCGGTGCCACCCGCCTCGGCTCCGATCGTGCGGAGGCCCGGCTGGTCACCGCATCCCACCACACCGTCTGGGTCCAGGTGGCTCGGCTGCCGGGTACCCCGGGATAGGCTCTCGGCCCGTGGAGCGGCCCCGACCACCGGTGACCGCGGGATATGGGCGAGTGGACGTGCTGGTGCTCTGCACGGCCAACAGGTGTCGCTCGCCCATGGCCGAGGCCCTGCTTGCCGACCGCCTGGCCTCGACCGGCGTGCCGGCCACCGTCACGTCGGCCGGAATGCTCGCTTCGGGCGTGGCCCCGCCGACCGAGGTGGTGGCCGCGCTCGCCCCCTACGGGCTCGACATCTCGGAGCATCGCAGCCGTCATCTGGAGGCGGCCGACGTCGAGGCGGCCGACCTGGTGGTCGGCATGGCCCGGTCCCACGTGCGCGATGCGGTGGTGCTGGTACCGGGGGCGTGGCCGCGGATCTTCACCCTGAAGGAGTTGGTCCGGCGGGGGAGTGACGCCGGGCCTCGGCGACCGGGCGAGCGCCTGGCTAGGTGGCTGGCCCGAGTGGGGGAGGGGCGGGTGCAGTCCGAGCTGCAGGGCGACGCCGATGTGGACGACGTGGACGACCCGTTGGGCGGGGCCCCCGAGGCCTACGTGGCCACCGCCGCGCTGCTCGAGGGGTTGGTGGACCGGGTGGTTGCCCTGGCCTGGCCGGCCCGCTGACGACCGGGATCACGAGCAGGGTGCAGGACGGCAGGTTCGTTCGGATCGATGGGATGTGTGCACCGGCGATCCTGACCGGATCACGCACCGACCGACGGGTGTGTCCTGATGCGGGAGTGATGTCGATGGAGAAGGTCGCCGACGCGAACCGTGCTGTGCCAGTGATCTCCCCACGGGCGACGGCCTCGTAGGCGAAGGCTCACGAAATGCCGAGCGCATCTGCTGTCTCTTCGACGGTCAGTGTGAGCCGGAATTGTGTCTCCGACCTTCCGTCGTTCTACATGGAAATCGAGCCGATCGGCGACACCCTTGGCCTCGCCGAGTGCGTCCGGATTCCCGTGCCACCACTCCTTGCGGATCATCGAGATAGCTCCGACGATTATCGATCGCCACCGACACGACGGCTGTGGCCTCTGAGGCCCTCTCGGCCCTCGACTACAAGAGATCAAGATTGCGGGGCAAGGAAACTTCGATCGGTGCGACGCAGCTCGACCCACGTCGTCATCATTGATTGTCGGCGTCGGTGGTAGTAGAACGTCTTCAGGAATATCATCTCGACGGGCCGGCGGTCAGACGTCAAGGTCTTGTCGCAACACGAGGGGTGGGGGATTGACATGACAGTTTCGTCGCAAGATATTGGTGAGCCGCTTGAAGGGTCCGACGTTCGGTCGCCGGTGGCGCAGTTGGTCGCCGATCCGGCACCGCTCGGATTGGCAGCCTTCGCCATGACGACCTTTGCGTTGAGCTTGTACAACGCCAACATCTGGCCGGCGGCCATCTTCCCTGCGCTGGCGCTGGCGCTGGTCTACGGGGGCTTCGCACAGCTCTTGGCCGGGATGTGGGAGTTCGTGCGCAAGAACACGTTCGGCGCGCTCGCCTTCTCCTCGTATGGCGCCTTTTGGATTTCGTACTACGTGTTCGTCCACTTTCTGGCCCCGGCCATCAAGGTGGGCGCGGACCTGAACGCGGCGGCGGGGGTCTTCCTGCTGGGTTGGACGATCTTCACCTTCTACATGATGATCGCATCGGTGCGGGTGTCGGGTGCCGTCTTCGGTGTGTTCGCTGCTCTGACCGTGACCTTCGTGCTCCTCACCATCGGTGCGTTCCAGGCCAACAGCTCGATCACCCATGCGGGCGGCTATGTCGGCCTGCTCACCGCCGCGCTGGCGTGGTACGCATCGGCGGCTGGCCTCATCAACGAGACCTTCAAGAAGGCCATCGTCCCCGTCTTCCCGCTGGCACCGAAGAACCCGTCGTGACCTGGCTCCACGTCGTCGACGCACGCCGCGTCGACGACAGGAGTGCAACGGCCACTGGCAGGAGGATGACGTCATGAGCGATGCGGCACCGGACGAGGGGAGCGAGGCGCTCTCCGCTCTGTTGCACGAGACGCGCCAGTTCCCACCTCCCGAGGAGTTCACTCGGCAGGCCAACGCCCAGCCCGGCATCTATGAGGAGGCCGCGGCTGACAGCGAGGCATGGTGGGCAACGCAGGCTGAGCAGCTCACCTGGGACCGCCACTGGGACAAGGTGCTCGAGTGGGACCTTCCCTATGCCAAGTGGTTCGTCGGTGGTCGCCTGAACGCCGCCTACAACTGCGTCGACCGCCACGTCGAGAATGGTCGGGGCGACAAAGTTGCCTTCCACTGGGTCGGCGAGCCCGAGGGCGAGGCGAGAACCATCACCTATGCCGACCTGCAGAGGATGGTGTGCCAGGCGGCCAACGGGCTCATCGAGCTCGGTGTCGAGGCCGGTGACCGGGTCGCCATCTACATGCCGATGATCCCCGAAGCTGCCGTCGCCATGCTGGCCTGTGCTCGGCTGGGCGCGCCGCACTCAGTGATATTCGGAGGATTCTCCTCCGAGGCACTCTCGGGACGGATCCTCGACGCAGACTGCCGCGTCGTCATCACCGCCGATGGTGGCTACCGCCGGGGTGTCGCTTCAGCACTGAAACCCAATGTGGATCAGGCACTCGAGCAGTGTCCCGACGTCCGTGCGGTTCTGGTGGTGCGGCGGACCGGCCAGGACGTGTCGTGGACCGAGGGCCGCGACGTGTGGTGGCACGAGCTCGTCGACCGGCAGCCGGACCAACACGATCCGGTCTCATTCGATGCCGAGCAGCCGCTGTACATCATGTACACGAGCGGGACCACAGCCAAGCCGAAGGGGATCCTGCACACCACCGGGGGCTATCTCGTCCACACCTCGACCACCCACCGCCTGGTGTTCGATCTCAAACCGGAGACAGACGTCTTCTGGACGGCGGCGGACATCGGGTGGGTGACCGGACACAGTTACATCGTCTACGGACCCCTGGCCAACGGCGCCACCTCGGTGATGTACGAGGGGACGCCCGACGCCGGAGGGCGCGACCGCTGGTGGCGCATCATCGACGAGTACAAGGTGTCCGTCCTCTACACCGCTCCCACCACCATTCGCACGCTCATGAAGTGGGGAGAGGAGTATCCCGACGCCCACGACCTCTCGAGCCTTCGGCTTCTCGGCTCGGTCGGCGAGCCGATCAACCCTGAGGCGTGGATGTGGTACCGCCAGTACGTCGGGCGGAACCGCTGCCCGATCGTCGACACCTGGTGGCAGACCGAAACCGGCGCGATCTTGATCTCACCCCTGCCCGGGATCACCGCCACCAAGCCCGGTGCGGCCATGAGAGCGCTTCCGGGGATCAGTGCCGAAGTGGTTGACAACGACGGCACGCCGGTCGGCAACGGCGAAGCCGGGTTCCTGCTTCTCACCAAGCCGTGGCCCGGAATGCTGCGGGGGATCTGGGGCGACCCGGAACGCTACATGGAGACCTACTGGTCGCGCTTCCCCGGCTCCTACTTCGCGGGCGACGGTGCCAAGAAGGACGAAGACGGCGACCTGTGGCTGTTGGGCCGGGTCGACGACGTCATGAACATCTCGGGACACCGCATCTCGACGACGGAGATCGAGCACGCCCTGGTCGGCCATCCGAGCGTTGCCGAGGCCGCCGTCGTCGGGGCGTCCGACCCGACCACCGGCCAAGCCATCGTGGCGTTCGTGACGGTGAAAGGCCACGTGGTGGCCGTGGGGGAGGAGGGCGCGGCGCTGGTTGTCGAGTTGCGCGAGCAGGTGGCGGTGACCATCGGGCCGATCGCCAAACCCCGCCAGATCCTGCTCACGCCCGAGTTGCCGAAGACCCGCAGCGGCAAGATCATGCGCCGCCTGTTGAGGGAACTAGCTACCCACGGCGAGATTCAGGGCGATACCACGACCCTCGAAGACTTCACCGTCATCGCCAAGCTGCGCGAGGCTGAGGAAGGATAAGCGAGGCTTCAAATCCGCCAGTAATCGGCGCGCCAGTTCCTGATGCGTTCCTTGATCTGCTTGCGGCTGAGGTTGCCCTCCAGCGCCTGCTTGGCCAGCTCCACCACNNAGCGGCAAGATCATGCGCCGGCTGCTGCGTGACGTCGCCGAGCACCGCGAGCTCGGTGACGTGACCACGTTGATGGATCCGACAGTCGTCCAGATGCTCGACGACCAGCTGAACGCTCCCGGGGGTGCCGGCGACGAGGCATGATGCCCGCCGATGTGCGTGGCGCGCAGAGTGACGCTGAACTCCGGTGGTGCCCTGACGGCGTGCCGAAGGGGGGCGGGGACGCCGCAGCCCGGCCGACCGGGCTACCCGAGGTGCCTGGTGTCATCTGGCGGCGGTGGGGGCTCGGACGACAGACGTAAGCGGGCGTCGACCACCACCACGCCATCGGAGGTGGCGATGACCGGATTGGCGTCCATCTCTTCGATCTCGGGAAAGTCCTCGGCGAGGAGGCCGACCCGAAGGAGCAGGTCGATCAGCGCATCGAGGTCGACGGGGACCGAACCGCGGTAGCCGGTGAGCAACGGCGAGCCCTTGAGCCCGAGGACCATCTCCTGCGCGTCGACGTCGGTCAGGGGGGCGAGCCGCATCACGTGGTCCTCGAGCAGTTCCACCGCGACGCCCCCCATGCCGAAGAGCACCTGGGGCCCGAACGCCCGGTCCTGGACGAACCCCACGAGTGTCTCGACGCCCGGTTCGGCCATCGGCTGGAGCACGACCCCGGTCATCTCGGGGCCGATGGCGTTCTGCATGGACCGGTACGCGGCGCTCGCGTCCGCGGAGGACGTGAGACTCAGGTGGACGCCCCCGATGTCGCTCTTGTGCACCATGCTCGGCCCGACCGCCTTGATGGCCACCGGGAGCCCCAGCCGTTGGGCGGCGCGGCCCGCCTCTTCGGCGTCGGTGACCGCCTCCGTCGGCTGGACGGCGATCCCGTAGGCGGCCAGCACCTCGAGGGCCGGTGCCCCGGTGATCCATCCGTGCTCGTCGGCGACGCCGATGGTCCGTCGCCGAGCTTCCCCGGCGCGGATACCGTCGAGCTCGGGAACCGTCCCTCGACTCTTCGACCTCCAGGTGGCGTAGTCGGCAGCATGGGCGAGGGCGCGGATCGCGGTTTCCGGATACGTGAAGCTTGGAATCGGCCGCCGAGCACTTCGGAGGATGTCGCGGCCGCTGCTGGTGCCGAGCAGGCTGGCCACGATGGGGCGGGGCCGGTCGATGTCAGCCGCGTCGGCGGCGCGCACGATGGCGCGTGCGACCTCGTCGGTGGCCGTGACGAGGGGTGGGGTGAACACGACCACCACTGCATCGACATCGTCGTCGGCGAGGAGCACGTCGAGGCTTCGTCCGTAGGACTCAGCGCTGGCGGACGCCCCGAGATCGACGGGGTTGTCGACACCGCCGGCCGTGGGGGTGATGGCCCACAGGGCGGCTTGGGTGGTTGGTGACAGCTCGGCGACCACGAGCCCGTTGCCGCTGCTGGCGTCGGTCGCCAATACGCCGGGTCCGCCGGAATTGGTGAGAATGGCCACCCGTCGGCCGTTGGGCAGCGGCTGGTGGACGAGGGTCTCGGCCGTGTCGAAGAGCTCCTCGACGGTATCGACCCGGACTACCCCCGCTTTGAGGAACAGCGCATCCACCGCCTGCTCGGGACTGGCCAGCGCTGCCGTGTGCGACGACGCGGCCCGGCGCCCCGCTCGGGAACGGCCGCTCTTGACCACGACGATCGGCTTGGTGCGCCCGATGCGGCGGGCAAGGCGAGCGAACTTCCGGGCGTTTCCGAACGATTCGAGGTACAAGAGGATGACGTCGGTGTCGCCGTCCTGCTCCCACCAGGTGAGCAGATCGTTGCCACTGATGTCGGCCTTGTTGCCGAGCGAGACGAAACTCGAGAGCCCCAGATCTCTGCTCTTGGCCTCGGCGAGGATGGCGATACCGAGTCCACCGGACTGGGATGCGAAGCCGACCCGTCCGGCGATCGGTACGTCGGCGGCGAACGTGGCGTTCATCGACACCGCCGGGGCGGTGTTCAAGACACCGAAGCAATTGGGTCCGACCATGCGCATGCTGTGATCGTGAGCCAGCCGCGCCGCGGCGCGCTGGGCCGCCTCCCCCTCTGGGCCGACCTCGGCAAACCCTGCGGAGACGACGACCACTGCCGCTACCCCTTTGCGCCCGCACGCTTCGACCGCCTCGGTCACCGAGGCTGCCGGGACGGCGATCACGGCCAGGTCGACCTCGCCGGGGACCGCCTCGATGCTCGGCCAACAGGGGATGCTGGCGACGTAGTCGGCCATGGGGTTGATCGGGTAGACAGGTCCCTGGAGGCCTGTGCCAACCAGATTTCGCACCAGCTCATACCCGATGGTCCCGGCCTGGCGCGAGGCCCCGATCACGGCGACCGAACGCGGCCTGAGCAGGCGCTCCATCGACCTCACCACGGCGCCGGCGTCGCGCCGGTCGGCTGCATCCAGTGCCACTTGGGTCGGGGCGATGTCCATCACGACGCTCACCACTTCGTGGTCCGTGCTCGAACGCCGGGCAAAGCCGACGCCGGCGAAGACGTCGAGCATCCGCCGGTTGACGACCAGGGTGTCGGCAACGAAGCGCTTGATGCCATGGCGCCTTGCCGCGCTGGCCAGGTGCTCGAGGAGGATGGTCCCGAGGCCCAGGCCCTGGTGCGCATCGTCGACGACGAATGCCACCTCCGCCTCGTCCTTGCCGACCTCGCGGTCGTACTGCGCGACCGCTACGAGCGTGCCATTGCGTTCGGCGAGGAGTGCCAGATGGTCGGGATCGTCGGCCCGCGTCAGGCGCTCGAGCTCGCGATCCGACAGGTTCGGGTGGGCGCCGAAGTACCGCATGTGCACCGTGTTCCCCGAGAGCCCGCGGTGGAACGCGGACACCGCTGGGGCGTCCTCGGGGGTGATGGACCGGATCTGGGCAGTGGTGCCGTCCGTCAAGAGGACGTCGACGCCAGCCGGACGACGTCCTGGCTCATCGGTGGAGCTCGTCGTGGTATCGCTGGGCTCGCTGGTAATGCTCATGCAGGGTGTGCTCCTCGGGGGCTCGAACAAGTGCGCCGGCTCGGACATGCCGCGATCGATCACCGCTCTCGCGGGAACATCGCGGGGACGACCGAGTTCCGGCGGTCATGAATCGGATGGTAGGCGAGGCGGCGTCGCCGTGCAGACCACGTCGCCGACTGGCTCCGCGTGGGTCGCCGCCGGCAAGGTGGCGGGGCCCGGTGCCCGACCGATGTGCCGGCGAGGACGGATCCACCTTCGTCATCAACCTGGATCCGGAACCGTCGATCCGGGCGGCTGGGAGGTGGTGACACCGCCGCCAGGGTCCTCAGCGGCACCACGCACCTAGGGCGGGCATACCCGTCGGCTCGGTTTGGGCCAAAGGAGGGGCTCGGTCCGCGGCCACGCCTGTGCAGCACCTCCACACCCCACTGCGCCTTCCTGATAGCCGTGAGCGTCACGGTGACAGCCGCCCGATCCTGCCTTACGGATTGCCCAACGACTCGGGTACCACCCGCCTCCGATTCCTTCCGCCTGTCCCGTCGTGAACAGGTGGAACGTCCGGATGGGTGTCTTCAGCGTCGCTCAGTTTCCCCCACCGTCCGTACTCGTAGTACGTAGGTCAGGCTCGAGCCCCGGCGGGGCTGCCGGACAAGAATGACGCCTGCATCGTCAGCAGAGGTCGATTGTGGAACCGATGATCGTTGGGTTCATATTGTGTCCCCCAAGGTCCACTGAGTTGTGTCGGGATAGGTGATAGGGCCGCGAGAAACGTCCGAATTGTCGCGATCCCGTAATCTGGCGCTCCAAATCGCACCTCTGGGTCGAGCGTCCGGTGGAGACCAGGGCGCGATCCAAGCTCAACTCATTTCTTCGCCGGACGCCGATCAATCCTTCGACCCGGTCCAGCACGCACGGATTCTTGGGGTTCGGTCTTGATCTGGCGGGGCGGCCACCGCCGATACTTCGGGCCGGGCCATTTTGGTTTGCTCCAGAACTCCGGATTCACAGCAACGCCAAATGAAGGCATAAGCCGATGACCAGTAGTACCGAGCCGCTTCGCTGTCGCGCAGCAGGTCGTCTCGGTCGACATCGTCGAGAGTGGGGCCGAGCAACTTGACGTCGTTGCGGTTGGCACCGTCGATGGCCCACCCGACGGGGACACCGTTGGCATCGATGGCGATCGACCACTTCCATCCGCGTTTTTTCCCGGTCAGTGGGGTTGGGACCAGTTCCTTCGACGCCACAGGTGGCCTTGTGGAGGGATCCGTCGATCGCCAGTTCGGAGAGGTCCAGGCCGCGCGGATGCAGTCATAGGCGTGCAGGACGCCTGAGCGCAACTCGTCGAAGTAAGCCAGAATATCAATCAATTGCTGATTAACGGCAAGTAACTTCGATCGGCTCCAGGGAGTATGTCATTGCGTAGTTTGGGAATTCAGGTAGAGGAAGAACCACCCATCGGCCGGATCCTTGCAATCACTACGATCGTGGTGGCTGTATCGATTACCGCTGTGGCTCTCGCTCGAAGTGTGGGCATGACCCCGGATGGGGCAGTTTACCAATCGGTGGCCCAACACCTCGCGATTGGGCAAGGGTATACCGACTACACCGGTAGCTCGGTTTCAGTATTTCCACCCGGTGTCCCCATACTGCTCGCTTTCCTAATCTGGGTCGGAGCTTCACCCCACACTGCGTGGGTACTGGTGAACGTGGGGGCGCTCGCTACCTATCTTCTTGCTACATGGGCGCTCCTTCGATTGGTGGTGGCTTCGATGTGGGTCAGGCTCAGCCTCCTGGCTGTCGTCGCATTCGTCGTTGCTGGGACGGGGGTATTTACAGCGGCGCTCTCCGACCCGCTGTTCGCAGCCCTCGCCGCTGTGTTTGTGCTCGTTACTGCGCGACTCGTCGATCGGCCGTCAGACCGAACCGGTCCGTGGTTCGCTTTGGCCGGTTCTGTTGCGGCGCTCTCATTCGTGGCGAAGTACTCGGGGGCGTTCTATGTCGCCGCGATCATCGGACTGGTCGTCGTCTTGACGAGACGGGCCCGACTCGTCATCGTGACGGCCTTGGTCGCGCTTGGCGTACCCACCATCGTCTTGGCGTGGAATCAAGCCGCTACTGGTTCGCTGATGGGCCAACGGCTTCCGAGCGCCATCAGTCCGGTCGCCAACGCCAAGGACGCCGCAGTAACGCTTGCACGGTTCTTTGCTCTATGGCCAGCACCGAAGATGCTAGAGGCTGTCGGCTTCATCGCCTTCGTCGTCGCGGTATTGGTTCTGAGGTCACGTCCCGTCAGGCATCGGTCGGTCGCGATCTGGCTCGGAGTCTTGGCTGCGGGGTTCCCGATCTTCATGGTCATTTCTGCATCCACTGCCCCCCTGAACTCCCTTGATTCCCGGTTGCTGCTACCAGCCCTACTGCCGTTTGTCGCGTTGGTGGGCTGTGTGATCGACCCTTGGGCAGAGAGGGTCACCTCGCAGGTTGCGCTGAGACAGATTGGGATCGTCGCCGGCGTGGGCGCTGTATCAATCGCAGGGGGGGTCGGCCTGCTGTTGTCAGTTCAGCACGCCACTCAAGATGACATGACGGTGTGGAACGATCCGAAGATCTCTCAAGCCCTGGCGGAGATCAAGCCTTCATCTCGGATCCATTCGAACGCGCCAGATGTCGTCTGGTTTTATACTGATCGTGATGCCTACTGGACGCCGAGCGAGACTGCGTACCAGTCCACGTACCGCCCAAAAGAACTACCCGCATTCCTTGAGTACATGAAGTGCGCCGGGCCCGTGTCAATAGTGTGGCTGTACCATCCACCGGACAGCGGCTTGTATAGCATTCAGTCCATAGTTCCCGGTGCAATAGCCCATGACCCAATCACTGTCATTGTCAAGAATGCGCGTGGCGCCAGCAGCAAGTCGTGCGTTAACCCCCGATCTTTCGGGCAGGGAACCGGACTACGGAGCTAAGCTTGCAATTAAACCTTCGCCCTACCCGCTGAGAGCCTCCTTCAACAGCAGTTCGGCGGCTTTGGCATCCACTTTGCGGATCTGATCGAGCAGGGCACGGATGCGGCGGTCATTTCCGATCCACTCTTGGTAGAGGTGGGCTCCTCGGTCGGTCAGCCGCTTGGTCACGGTCTTGCCGTTCACCTTTGCCGTCCACTGCCAGTAGGGACCATGCGGTATAGGCGGGTCGGCGTTGCACCGACAGCCCGCCGAGGTGCAGCGGGTATAGCGGCGGGTCACGCTCCCCGCTGCGACGATCCCGATCTCTGCGATCTGGGCCGCCAACTCTCGGTGTCGTCGGTCGTACTCCGCCAGCCGCTCCTCGACGGTCGCCTTTGCCATTGCGCTCCTCCGGTCGACAACAAGCATCCCTCATTGGGGAGCAGACAGGAAGCATACTGTCTGCATGGGACGCACTGACGAAGCCGCCGCCGAGCTGACCGACTTTCGCTCTTCGTTCCACCAGTGCCTGTCCTCATGGGGAGATGCTCCCTTCGAGCTCACAGATGCAGCGTTGTGCTCGCCGGCCCCGGTGGGGTCGGTGCCCTCGCTCAGCCTGGAGCCAGAGTTCCGCAGATCGCACGGCAGCCTCTATAAGTCCCTGGCCGACGGTGACGTGGACGAGGCCCAGCTCCGCCGGCTCTTGGTCGAGCACCGCCCGAAGGACTGGCCCCTGGTCTTCGCCATCGATGCCTCGACCTGGGACCGCTGGGACGCCGAGTGCAGTCCCGAGCGAGGGTTGCACTACTCAGCATCCAAGTACTCCGCCGGCCAGCCCATCGTGGCCGGCTTGTCCTATCAGTGGATCTGCCAGCTGAACTGGGCTCCGGACAACTGGACCGCACCGGTTGACGTGGTGCGGATCAGCCCACGGATGGACGCCACCACGGCCACCGTCGACCAGGTGAAGCGCCTCGTTGGCCTCCTGCCGGGCGACGGCGATGCCCCGCTATTCGTCTTCGACGCAGACTATGACCCGATCGCCATCGGGCACGATCTTGCCGGCGTGCGTGCCGAGGTGCTCTGTCGCATTCACGATGACCGGGTCCTCTATGCAGATCCACCCTCCCGCCCCAATCGTCCACCAGAGACTGGAGGGCGTCCCCCTCGACACGGGAGACGGTTCAAATGCTCTGATCCAAAGACCTGGCCGAAGCCGGACGCACGTCTCACCGCCATCGACCGTCGTTACGGGACCGTCACGGTCACCGCCTGGCATGAGGTGCACCCCCGACTATCGGGACGCGGGCACTGGACCGGATACGAGGTGCCGCCGATCGTCAAAGGCAGCGTGATCCGCGTCGAGGTCGAACATCTGCCCAAGCCCACCGCCCGCACGAAGAAGACGCTCTGGTTGTGGTGGTCCGGCGAGGGGGAGCCCGATCTCGACCTGTGCTGGCGGGCCTACCTCCGCAGGTTCGACATCGAGCACACCTTCCGCTCCGTGAAAGGAACGCTCGGTTGGACCACACCGTCGGTGTGCACTCCCGAACAGGCCGACCGGTGGACCTGGCTCGTGATGGCCCCCTACACCGAACACCGCCTCGCTCGCAGCCTCGTCGATGATCTTCGACTCCCCTGGGAGCGACCACGCGCACCCACGCAACTCAGGCCGGCTCGTGTGCGACGGGGGTTTCGCCGACTTCGTGCATCGATCGGAACGCCGGCCAGTCCACCGAAATCCTCGACCCCGGGACCAGGACGACCCAAAGGAACCCGAAAACCGTCCAGAACTCGTTATCCCGCAGTCAAAAAGGCTACGTGACCAGACTGTCGGGGTTTAATTGCAAGCTAAGGAGTTGATTCATCTCGGGGACCTTTCGGATGCCTGAAAGCTCGACTACGTCCCGGTCGATGGTCGTGCGGACGTAGTCTCGGAACCATCCGGCGCGCTGAGGGACGGGAAGTTGGTGGACCTCCGGGTAACCACCGGCGCACACCCGCTCCAACATGTCACGACGACGTAAATTGCTTGGCCGGTGCTCGCTCAGGGGTGGTGTTCCATCGAGCACGGAGTCGATGAAGTTTCCGGCCGTACCTGCGATCTCGCTCTGGGTGAACGGCCAGACTTCGACAAAGCCGGCTCGGCCGGCCAGGGACTCCGAGATCGTAGGGACGGTCAGGAAGTTCGACGATCCGCTCAGCACGAACTGACCGGGGCCTGAGTCTTTGTCGACGGCCGATTTAATGGCACGGACCAGCGCATCACCACCTCTCTGGATCTCGTCGATGACCAATGGTCGCTGGCCGAGGGTGACGAAGCCCGAAGGATCGGCCAACGCTGCGTCGAGCACGCCCTGGTCATCCAGGGTGCGGAAGGTGCCGGTGCCGGCGAGCTGGCTTCGGACCAGCGTGGTCTTGCCAGATTGGCGGGGGCCGGTTACGACGGCGACACGTCGGGAGGCAACCGTTTCGCAGTAGCGGTTCTCGACGGCTCGCTTCAGAAGCATATGGCTATCATGCAGAACGCCGACATCGAACCATACGAACTGCGGCCATCGTACCGGTCAGTCTGCGCCAAGACACATGACAGCTTCCGCCGACATTCCTACACTTGGTTGCATGATTGAATTCGGTGTCGACACGTGACGACCGGGGTCAGCAATTCATCTTTCAACGGTGGCCTCCACGGCCATGGGGTCTCAAGAGCTTCCCCCTCCGTCTACGTCGTCCCGTTGGCCGACCGTCCATCCCATATCCACCCCATATACGTGCACGCCACGAACAGGGACGTGCTGGGGACGAATTTGAAAAGACCTGGTCAGGCCCGTAGAGACGTCTCCAGAACCCTTCAGAAAGGCATGGAGACCCACTCGTGATGCGTAGGTCAGGGGTTCGATTCTCCTCCCAGGCTCCAGCCCAGGGGTTCCCATCGGATCGGCATCCCATATCCATCCCATATCCGGTACAGGGCGAATTCAAGCGGTGAGT
>PLHF01000146.1 GCA_003138855.1 Acidimicrobiaceae bacterium | reverse complement strand
TGGGCTCGACCACCGCCAGGGTCAACAGCGCCTGGACCACATGGGTGGGTGTTGCCTCGGGCATCTGCGGGGTCCGGCGGGCCTTCGGCACCAGTGCGTCGAGTCCGTAGCGGTCGGCCACGTTCTTCCACTGGTAGTAGCGGGTCCGGGAGATGCCGAAGATCCGGCAGGTCTCGGCGACATTCCCGGTTCTCGCCGCATGGTCAAGCACGGCCACGCGTCGTTGGTAGATGATCTCTGCTGGGGTCATGGTGATGGGCTCCCTGTCTCTTTGGTCAGAAACAAAGAGTCCATCGCCGGACCCCACCTCATGGTGGATGTGCAACCTCATCCCGTGGACCGGAAGCCCTAGCCTGGTCCCACCGGGTGGCAATGTCCACTGCTCCCGGACCCTCCCGAATCACAGATGACGTCTCGCGCTGGCACGGATGCTGGGCGGGACATTTTTGGCGCGCGCCGGCGGCGCGGCCAGGGGTCTGGCTCGCGCCGTTCGTGCCGGGCCTACGATGTCTGCGACGCTGAGCACCGTCGCGCCAACCTGGGGGCCTTGGGCAGCTAATCGCGAGGGCCGCTGCCCGTAGTCTGTCCTACAAAATGTCCTACAACTCGCGCCGTTAGTTATCGCCAGGAACCTTCCGGATCCGCCATCGTTCCAGCTCAGAACACCGCAAGCCGTCTCGCGTCCGCCCGTTCGTCCTCTTGAAACGAACTGATAAGGCTGAGGCTTCCTGTTGCCGTCATTTACGGAGCCATGGGCTGAATCCTCAGTAAGCTCCGGACCGAGGGCATGGCGGTGGAGGATGGCCTACGCCTCAGCGGCTGTTGCGTATCCCTCGAATCAATGCTCCATCCCCCTCGGCACCGGCGCTCGCGAAAGTTGCCTGCGCCCGGAACGAAACCTCTGTCACACCTGGGTACCGTGGCTGCTTTTCCGCTTTTCCCGATGACACCACCGACTGCGACCTCTCCGATTGTTGGAGAGGGGAGCCGCCACTGCCGTACAGCGCACACTGCGCTGTACGGCAGTTCGCTTCCGACTACCTCGTTCGACTAGCGGCCCACTTGACCAAGCGAAACAAGTGCACGGTGCAGGTCATTGCTTGCCCGGTGGAGGCTCTCATCCACCTCAGCGCCGGTAGTGACTTCCCGTCGGGCCCGCAGGCGATTGACTGCAATCGCCGCCTCCTCCAACACGACGACAGCGGCCTGTGCGTCCCCGTCGGGTTTCCCCAGGGACGGGGAGGTCTCAGCGGGTCCACGAGGTGCAGACGCCTCGGACCGTGAACGCTTACCTGCCAAAAGTCGGTGCTCACGGATGCTCACCATCAGCACCGGCGCCACGGCCACCACAACCGCGAAGAGCATCAGTGGGATCGTAATTAGGAATGCAGTGGACATATGTAGTTCGCAAGTATCGTCGGCGAGGCTTGCGTTCTCCTTTCACCTACATTGTGGGCGCCGAACATGACGCCACGATGATTGGAGGGTAAGAATCATCTCATAAGTCCGTGACATTGCGGCTCGAAATATGACCGTTGTTCACCATATGTTGCAGTTAGATCACAACCCTTGGAATTGCCTGAGGATTGCGCCCCATCCATCGCCGATTGGAGATGGCTCGTCATTGAAGGTCACACGCCTGGGCCTAGCTTCCTTGGCCGAGATCCGACGGAACACGTCAGGGCATGGTGTCCCCAGTCGCCGGTTCGGTGGACCCGTTCGCCGGGATGGGGGGTGCAGATGACACCGCTGATCTACGCGCTCGCCTGCTTCAAGTGCTCGTCGAAGAAAGCGATGATGCGCCTACGGGCGTCGAGGGCGGAGCTTTCGTGGAACTCGGAGCCCGATAGCTTGGCCAGGACTCTAAAGATCGTCGACACTTCTGTTGGATCATGATCGTTAAGGAATGAGTGCCCGGCATCGGCATAGACCTTCACGTCGTGGTCGATTCCGTTGGCCCGCAGCGCCTCCTCGAGGCGCCGGGGTGCCTTGCGCAGTGATCGATCCTTGGCGCCGTAACTTCCGATCACGGGGCAGGCTCCTTGCAACAGGTTTTCGGCGTCCTTCGGGACGCTGCCGTAGTTCACGCTGGATGCTGAGAAGCCGTGTCCGGGTGCCAGCAGCAGGGCGAACCCACCACCCATGCAGTAGCCGATGACACCGATCCGCCCCGTGCAGTCCGGACGCGCGGCCAACCAGGCCCTCGTGGCCTCGAGATCATCGAAGGTCTGGCCCTCGCGGGCGAGAGCGTCCCTGATGACGGCTCGCATGCATTTGAGCTTGCCGCCTTTGTGATAGAGGTCGGGCGCCGCCGCCAGGTATCCTTCGTCCGCCAACCAGTCGGCCTGTCTTCGCAAGTCCGTACTCATTCCGAACGCGTCGTGAATGACGACTACCCCCGGCCAGGGTCCCTCGCCTCTCGGGACAGCCAGGTAGGCCGAAACTGCACCAACAGTGGGGACCTCCACATCAGCCATGTCCAATGATGGCGCATGGGGCCTTGACGTGCTCTGCCACGTCGCCGACACCCACTATCGTCGGGTCTGAGGGCCGGGGCCTTCCAGCCGAGCGTCGGTCAGGAGAACACGCGGATGGCGAAGATCGAGGGTGAGATCTACATCGACCGTCCGCCAGAGGTTGTTTTTGACGTCGTTGCCGATGAGCGTAACGAGCCCCTGTACAACCCGAAGATGACCGCCGTCTCCCTGCTTTCCGACGCGCAGAATGGCAGTGGAAGTCGTTTTGTTGCGACGATGAAGTCCAGGATGCGAACCTTCTCGATGATGATCGAGTTCACGGACTTCGAACGGCCTACCAGACTTGGCTCGGTATCCACGGTTGGCACGATGCGAACCGTGGGCGCGCTCCTCTTCAAGCCCAAAGGGTCGGGAACAGTCATGAGCTGGTCCTGGGACATCGGACTGCGCGGCATCACGAAACTCGCGGCGCCTATCGTCTCGTGGATGGGCCGTCGCCAGGAGCGCGCCATATGGACTGGACTTAAGACGATGCTCGAAGCTGAGGTATCGAACGGCGGAGAATGATTGCCGAAACTGACCGGTCCTTCTGGGCGTGCCACCTGCCCCATGCCGGGTCCGAGACCAACCCTGTTGGTAGTCCTGAGGTGGGAGGAAGGGCTGAGGCCGAAGGTGGACGCTTACACTCCACACGAACCCTCGGGTAACTGAATGCTCTGGAACCTGAGCATTGCCCCTACCCATGCCTTGTTTCGGGCCCAGCAGATCACTCGCTGACGGTTCCGGACTACGGATCAGCAGGTTGGTGTTGTTCCAGAGCCGAGCAGCCGATTTCAATGCAACTCGACTCGGGGCGAGAATCGAAAATATGGAGCACACGGAGGCACTTGGGCAATCGATAGCTCCCCGCAATTGCGAAAAGTGCGGGGCAGCCTTGACGGATGTTGACTACGACAAGAGCGGCAGACTCGTCAGCAGATGTCCGAATCGGTACAAGGATCTGGAAAGCCCACTGCCTCCCGCGGGTTGACATTTGGTGGGCGGTGTACCGCTGCGGCCGCGGGTTCGAGTTTCTTAAGTTCCTTCTCGCTGCTGCGCACTATCACCACCACTGCCTGCCTTCCACCAAACCGCGCATCCCATATCCATCCCATAAACGTGCACGCCACGAACAGGGACGAGCCGCCGGCGAAATCGATAAGGCCTGGTCAGGGGTGTCGAGACGTCTCCAGATCCCGCCAGACAGGGACCGAGACCCTCTCGTAATGCGTAGGTCAGGAGTTCGATTCTCCTCCCAGGCTCCAGCTCATGTGCTCCGAAAGGGGTTCGTCCCTCCGGAGCTTGCGGGCTGGCTCTGAGACGTTGTGTTCCTGCCTGCGCGAGCAGGCCTATTGGCGACTACTGTCACAGCCGGGAGTATCGGACTGCTCGAACTGATCATGCTCAGTTCGGGAGTGGCCTTACTCGCGGCGGTGAGATTGGTCTTGGTCAGGGCCCGCCACGCAGCCGGCGGTGCTAAGGCCTACCTGATCTCGCTGGGCAAAGTGGCTGTGGCGCTGACCTGGGGGCTGGTCCGCACCATCTTCACCTTGCGGGGCACCACGACGGGACCGAATTGGTTTGGATAACTCCTGACGGGACCGTCGATGGCCAAGGGAATGTCCTTGCGGGCACGCCTTCCGAGCATGTACCGGAGTCCGGGAGTGATCGACTCCACAGTGTGTCCTGTCAACCCGCGCCGCCTCATCGGGAGATATCGCGATGAACTACCGGCTGTTACCTTCTTCTGAATGGATCTTCATGACTGGTTCCTGCGCCCGAGCGAGCGAGGCAATCCGGACACCAAGATCGATTCTGGACATCTCGGCCCTGTCGCGTGGACGGAGGGAAATGACGTACAGGTCTTGGTCCATGGTGCGACATATTTCGCACACCTGAAAGCTCTCCTATCAGAACTCGGCTCCGGCGACGAGGTGCGGTTCACCGATTGGCGAGGCGATGGAGACGAGATGATGGAGGAAGGTCATTCAGACCTGTCGACACTCTTGGAATGCCTCTGCAAGCGGGGAGTGGATGTCCGAGGCCTTTTGTGGCGTTCGCATAGCGACCGAATGTCCTTTTCCAAGAAGGAGAATCTGACCCTGGCGGAGCGAGTGAATGGAGCCGGCGGCGAAGTTCTGCTTGATGAGCGGGTTCGTAGGGGTGGTTCGCACCATCAGAAGATGGTCGTCATCAGGGGTCGGGAGTCACGCGAAGGGCATGTGGCGTTGGTTGGGGGAATCGACTTGAGCCACGGGCGTCGTGACAACGACATGCATCGAGGAGACCCTCAGGCGGTGAAGCTCGATCGTCGATACGGACCTCGTCCTCCCTGGCACGACATTCAACTGGAAGTTCGCGGACCCGCAATCGCCGATCTTGACTTCACTTTCAGAGAGCGTTGGGAGGATCCGACGCCATTGAACCATGCCTCTCGCTCCAGGGCTTGGTGGTCTCGAGCGGCATCTCGAGACCGGGTGGCGCGTCCCCTGCCCCCGGCATTACCGAGCCCGTCCAATGCGGGCCACCATGCCGTCCAGGTGTTGCGGACCTATCCGCAGCGAAAAGTTCGCTACCCGTTTGCCTCTCAGGGCGAGCGCAGTATCGCTCGTGGATTCGCCAAGGCAATCGCCCGAGCGCGGTCACTCATCTACATCGAGGATCAGTACCTGTGGTCGACCGAGATAGCTCAGATCCTCGCTGGCACCCTGCGACGGCAACGTGATCTCCAGTTGATCGCGGTCCTCCCTCGCTATCCAGACAAGGACAGCCGATTCGCCGGGCCGCCCGCCCGGCTGGCACAGACCCGGGCAATTGCGCTGCTACAAGCTGCGGGCGGCCACCGGGTTGGCATCTACGACCTCGAGAACGAGTGGGGCACGCCCATCTACGTGCATGCCAAGGTATGCGTGATCGACGACATCTGGGCCCTTGTTGGCTCAGGCAATCTCAATCGGCGGTCTTGGACCCACGACTCTGAGGTGTCCTGCTCGATTCTCGACGAACAACTCGATGATCGAGTACCGCTCGATCCGGCAGGGCTCGGTGATGGCAGCCGTCGATTCGCCCGGGATCTTCGCATACAACTGTGGGCGGAGCACCTGAAGCGCTCACCCAGTGATGTCGCCCTCCTCGATATCCAGAGCGCTACGGACCTCTGGAGGAGCAGCGCCTTGAATCTCCTGCATTGGAAGGTCGCGGTGAGCGGAGGGCAAGAACCGCCCAGTCGAGTGCGTGCCCACGAAGTTGAACCCGTGTCACCACGGGACAGGAGGTGGGCAGAGCTCGCCTATCGCTTGGTGTTCGATCCCGATGGTCGACCCCGCGACTTTCGAAAGCGGCGCGACTTTTGATCGGGCTAGTGCAGGCTTATTCCGAATTAGCCCGGGCGGCATTGGGGGTGACGAAGGGGGAGTTCGGCGCAAGTTCCGCCCTGAGTTGACTGGGGAGTGTTGCAGGAATCCGTTGTTTCAGGCTAACCGGTCGACGTGTTCCATACCTTATCTCGGAAGGACCACAGGTAGTGACGGTATCAACATCACACCGAAGATAGGAGACCCACCGTGATTGTGCTTGGCATTGTCCTTCTGCGACACCACTCCGGCCTGATTCATTGAACGACCTCCCTCAGTGGCTACCGACCGTGGGCCGGGCGCCCCGATTCAGGTAGAACCGCACTCAGTCGGGGTCGAGCCTCCGGAACCAGAGGCGCCAGGGTGTGAGGTTCCCCGGAAAAAGT
>PLHF01000007.1:3165-4132 GCA_003138855.1 Acidimicrobiaceae bacterium | reverse complement strand
GCGTCACCAACATGCACGTCGATGCCACCGAGCAGGCAACCAACATCGCCGGCGTCAGCTAACCGGCGAAGAGAGGATCGGCCATGTCTACAAGCACCCGCCCCAGCCGGGCTGAGATCGCAGAGGGTCTCGGCGCTCTGTTCGTCATTGCCGTCGGGCTTCTCGGCATCCCCCTGCTCCTCGCCACCATCGTCGGTTGGCCACTGCCCCACCACCTCCCGACGACCGGCCAATTGCACTCGGCAGGCGGATCACAGATCCCCGACGCATTTTGGCCCAAGGCGCTCGCGGTGATCGCATGGCTGGCCTGGGGGTACTTCGTGTTCTCGCTCCTCACTGCCACGATCGATGTCATCCGGAGCCGCCGCCGTGGGACATGGCGCCGAGCCGCTGGAAGAACGTCGATGGCAGCATTGGTCTCCGCCGTGATTGTCCTTGCATCCATCCGAGGGTCGGCCGCAGCCCACCGAATCTCCCCGATGCCGGCCGTCACTGCTGTGGTTGATGTATCCCCTGCCCCTGGCATGATCCTGTCGGCCTCCCACTCCACAGCTCCCGCCTACACCGTCGTCCCCGGAGACAGCCTGTGGGACATCGCCGAATCCCACTATGGAAATGGCGAGCAGTGGCACTCCATCTATGACGCCAACGTCGGGATCCTGCAACCAGACGGGCGCGCATTGGATTCCACCAACTGGATCTATCCCGGTTGGAAGCTCGCCATTCCTAATGGTCCGGCACCGGCAACGGCGCCGATAGCGGAGTTGGCCGATACCGAGGTTCCCGCTACCCCGGCAGCCATCACCTGCACCGTCGTCGCCGGGGACAGTCTGTGGAGCATCGCGGAGACCTACTACGGCAACGGGGAGCAATGGCCCACCGTCTACGCCGCCAACGTCGGAGTCGCCCAACCCGGTGGCATGGCGCTGTCGGACCCGTCCCTCATCTACCCCGGCTGGACGCTCAC
>PLHF01000007.1:0-3159 GCA_003138855.1 Acidimicrobiaceae bacterium | reverse complement strand
GCTGCGAGCCCAACTTCGGTTCCGTTACCAACACCACACCCCGCATCGCACTCTATTTCGCAAGCTGTTCCGCACACCGCACCAGAGCACCAGCCGCAGGTGAATGGTCATCGCACCGGCCCGACCGTACCGTCCCACCTCCCTACCGTGACCCCGCCGCTTGCCGGCACTACGCCTGTCACTTCATCCCACCAGCGCGAGCAGATCCCTGTCGAACCAGCCACCTCGCGGGTTCCGAACCAGCTTGGAGAGCACAGAGGAAACCCAGAACTACCCGCCGTGGTAATTGGCGGCCTCGGCGTCCTCGCTGCTGCGGTCATCGCCCGTTCGCTGCGACGGCGTCGCCGGATCGCCCGCATCACGCTCCGTCCCGGGGAGATGATCGCTGCCTCTTCCGCTCCGATCCGCAACCTTGAGTCAGCCTTGGCTGCCCTCGTCGAGACCCCGGCCGTCGACTGGCTGGACCTCGCCATGCGCCATCTGACCCAGGTATCCGACGACCATCCGGGGTCGGTGCCGCCGATCCGGCTGGTTCGAGTCGGTGCAGATGGCGTGGACCTGATCTTGGCCGAAGCGGCCGGTATAGCCCCCGGCGCATTCGAAGTCGCAGAGGACGGATGGGCCTGGACCCTGCCCGCTACCAGCGACCTTGCCGCCCTGGCAGGCGCCAGCGAGTCCGCCGCATGGTTCTCGGCGCTCGTGCCCGTGGGTGAGGACGAGGATGGCCAGACCTATCTCGCCCCGATCGAGCCCGGTACCATCCTCCCGGTCATCGGCCCCGGCGCCACCGAGGTACTTGCCGCGATGGCCACGACCGCCAACAGCTGGTCGTGGACCGACCATGTCACGGTGACAAGTGATCCAGCCAGTGCCACAGCTGCGGCCCAAGCGGGTCCTTTTGACTCGAGCGTGCAGCGGGACCGCGTGCTCTACGTCGGGTCACCTTCTGCGCTTGCCCCCGAGGTTCGCTCCGCCATCGGCATTCTCACCTCCGACGACGTGGCCGGGAGCGACCTCTCGGTGCTCTGTCTCGGAGATGGCACCGTCGAGATCGCCCCGACACAACTGCGCCTCCGGGCGTGTCGCCTGAACCCAGAGGCATCTGCAGGAGTCGCAGAGGCGCTATCCACCGCAGAGACTCCCCCGGGCCTAGAGATCCCCGAACGCCAAATGACGATCGGAGGAACCGTCGATCGCGACACCGACGCCGAACCGGCCCGACTTGTCACTGTGGCCCCCACCGGCGTGGTGCAACCCGAGCTCGAGGTGCGGGTGCTGACCAACGCGGCCATGATCATCGGCCCAAGCGAGGAGGCCATCGGCGGGAAAGGCCGCCACTTCGAGCTGATTGCTCTGCTGGCTCTGAGCGGCGGTCTCAGCAAAGAGGACGCTCGGGCCGCGATTTACGGCTCAGGCTCCAGCACCGAGAACGTCACGAACGTCGCCTCCCAGGCCCGCAAGATGCTCGGCACCGATTCCGATGGGCAGCTTTTTCTGCCAGAGGCGAACTCGAGGGGAGTTCTCGCGCTCTCCCCTCGGGCCACCACTGATCTGACACGACTCTGCGACACCGTGTCTGCTGCGGCCACTGCCGATCCCGCCGAGGCCATCCACCGCTATACCGAGGGTCTCGACCTCATCGAAGTGACTCCGGGATCGCCCATCGACCACTCATGGAATTGGTGGATCCACTATGCCGCCATTGCCGAGAGAGCCGCTGTCCACGCCGCTTGCAACCTCGCCAGGCTCACGGTTGACACCAAGGGGGACGTCGATGCCGCCCGCCATGGCATCAGCCAGGCTCGCGCCGTTGCCCCCTACGCCGAAGAGCTCTACCGGTCGGCCATTGAACTGGCCGGGGTGGCAGGCAACCTGGGGTGGGCACAGCGGGAGTGGGACGAGCTTCGTCGGATGCTGTCCGACCTGTCCCCTGGTGCGTCACCGAACCCCGAAACCGAAGCAATCTACCGTGCCGCGATGCAACCGCATCTCCCCGACGAGGACGGAGCAGAACAGGCTTCCTATCCACTCGCCGCCGGCTTTCGTTGACGACGATGAATGGACTCTATTGATCACTGGGATTGGCGTCCGGCCAATCCACTGGTACCGGCCGTGCATTATTGAAACCGAACCTCCACTGTCCGCGATGCCGACCCGGGCTCGGTGGTGTTGGATATTGGACATCCGACCTCCAGGTCAGCTCCCGCCATTCGTCGGGCGGTTTCTTGCGTCCCGGAAAGGTGTCGATCTCGGCGGCTACTACCGCGACCAGCAACGTTCGCCAGGTCTCCTTGGACTCAACGTGGTACCCGATCCGTCGATCTGGCGTGCTCGGGCGCCGATCGCAATTTGTGGCCCGACCGCTCGGATGGAGCGATCTGAACCGCTTGCTGGGCCAAACGAGCGCCCCAGCACCGTGCCAGATATCGATCCCCAAGCCGGCAGCGATAGGTGACAGGCGGCTCCCTCTCTGGATACCGTGCCACCATGCGAGATCGACTACCTCTGGTCGTGCTGGTCAATGGGGCACCCGGCTCGGGCAAGACCACGCTCGCCGATGTGCTCGCACCAGCACTGAACCTTCCGGTGCTCCACAACGACGCTCTGTGTCATGGGATCTGGCGGACCCGAGAGCGAGCCATGGAACTGGGGCCGTCGAGTGTTGAGCCGTTCTACCGGTCAATGGGGCTGTGGTTAGAGTCGGGCATCAGCTTCGTTGCAGAGCGGACTTTCTTTCCCGGAGTAAGCGAACCCGATGTTGCGGGACGACTGAGGCCGTTCGCCACGCTGGTTCATGTGCACTGTCGAAGCACTCAGTCTTCTCGACGGTGGGCACTGAGGATGCGACAAGACCCGCTCTGTGGTGAGAACCGCCTTAACACGCTCACCCCGCTCGTGAATCGTCTCAATGAGGAACTGGCCGAGCCCCTGGACTTCGGATGCCCCGTGTTCATCGTGGACACCGACGACGGATACGACCCGTCCCTTGAGATTCTCGTGGCTGAGATCGACTCCATCTACAGCAGGCCCCGGACTCACGATCTTGACCGGGTGCCGCAGTGTGAACCTTGATCTCGCACCCGACACCGGTCAGGGACCGTTCCGGCCATCTCGGCGATCCGAAGGACTGCCCCCATGGTGCGATTACATGGGTGATCC
>PLHF01000135.1 GCA_003138855.1 Acidimicrobiaceae bacterium | reverse complement strand
TCAATCAATGCAACAGAGCCGGCAAGAGGGTCCATTGCCCACCCGGTCGAGATGCCGTGAGCACTAGATTGTCGAAGCTGACCAAAGCGGCTATGCCGGCGTCGGTGTACCGTAACAATTCCAGTTGGAGCATTGGGTTGCGACAAGCGAGAGGATAGGACATGTTCCAGTTCCCCTCGGGTCGCCGCTTGAGCTGGCGGCGTCTCGTGAGTTCTACCTTGAGCAACATCGCGACGCAGGTCCGGTCCCGTCGATTGCCTAGGGCAATTGCCAGAACAGGCCGGCGTGCCGTCCGAGCGACGCCACTCCCACCTCTGTTGCATCGGGCGTGGGCCTGGGTGCGTGAGGAACCCATGCGGGCCAAGGACGTGCTCTGGATCCTCCAGGTGCTCGATACCGCCGAGGTTCACTACAGGGTGGCCGGCGGATGGGGTGTCGATGCATTGGCTGGGCGCCAGACTCGCAGGCACCACGATTTGGATCTGGTGATATTGGATTTTGAGCGGGATGAAGCTCGGGCACGGAGCGCCCTCGCTTCATTGGGATTCCGGCTGATCAATCGTTCACAGGAGGCCGGCATCTGGATGCCCTTGCAGTCCGTGCTCGATGACGACGCCGGTCATCGCATCGAGTTCCTCGGCATCGACGAGGAACAACTGATTGCCGGCCTCCGTCGGCCCTCGACTGGCAGAGGTCACACTCGTGTGGACCTCGGGTCGACCGACTTCGCCTCAGGGGCGATCGGGGGGCGCACGGTGGCGTGCCTGTCCACCGAGGTACAGCTCCTATTTCATTCAGGCTATGAGCTCCGATCAAGCGACCGGCGCGACACGGCCATGCTGCTACGCCTACTTGGCCCCAATTGAACCGGGCATGCCTAGAACAGTCCCTGTCACTAATCGTCGTTCCGCCAACCTCGATCATTCGTCCGACCCCCTGCCGACGGCTGAGTCGTCGACGAGTTGACGGTCGTGATCGATCTCGTCGACCGGACCACATCGCGTGCGTGAAGCGCCGCGGCTTTGTCATTCGTGTTCGGATGTCACGCCCTGCAGCAGTGCTTTCGGGTCGGGCGTACTGACCCGGCTGGTCAGGGGATTGCCGCTCGCAGCTTGACGAAGGCGTTGGAGAGGTCATCCACCCACGGCCAGGTCTTGTCCAGCCGCAGGGTGAGTCCCCTGCTCTTGTGCACGAGGAGGGCGGCCACATGGAGGACCCGGTAGCGCATGGTCTTCGGTTCGGCCCTGGCCAGCGCACCGTCGAAGCAGACCATCTGGCTCCAGGCCAGCAGCGCCCCGGCGACCAGGCTGGTGGCTACCCAGGCCTCGTTGCGGACGAAGGAGTCGAAGGGCAGGTTGGAAAGGCCACAGTCCTTCCAGTTCCTGATCCGGTCCTCCACCCGGGCATGTCCCCGGCGGCGGAGCTCGAGGAAGGCGATGTCGTTGCCCTCGGTGTTGGTGATGAAGCAGGTGTGACGGAAGCCTGTGGGTGCCGAAAATGTCATCCGGTACTGTTGATCAGGGAGTTCTCACATTTGGTTGCACCAACAACAATGTGGGAAATCGAAATCGATAGCGTGGGAAATGGAACCTTGGGCTCGCTCGTCACCCCTGGGTGAGCGGGTTATGTCGATAGCCCTCCTCTGGGCAATGACCTCGATACGGGGGTCCTTCCGGAGATCGGACATCTCGTCGTCACAGCCATCGCAGACGACCTTGATCTCCCAATCGTCGAGTGTCTGGCCGCGGACCGACTCCACGGCCTCACGGACGAACCGACCCCCGAAGTGGGTCGGGATGACCACGGTCACGAGTGGGGACACGCACTGACGGTAGCAAACGTCACCGCGGGGCCGAGGTGGGAATGCGTGTCGATCGGATAGCTTCTCGACATGTCAGCACGAGAGCTCAGGGTCCTCTTGATGAGCCCCTTGCCCGGGATCGACCCATGGACGGGGGATGTCGTCTACACCGAGGCGCTGCTCCGGCAACCGCCGCCCGGCGTGACCTATGTGCGGTATGACGACGCCCTCAGATCCGGTGAGCTCCACGAGCACGGGCGACGCAGGGCGCTCGAGGACGGTGGGTCGACTCGTGACCGAACGCTCGCTTGGGCCCAGGTGGTTCGTGAGCATGCGGTGAACGATGTGCGGCGCACGGGTGTCCTGTTCCGCGAGCCCTTCCGCCTCCTCGAGGTCCGCGACGCGTTCGATCTCGTGCACTGCCACACCTACAGCGTGCGCTGGACGGGCATCCCGACGCCGGTGCTGGTCAGCAATGCTGCTCCCCTGACCTACCTGTACAGGTGGGCGCGAGGTTGGGGGAGAGCGCGCGTCTGCTCAGCCGACAGTGCCGACCGGCTCCTTGCCCGGATGCTCGGGGTCTGGCACATCGAACACGGACTGGCGCAGGCAGACCGGGTCGTCGCCTTCACCGATGCCCTGGGCCGTTGGTATCTCGAGCGGGGTGTGGCGCCCGAACACCTCGGTGTGGTCCCCTGCTTCCCGGGGGGGATGCCGTCGGCCCCGGTGGCAACGCCGGTGCCCGGGCGCATCGGCTTCGCGGCGGTCGATTTCCGGGCCAAGGGCGGCGACACGGTGGTGCAGGCCATGCGCGCCATACGTAGCCGACGCCCCGATGCGCACCTGTGGGTCGCTGGCGGGCCCACCGGACTCTCGGACGGCGAGTTGGAGGCCGCCGGTGTCGAGTGGCGCGGGTACCTGTCACGCCAGGAGATGCTCGAGGACTTCCTTCCCAGCTGTGAGGTGTTCGCCTATCCCTCGCGCTTCGATGGGCTGCCGCTGACGCTGTTGGAGGCACTCGGCTCAGGTGTGCCGGCGGTCGTCTCGGATTTCTTCGCTCTGCCCGAGGTCGTAGCGGACGGCGAGAGCGGTCGGGTGGTGCCCCGGGACGACCCAGACGCCCTGGCCGATGCCGTGGTCGGGCTCCTCGATCCGACGGTGCACGAGCGCGCCTCCGCCGCTGCCCGCGCCCGGTACGACGCGAGGTATGCCCCTGCGAAGGTGCTGCCCGCCCTCCGGGAGAACTACGACCTGGCGATTCGGACCTCTGAGGCTCGCCGGGCGTAGCCTGCCGCCAGTGGGCGGGTGGGTCCGCCGGTAGCGTTGGGACGGTGAGAGCGGCGGACGGTGCCGACAAGCCTGTGAGGCCGGACCTCCCCTGGATGGCCGACGGTGCTCCCGCCGCCGTGCCGGACTGCCTCGGGCATGACCGCCGACGGCAAGCGGCAGTCGAAGTGGCCGTCGGCTCGCTGCTGGTGCTCGCCATGGCCGCCGGTGGCGTCTACTTCGCCCACCGGCCTGCATCGGCGAGCGTCGACGGATGGTTCCTGGACGTGATCAGCACCTCCAACAGTCCGTTCTTCCGCGCCTCGACTTCACTGCGCTATCCGGTCATCATCATCGTGGGCTCCATCGTGGCGTCCGGGATCGCCTTTCGACGGGATCGGCCCCGAGCGGTGGCCTGCCTCGTCGGCCCCCCCTTGGCACTGTTCCTCGCCGAGTCGATGGTCAAACCGGTGGTCGGCAGGACCTTCGGGGGAGCTCTGTCCTATCCGTCGGGCTCGACGGTCGGTGCTGCCGCGCTGGCCACCGCCTTCATCCTGGCCACGCCGGCCCGTTGGAGGGTGATCGCCGTGGTCGCCGGATCGGCGTACGCCCTGTGGGTGTCGGTGTCGGTGATCACCCTCCGTCTGCACTATCCGACCGATGCACTGGCCGGCTTGGCGTTCGGCGTGGGCGTCGTCCTCCTGGTCGACGGGCTGGCCCGGATGATCGCCGACAGCGCACGCGAGGCGTCGATGCGACGCGGTACAGGCCGAGCCGATCCGCGGAAGCTCAGCGGGGTCGGCCCGCCCCCGGCGGGCTGACCGGCACGCGGGTCGGCGGCGTCACGACTCCGGCGTCGGTCGTTCGGGGGGACGCTCCGACACCGGGTGCCGGATGATGGCGACGGTGTTCGCAGGGTTGTCGGGGTCGAATCTCAAGTCGATCGGGGCGTCGGGGTCGTCGGGTTCGCCAGGCGCCTCCATGACGAAGGCCGGCTTGTCCTTGCGTGCATCGAGTGCTTGTTGGAGGCCCAGGGCGATGCCGGTCATCACCGCACCGGAGGCGGAGCGCTTCATCCAATTGTTGAACCGGAGCGGGTCGTTGCCTCTGGGGGGCTCCCAGTCGACGGCGCTCTCCTCGTCACCGGCGTCGGCCCCGGCCGAAGTGTGGGGCCCTCCGACGTCACCGCCCGGGTCGTCCCCGGCCTGCGGGGAGACCTCGTGGACGTCCCCGTCCTCGAGCGGGTCCGGTCCGGGGCTGCTTTCCACGTTGTCCACGGTACTGCCCGACGGCCCGCCGCCGCCCTCGCTGTCGTAGGATCGTCACCGTGCTTGACCGCTTCCACCCGCCGGTCGAGGAGTACCTCGAAACGATCTTCGCCCTGGAGGAGGAAGGCATCCCGGTCATCCAGGCCCGGCTGGCCGAGCGCCTCGGCAAGGCGGCCCCGTCCGTGTCGGAGATGCTCGACCGCCTCGAGGCCGACGATCTGATCGTACGCAGCGCACGGCAGATCACCATGACGGACAAGGGCGCTATCTTGGCCGCGAGCGTGGTGCGCAAACACCGGCTTGCCGAGCGCCTCCTGGTCGACATCATCGGGCTCGACTGGGACAAGGCCCACGTCGAGGCCGGCAGGTGGGAGCACGTGATCTCCGACGACGTAGAGGCACACCTGGTGGTGCTCCTGGGCAATCCGACCACCTGCCCCCATGGCAACCCCATCCCCGGGGTCGAGCCGGTCGGTCCCGAGCAGAGGCGCCTGGCCGATGCCCAGCCCGGGGACCGGATCCGCCTGGAGCGCATCACCGAGAGCGTCGAGCACGACACGGCCTCGCTCACCTATCTCGGCGACCACGGACTCACCCCCGGGATCACTGCGCTGATCCAGGCCAGGGCCCCCGATGGGACCTTGACCCTGGTGGTCGGGGACGCAGCCATCGCCCTCGGGCCGGCGATGACCCAGCGGATGTTCGTCGCCCCGGCCTGAGCTGCGCCCCGCGGTGACCGGTCCACGGCCGTCCCGCCTCGCCGTGGAATGGGCCCGCCGGTACCCGTGGCCGCCCGAATTGGCTCAGCACTCACTAGAGTGGAGTGCCAACACGAAGTGAACAGGGCTCCGGCAGCCACCCGCAGCCGACAGACCGAATCCCGTGGCGAGAGAACATGCCGACCACTGACGACAGCCGATCCCAGCAGGCCACACCAGGAGCAGGGGAGCTTGACGCCCGAAAGGCGGCCATTCTCAACGCGGTGGTCACCGAGTACATCGGTTCCGCTCAGCCGGTCGGATCGCAGCACGTCGTCGATGCACCGGGCGTGAGCGTGTCCTCGGCCACGGTGCGCTCGGACATGGCGGCGCTGGAACGCGACGGGTTCCTGACCCAACCGCACACCAGTGCCGGTCGCATCCCCACTGACAAGGGCTATCGGTTCTTCGTCGACCGTCTCGGGGTCACCTCTTCGCTCGATCCGGTCGGGCGTCAGCAGGTGCGCCAATTCTTCGACCACGCCCACGGGGAGATCGAGCTGATGCTCGAGAAGACGTCCGGGCTCCTGGCCGACCTCACCGACTGCACGGCGATGGTGGTGGGTCCGTCGCACGAGTCCGCCGCCATCCGATCGGTGCAGCTGGTCCGGTTGGCGCCGCACCTGGCGCTGCTGGTGGTGGTGTTGGCCGATGGAGCGGTGCAGAAGCAGTCGATCGAGTTCGCCGAGGAGGTGGACGAGCACCGGCTGTCCGACGCGGCTGCCCGCTTGGCCGCCCATGTACTCGGTATCCCGCTGGCTCAGGTGCTCCCCACGGCCACCCCCAGCGGCGACGCCCACACCGATGCAGTGGTCTCGGCGGGCATCATGGGGCTGCGGGCACTTGGTTCCGCAGAAGGGGGGGATCAGCTCTTCGTCGGTGGATCGTCGCGTATGGCTGCCGCATTCGATGCGGTGGACACCGTGCGGTCGGTGCTGAGCATCCTCGAACAGCAGCTCGTGGTGGTCACTCTGCTCCGCGACATCCTCGACACCGGCCTCTCGGTGGCCATCGGCACCGAGCACGGGGTCGAGCCTCTGGCCTCCTGCGCCATCGTGGTGATGCCGATCTCCGTCGACGGCGTCGGGGCGGGCACCATCGGTCTGCTGGGGCCGACCCGGATGAACTATCCGCTAGCTCTGGCCGCGGCCCGTGTGGTCGGCGACCGGCTGGGCGAGCGCCTGAGCGAGACCGGCCGATGACCACCACCGATCTCTACGAGCTGCTCGGCGTGGGGCGCCATGCCACCGACGACGAGCTGAAACGCGCCTACCGGTCGAAGGCCCGCGAGTTCCATCCCGACACCAGCGAGGAGGGATCCGAGTCCGGCGAGCGGTTCAAGGAGATCAGCCAGGCCTACGAGATCCTGAAGGACCCCGAGCGCCGGGCCCGCTATGACCGGTTCGGCCCCGAAGGGGTATCCGGTGCGGGTGCCGGCGGTCCGGCGGGCGACCCGTTCGGCGGTGGCCTGGGGGACCTCTTCGACGCATTCTTCAACGGGATGGGCGGTGCCGGCGCGGCACGCGGTCGGCGCACCGGTCCCATGCCCGGCCCCGACGCGGAGATGGTCGTCCGACTGACATTCAGGGAGGCGGTGTTCGGCGTCGAGCGACAGGTGGGGGTGCAGACCCCGGTCCACTGCGACACCTGCGAGGGCTCGGGCGCCCGGCCGGGGACCTCGGCCGTGCGCTGCCCCGAGTGCCAGGGCGCGGGTGAGCTCCGCCGGGTGCGCCAGTCGATCCTCGGCCAGGTGATCACCGCGGTGCCGTGCCAGCGGTGCCAGGGCACCGGCCAGGCCATCGAGGATCCGTGCCCGGACTGCCGGGGCGAGGGTCGGAGGAGCCAGGACCGGACCCTCACCGTCGACATTCCGGCGGGCGTCGACGACGGGTCGACCCTGAGGTTGGCCGGCCACGGTCCGGCCGGTTTCCGGGGCGGGCCCAACGGGGCGCTGTTCGTCCAGGTGTCGGTCGATCCGGATGCGGTCTTCGAGCGATCCGGTGTGGATCTCCATGCAGCGCTGCACATCCCGATGACATTGGCCGCGCTGGGGGGGACCGCCGGGTTCGAGACCTTGGACGACGAACGCGACCTGGCCATCGCCGCCGGGACGCAGAGCGGGGCAGTGATCCACCTCAAGGGACTGGGTGTGCCCAAGCTGAGAGGGCGCGGCCGGGGGGACCTCTTCGTGCACGTGCAGGTGGACACGCCGACCGGACTCGACGACGGGCAGCGGGAGCTCCTGCACGCCCTGGCCGAGGCCAGGGGAGAGGACCTGGGGAGCGCTCCGCAGGGTGAGGGCATCTTCTCGAAGATCCGTTCGGCCCTCAGCTGAGCGTGGCGTCGGGTCCGGGTGGGCCACCCGACGGGCCTCATCCCCTGCTTCTGGCTGCCGCGGCCATGGTCTTCGTCAAGGATCCGGGTGCACCGGTGCTCACCTCGGGTGATGCCCACCACCTGCTGGACGTCCTGCGGTTGCGCACGGGCGAGGTGGTGGTGGCGTCCGACGGGGCCGGCTCGTGGGCACCCTGTCGTCTGGCAGCGCCCCCTCCGGGGAGGGGGTCCCGGGGCATCGACGTGGCCTCGCTGCTGGAGCCGGACGGTCGACCGGTGACCCAGCCCAGGCTCTGGCCCGAGATCACGGTGGCCTTTGCCCCGACCAAGGGGGACCGGCCCGAATGGGTCACCCAGAAGCTCACCGAACTCGGCGTGGACCGCGTCGTGCCGATCCGGTCGGCCCGATCGGTGGTCCGGTGGGACGGCGAGCGCGGAGGGCGCGCCGTGGAGCGACTGCGGCGGGTGGCCCGGGAGGCGGCGGCCCAGTGCCGGCGTCCCTGGCTTCCCGAGATCGCCGCGGTGACTCCGCTGGACGGGATCGCCGCGCTGGTGGGCGCCCGACCACTGCTGGCCCGACCCGGCGGGGGGAGGCCTTCGCTGGACCATCCGGTCCTTGCCGTCGGACCCGAAGGCGGCTGGGACGACGACGAGTTGGCCCGCTTCGGAGCCGGTGTCGGCCTGGGGCCGACCGTGCTGCGGGCCGAAACGGCGGCGGTGGCCGCCGGCACCGTGCTCTGCGCTCTGCGGAGCGGAGTGGTGGGACCCCTTGCATAACCACGCTCCGTGAGGGAAACTACACAGAGAGACAGGGGCGTTCGGGTGGGTTGCACGATCGTAATCGGTGCCGCCGGACCGGATCGCACGGGCATGGGCCTCGGACATATCGGCAAGACCGGAGCTCGGGGGCGATCGGTGGGAGCAACGGAGGTGGGCATGTCGGTGACTGATAAGAGAATCGACGTCATGGACGATGACGATGAGCAGGAAGAGGCAGCCCGCATCGCCTACGCCCGAGCCGTCGGCTCGAGGCTGCGGGCGATGCGCAAGCAGATGCACCTTTCGCTACAGGCGGTCGAGGCCATGTCCGAGCAGGAGTTCAAGGCCTCTGTGCTCGGAGCCTACGAACGAGGCGAACGGGCCATCTCGGTGCCACGGCTGCAGCGACTGGCCAAGCTCTACGACGTGCCCGTCGACCAGCTCCTGCCTCCCGACGACGGCGCCGCCACCCGGTGGGGGCCGGCCGGGGCCACCGAGAACGTGGTCCCGCTCACGGCCCGGCGCACCGTGCAGGCAGGGGTCGCCCTCGACAAGGTGGCCATCGACCTCACCAAGCTCCACACGGTGAGCGGGCCCGAGCGGGATCTGCTCCGGCGGTTCCTCAGCATGATCCAGGTGCACCGCCAGGACTTCAACGGCCGGATGATCACCATCCGGGCCGAGGATGTGCGGGCCATCGCCTGCCTGTTCGGCGTGACCCCCGACAGCATGGGAGCCCGACTGGACGAGCTCGGTCTCCTCGTGAACGTCTGATGGCGAGGGGCGGGGTGTCGGCCTGCCTGCTCCCACCAGAGTCCCGGGGGGCGCCGGCACCGGAGGCCGTCGCCCGATGACCGAGCCGATCCAATGGCTGAGCACCAAGGAGGCAGCCGAGCGCCTCGGCATCACCTTGCGGAGCCTCTACCGATTCATCGACGAAGGCAATGTGGTCGCCTACAAGTTCGGCCGTGTCATCCGCCTCAAGCAGGCGGATGTGGACCGGTTCATCGAGGCGAGCCGGATCACCCCGGGCAGCCTCGAGCACCTCTATCCCGAGGTAAAGGGGAACGGCCGTGCCGGGATCTCCCCCGACGGGTTGTCGGCATCGACGGGAGCCTGACCGCCGGTGTCCGACTGCCTGTTCTGCGACATCGTCTCCGGTGACATCCCGGCCGATGTCGTCCGATCGGACGAGCTCACCGTGGCCTTCCGGGACGTCAACCCCCAGGCACCCGTGCACGTCCTCGTCGTGCCGAGGCGCCACATCATCAACGCCTCGACCGTCGGTGACGGTGAGGGCGGCGAGCTGGCGGCGATGCTGGTGGTCGCGAAAGCGGTGGCCGATGACGAGGGGATCGGCGGCGAGGACCGCGGCTACCGCTTGGTGCTCAACGTGGGGCCCGATGCGCTGAACTCCGTGGACCACCTCCACCTCCACCTGCTCGGTGGCCGGGCCTTCGACTGGCCCCCCGGCTGAGCACCGCTGCGTCGGGGCCGTGGTCGGCCCAGCCCCGGTTCGTTGGGGCCCGGGTGGCCCGGGATCGGGTCGGCGGCGCCCGACCCACTGGTAGGGTCAGAGCCAGAGCGCACGTGGCAGGCACCCAGGTCAAGATTCTCGTTCCCGGCAACCATCTCATGGCCGGCCTCCTCGGCCAGCGCGACGAGTTGCTGCGGCTGATCGAAGGGGCATTCGAGGGCGCCCGTATCGCCGTCCGGGGGAACGAGATCTCCATCGATGGTGACGGTGCAGAACGGGTGGCCGCCCTCTTCGAGGAGCTGATCATCCTCCTCGAGTCCGGCCAGGGCCTCGATGCGGTCCAGGTCCATCGCACCATCGACATGATGCACGACGACGTCCGGCCTTCCGAGGTCCTCACCTCGGAGCTGCTGAGATCCTCACGGGGCCGCGCTGTTCGCCCCAAGACCAGCGGGCAGAAGCAGTACGCGGATGCCATCGCCTCCAACATCGTGACCTTCGGGATTGGCCCCGCCGGCACCGGAAAGTCCTATCTGGCGGTGGCGCTCGCCGTCCAGGCCCTCCAGGCGCGACAGGTCAACCGGATCATCCTGACCCGGCCTGCCGTCGAGGCCGGCGAGCGGTTGGGCTTCCTCCCCGGGGACCTGATGGCCAAGGTCGACCCCTACCTCCGACCCCTCTACGACGCCCTGCACGACCTCTTGGAGCCCGAGGGCGCCCAACGGCTCATCGACCGGGGCGCCGTCGAGGTGGCCCCACTGGCCTTCATGCGCGGGCGCACCCTGAACAACAGCTTCATCATCCTCGACGAGGCCCAGAACACCAGCCCCGAGCAGATGAAGATGTTCCTCACCCGCATCGGGTTCGGTTCCAAGGCGGTGGTCACCGGCGACATCACCCAGATCGACGTCGCCGGCGGGCGCTCGGGTCTGATCGGTCTCGAGCGGGTGCTGACCGGGGTACCCGATCTGGCCTTCGTCCAGCTCAAGCAACGGGACGTGGTCCGCCACCGCATCGTGGCGGACATCGTCGCCGCCTACGATCGCCAGCGTCCCGCCGAAGATCCCCATGAGTCTTGACATCTACGCCGCCGACGAGCAGTCGGATCACCCGGTCGCCGTGGATCGATGGGCCACTCTGGCACGCTCCGTCCTCGAGGCGGAGGGGGTGGTAAGCGACACGGAGGTCTCGCTGCTCTTCGTGGACGAGGCGGCCATCGCCGCGCTGAACGAGCGCTTCCTCGACAAGGCCGGCCCCACCGACGTGCTGTCCTTCCCCATCGAGGACGAGGTGGACCGCGGCGGGCGGTCGCCGGACGAGGGAGGGACCGGACCGGCGTCGATCGAGGCGGACACCGATCATCACCTCCTCCTCGGGGACGTGGTGATCTGCCCGGCGGTGGCGGCGCGGAACGCGGTGGACCACGGGGTGATCTTCGACGACGAGATCGCCCTGCTGGTGGTCCACGGGATCCTCCACCTGCTGGGCATGGACCATGTAGCCGACGAGGAGGCCGAGCGGATGGAGCGTCGCGAGCAGCAGCTGTTGGCTCGGTACCACCGCGTGGATCCATGACGCCGGGCGCGGGCTTGTTGGTGGCAACCTCCGGCGTCAACGTCAGCGCCGGCGACGTGGCCCTGCTCGTCGTCGTGCTGGTGCTCCTGGCGGCCTCGGCGATGCTGGCCCTGGCCGAGACCAGCCTGGTCCGGATGAGCCGGGCCAAGGCGATGGCCCTGGTGGACGACGGACGGCGCGGGGCGAAGGTCCTGGTGCGCCTCACCGAGAACCCGCAGGGGTTCCTCAATCCGCTCCTCCTGCTGGTGCTGATCTGCCAGCTGGTGGTGGCCACGCTGGTGGGCGTTCTGGCCGCCAGCTGGTTCGGGGCGTGGGGCGTGCTGGCCGCCACCGTGTTCGAGATCGTGGTCATCTTCGTCCTCGGTGAGGCCGTCCCCAAGAACTGGGCCGTGCACCACCCGGAACGGGCAGCACTGCTCAGTGCACCCCTGGTGTCGGCGCTGGTCGGCTTCTGGCCGATCAGGATGGTGTCGGGTGCACTGATCGGCCTGGCCAACCTCCTCATCGGCCAGAAGGGCGGGTACCTCGGATCCCACGTGACCGAGTCCGAACTGCTGGCCATGGCCGATGTGGCCCTCGAAGGGGACGTCATCGAGACCGAGGAGCGTGCCCTGATCCACTCGATCATCGAGTTCGGCGACACGGTGGTCCGCGAGGTGATGGTGCCCCGTCCGGACATGGTGACCATCGGCGCCGGGGAGACGGTCGAAGCAGTGTTGGCGCGGGCCCTCGAGGCGGGGTTCAGCCGTCTGCCCGCCGTCGAGCAACACGTCGACGACGTGGTGGGGATCGCCTACACCAAGGACATGATCCGCACGGTCCGGATGGGGAAGGGGGGCGACGCGGTGCGTTCCCACCTGCGGGTCGCCCACTTCGTTCCGGAGACCAAGCGGGTGTCCGACATGATGCGGGTGATGCAGGCCGAGAAGTTCCACCTCGCCGTGGTGGTCAACGAGTACGGCGGCACGGCGGGCCTGGTCACGCTCGAGGACCTGATCGAGGAGCTGGTTGGGGAGATCGTCGACGAGTTCGACGTCGAGGAGGCGCCGGTGGAGAGGCTCGGCTCGGGCGAGTTGCGGGTGAGCGCCCGGCTGCCCGTCGACGAGGTCAACGAACTGGTCGATGCCCAGCTCCCCACCGGTGCGTGGGACACGGTGGGCGGCCTGGTGTTCGACCTGTTGGGGCACGTCCCCGACGCCGGCGAGTCGGTGACCGTGGGCGGCCTGCGGCTGGTCGCCGATCGGGTCAACGGCCGCCGGATCGAACGGGTCCGGATCGTGCCCATGGCCGAACCGGCCGCCGGTGACGGCAGGTGACCGTCTTCCGGTCGGGCTTCGTCGCGGTGGTGGGCAGGCCCAATGTCGGCAAGTCCACCCTGGTGAACTCGATCGTCGGCGCCAAGGTGACCATCACGTCGCCGCGTCCGAACACCACCCGCTCGCAGGTCCGCGGTGTCCTCAACCGGTCCGACGCCCAGGTGGTCTTCGTGGACACACCGGGGCTGCACAAGCCGCGCACGGCACTCGGTCAACGCATGAACGAATCGGCGACATCGTCCCTGGACGACGTCGACGCGGTGGTGGCCATGGTCGAGGCCACCGGCCCGGTGGGGCCGGGCGACCGCATGGTCCTCGCCCAGTCGGCCCGGCGGGTACGGGCGATGGCCCGGGCCGCCTCCCACCAGGAGGAGGTGGGTGGCGCCGAGGCCGGCGCGTCGGGGCAGCCGACCCTGCTGGTCGTGGTCAACAAGATCGACCGGGTCGGTGGCGACGGGGTCCTCACCCATCTCACCAGGGTCGCGGACGTGATCGCCGCGCTGGACGAGGAGGAGCACGGCCCGCCGGTTCCCGTGGAGTACTTCCCGGTGTCGGCGTCCACCGGGGAGGGGGTCGGCCCACTGGTCGATGCGGTGGTGGCGCTCATGCCCGAGGGCCCCCAGTACTACCCCGAGGGGATGATCACCGATGTGGCCGAGGCCTTCTGGGTGGCCGACCTCGTACGCGAGGAGCTTCTGCACCGGGTCCAGGACGAGCTCCCCCACAGCATCGCCTGCCGGGTGACCGAGTGGGAGTGGCCCCGGGTCCGGTGCGAGATCCTCGTCGAGCGGGACTCCCAGAAGGGGATCGTCATCGGCAAGGGCGGCGTGACCCTCAAGGAGGTGGGTACTGCCGTGCGCAAGCAGATGCCGCCCGGTGCCTATCTCGAGCTCTTCGTGCGGGTGGAGAAGCGTTGGCAGCAGCGCGAGGACTCCCTCGACCGGCTGGGATTCTGAGGGCCTCTCCCTCGGTGCGGATGAAGTGCGAGACGCAGAAGAAGCGGGACGTCAGCCGCCCGAGGGAGCGGTTGCTCAGTGGGAGGCCGATGCCGACGGGCCCGTGCGGGTGGCACCCGACCGGGGGACCCCGGCGCTCAGCCGTCGGCGGAGATGGACTGCAGGAAAGCCACCACGTCGGAGCGGTCGACCGACCGGCGCATCGGCGGCACCCGCGCCAGGAGCGCGCCGCGATAGCGGGCGGTGGCCAGGCGGCTGTCGAGCACTGCCACGACGCCGCGGTCCTGAGTCGAGCGGATCAGGCGCCCCGCGCCCTGGGCCAGGAGGGTGCCGGCCCGGGGGAGGTCCACCACGGAGAACGCCCCCGATCCGGCGCGGTCCCGCCGCGCCTGCAGGACCGGATCATCGGGTCGGGGGAAGGGGATCCTGTCGATGGTCACCAGCGTGAGGGTGCGGCCCGGGACGTCGACCCCCTGCCAGAACCCCATGGTGGCGAAGAGGCATGTCTCCTCGCTGTAGCGGAAGGCCTCGACGAGGGCCGGCTTGGGCAGGTCGGACTGGGCCAGCACCGGGAACGGGAGGCGGTCCCGCAGGACCTCGACCGCGGCGTTCATGGCCCGCCAACTGGTGAACAGGGCCAGGGTGCGGCCGCCGGCCGCGTTGATCAGCACCTCCAGCTCGTCGTGGAGGGCGGGCTCCGCCTCGGGGCGCCGCCGATCGGGCAGCGCCTGGGCTACGTACAGCATGGCGTGGTCCCGGTAGTCGAAGGGGCTGCCGACGTCGAGCACGTCGGTGTGCTCCTCGGGCATCCCCAGCCGCTCGGCCAGCCCGATCGGCACCGTGGCGGAGGTGAGCACGCCGGTTACCGTGTCCCACAGGCGCTCGGACAGCAGGGGACCGACGTCGATGGGGGAGACACGGAGACTGGGCGCACGTGCCCCGCCGTCCACCCAGGCCACCTCGTCGTCGGTCAGGGCTGCCAGCCGGGCGAGGTCGGCGGCCAGGTGCCCGGCCGCCAGGAGGGCCCGGTCCCGTCGTGGCCGGGCCGCCGACTGGTCGTCACCGGCCTCGCGATCGGCGCGGCGCAGTTCGTCGATCAACCGGCCGACCCTCCCGGAGGCCAAGGCCACCACCTGGGCGAGGTCGGGGTCGCCGCCTCGAGGTTGGCGGTCCGGGCGTTCGACGGGGGGTTCCCCAGAGGGTTCGAGCCCGAGGTCGAGCCCGGGCGGTTCTGTCTCGGTGCGGGCCCCGTCGTCGACCGTCGTGCCCTCCTCGGGCCCGCTGATGGCGTGGCGCGCGATCCGGAGGCCGGCGAGAGGAACCAGGGCCCGTTGCAGGGTGTCGGCCAGTTCGCCCACCGCGTCGGCGGACCGGGCGGCACCGGTGGAGTCGGCGCCGAGCAGCGGCCGGGCCGCGGCGGCCAGGGCCCGGAAGCGCCCGGGGCCGATCTCCACGCCCAGGCTGTCGGTCATGACATCCTCGACCTCGTGGGCCTCGTCGAAGACGACGACCCGATGCGGGGGGAGCACCGCCCCGCCACTGGCCAGATGGGCGCCGTACAGGTGGGTGTTGACCACCACCACGTCGGCCTCGGCGGCGCGGGCGCGGGCATCCTCGGCAAAGCAGTCGCGCCCTGAAGGGCACCGGAAGGCCCCGGGGCACTCGCGGGCCGTGGTCGAGACCGTCGCCCAGGCCCGGAAGTGCGGTTCGAACCCCAGCTCCGCCCGATCGCCCGAGGAGGTGTGCTCCGCCCACCGGAGCAGCTGCTTGACCTGTTCGCCCAGCGTCCCGATGTCGGCGGGGCTGTCGTTTCCGGCCGGGGTCAGGGTGTCGTCGGCGTCGGGAGGGTCGGCGGTGCCCGGCTGGAGGGTGAGTTGATCCCCGCGGCCTCCCATCTCGGAGACCCGCTGGCGGCACAGGTAGTTGCTGCGACCCTTCAGCACGGCGAAGGAGAGGCCGCTGTCGATGGCATCGGCCACCAGGGGGAGGTCCTTGTGGGCCAGTTGGTCCTGGAGGGCCTTGGTCGCCGTGGCCACCACGATCGGCTGGTCGGAGAGCGCCGCCGGAACCAGGTAGGCGAGGGACTTGCCGGTGCCGGTGCCGGCCTGGACGACCAGGTGGCGCCGCCCGGCGATCGACTGGGCCACCGCTGTGGCCATCTCGGACTGCCCCTCCCGGGTCTCACCGCCTCCCGGGAGCGCGGCGGCGACCAGCGCAAGCGTCGTCGTCACCTCGTCGGCCATCAGCCGACACTACCGGGCGACCATCGGCGCAGGTCAGTGCCATTCGACGGCCAGGCCCACCGCCACGCCCAGGCCGACGACCACGATGGTCCAACGCAGGATCGGCGCCGGCAGGCGTCGCCCGATGTGCCCCCCGACCTGGCCCCCAATGATCGATCCGGCCGCGATCAGGCCCACCACCGGCCACGAGATGTCGGTGGTGGCGATGAACAGGAGGCCCGCCACCAGGTTGGCCGTGAGGGCCAGGGCGTTCTTCGTGCCGTTGAGTCGCTGGAGGTCGTCGTCGATGAAGATGGCGAGGAGGGCGATCAGGATGACCCCCTGGGCGGCCCCGAAGTAGCCGCCGTACATGCCGGTGAGGAAGATGCCGGCCAGCAGCGGGGCACCACCGTGCCTCCGGCGGGCGCCCCGGGCCTCGAGGCGGCGGCTCATGCGGGGCTGGAGGGCCATCAGGACGGAGGCCAACGCGATCAGCGCGGGCACCGCCGCCTTGAACACGCTGTGCGGCAACGCCAGCAGCAGGGTGGCCCCGACCAGGCTGCCGGCCAACGAGGCAGATCCCAGCGTGAGCAGGCGGCTGCGCTGGCCGGTCAGCTCCCGGCGGTAGGCCACTACCGCGCTGGTGCTGCCGGGGACCAGGCCCACCGTGTTGGACACGTTGGCCAGCACCGGTGGGTAGCCGAGGGCCAGGAGCGTGGGAAAGGTGATCAGCGAACCCGATCCGACGATGACGTTCACCGTCCCGGCAGCAAGACCGGCGGCGAAGATCGCCAGTGCTGCGAGCGGTGACATGGGGAGGGTCTAGCGCCCCCGGGGCCCCGGCTCAAGGACGGCCGGCCCCCAGAGCCTGCGCCGAGGGGTCCACACCGGTGGCCCGGCACAGGTCCGTCAGCCGAGAGGATAGGTTCGCAGGGTGCAACAGGATGACTTCGGCGCCGACGATGACGAGCGCTCGCGCCCGCCCGCCGTGTCGGTCTCCGATCTGGCCGGCGGCCCGATCCCCGTCCACGTCGCCTGCGTCATGGACGGGAACGGCCGATGGGCCGCCCGTCGGGGCCTGCCCCGGACCGAGGGACACGCCGCCGGCGAGGCGGCGCTGCTCGACGCGGTAGAAGGGGCACTCGAGCTGGGCATCCCCTGGATCACCATGTACGCGTTCTCCACGGAGAACTGGCGCCGGCCCGCCGACGAGGTGCGCTATCTGATGGGGTTCAACGAGAGCCTCCTGGCCCGGCGGCGCGACGAGCTGCACGACAAGGGGGTCCGCATCCGCTTCGCCGGCCGGCGCGACTGGCGGGTCCCCAAGCGGGTCCTCAGGCGTATGGACGAATCGACCGAGATGACCGCCCGCAATCGCCGCTGCACCCTGACCATGGCCTTCAACTACGGGGGGCGGGCCGAGATCGTCGACGCGGTCCGCAGGCTGGTCGCCGACGGAGTACCCGCTGCCAAGGTGGATGAGAAGGCCATCCGGTCGCGGCTCTACTACCCGGACCAACCCGACCCCGACCTGGTCATCCGCACGTCGGGGGAGCATCGGATCTCCAACTTCCTCCTCTGGCAGCTGGCCTACAGCGAGCTGGTCTTCGACGAGGTCCTCTGGCCCGACTTCCGGCGCTCCCATCTGTTCGCCGCGGTGCGGGACTTCCAGCACCGCCAGCGCCGCTACGGCGGCGTGACCTGATGGGGCGAAGCGGAGGCGGCCGCGTCCGCTCCGCTCATCGGCGGCCCGACGACGCCGGAGGGGTGTGGATCCTCACCGGAGTGGTGCTCGGCGCGCTGCTCTACGCCGGCATCGTGCTGATGGCCATTGCCGGGTTCACCCCCGTGCTGCCTCTGGTGGTGATCCCCCCGGTGCTCATCGCCCTGATCGGCACGAACAGTCTGCTGGGCGGCGGTCGGAGCCGCGGTCGGCCCACCGGGCGCCCGCTCGGGAGGCCGGGTGTCGACGAGGCCGACGAACCGCGATGACCCAGTTTCGCGATCGAGGGGTGGTGCTACGCACCATCCGGCTCGGCGAGGCGGACCGGATCGTCACCTTGATGACCGAGCGGAACGGCAAGGTCCGTGCGGTGGCCAAGGGTGTGCGGCGCACCACGTCGAAGTTCGGCTCGCGTCTCGAGCCCCTCAGCCACGTCGCCCTGCTGGGTTGGCAGGGCCGCGGCGACCTGGACATGATCAACCAGGTGGAGGTCATCGACACCTTTCGACCGGTCCGCGAGGACCTCGACCGGATGGGGCCGGCCATGTCGATGCTCGAGGTCGTCGACCAGATCGGCCAGGAGCGCCACGCCAACCCACGCCTCTACGAGATGCTGGTCGGGGCCATCGGTGCGCTGTCCGAGCGCAACTCGCCGATGGTGGCACCGGCCTTCTTCCTCAAGGTCCTTGCCCTCGAGGGGTCGGCCCCGGTGCTCGACGCCTGCGTTTCCTGTGGCGAGGAGGACCCCGACCTGCTGGTGGCCTTCGACCTGTTGGAGGGCGGTGTGCTCTGCCGGAGCTGCCGGAGCGGCCGCCCGCTGTCGCCCGCCGGGCTCTCACTGTTGCGCCGCACCCTGGGCGGTGGTCTGTCCGGCGTGCTGGCCGAGCCCCGATCGGCGACCACCGACGAGGTCACCGCGCTGGCCACCGAGGCCATGGAAGCCCACCTGGACCGCCGCCTCCGTTCGGTGCGCTCGGGACAGGTGTCGTGAGGTGGCCCGGGCAGCGCCGGCATCCACCGTCGTCTGGTTCCGTCGCGACCTGCGGACTGCCGACCACCCGGCGCTGCTGGCCGCCGTCGACGAGTCGCGGTCGTCGGGGGCCGGGGTGGCCCCGCTCTTCGTGGTCGACGACACGCTGCTGGCCTCGGGAGGCTGGTTGCACAACCGGGTGCGGATGCTGACGGCGTCCTTTTTGGTCAAGGACCTGCACATCGACTGGCGGCGCGGGGCCCGCCTGTTCCTCGACCGTCTGGTCGACGGGGATCTCGCCTCCAACAACCACGGCTGGCAGTGGGTGGCGGGCACCGGTACGGACGCCGCACCGTTCCACCGGATCTTCAACCCGGTCCTGCAGGCCGAGCGCTTCGACCCCGAGGGCGCCTACGTGGCCCGCTACGTGCCCGAAGCCGGCGGGCCGGACTATCCCCTGCCAATCGTCGACCACGCCGAGGAGCGGGCCGAGGCGCTGCGACGGTGGGAGGACGCCAAGGTCGCGGCAGCGGGGGCCGGGCCGGGGTCCCGATGATCCCGCCGTCTCCGTTCGGGGTCTACATCCACGTGCCGTTCTGCCGGTTCCGGTGCGACTACTGCGCCTTCGCCACCCATACCGACCGCGACCACCTGATGGGCGCCTATGTGTCGGCGTGCCTCACCGAATTGCGTCGGGCCGTTGCCGATGAGGGGATCCCGCCGGCCACGTCGGTCTTCTTCGGCGGGGGCACCCCGTCGCGCCTCCCGGCCGACCTGCTGGTCGAGATCCTCGATGCCGTGCCGCGGGCAGCAGGTGCCGAGGTGACCGTCGAGTGCAATCCGGAGGACGCCGATCCCGAGCGGCTGGCCGCGTACCGGGCGGGCGGTGTCACCCGTGTCTCGCTGGGGGTGCAGTCCACCATGCCCCGCGTGCTGGCCGGGCTCGGACGGCGCCACGGGGCCGGCGAGGCGCTGGACGCCGCTGCCGCGGTGGCCGGCGCGGGGTTCGCCTCCTGGAACGTTGACCTGATCATGGGTGGTGCAGGAGAGACCCATGCCGACTGGGAGCGGAGCCTCACCGAGGTGATCGGCCTGGCCGAGCCCCCTCCCCACCTCAGCGCCTACGCGCTGACCGTCGAGCCCGGTACCCCCCTGGCCGCGGCCCCTGGGCGGCATCCCGACGACGATGCACAGGCCGACCGGTACGAGATGACCGAGCGGATCCTCGGCCGCGCCGGGTACCGGTGGGAGGAGATCTCCAACTGGGCCCGGCCCGGGCACGGGTGCCGGCACAATCGCCTCTACTGGGACCAGGGCGAGTACCGGGGCATCGGATCGGCGGCCCACTCGCACCGGGCCGCCCGCCGATGGTGGAACGTACGGACACCGGACCGGTACGTTCGGATGATCGACGAGGGGCGGACCGCGACCGCGGGCGAGGAGGTCCTGACCGACCGGCAGCGCCAGTTCGAGGCGTTGGCCCTCCGCCTGCGGACCCCGGCCGGGGTGCCCGGCGGCGCCCTTCCCGACGACGAGGATCTGGACGGTCTGGTCGAACGCGTCGACGGGAGGGCGGTGCTCACCGTCCGGGGTCGCCTGTTGGCCAATGCGGTGACCGCCCGGCTGGCGGTCGGGGTGGAGGGCCGGGTGCCAGCCGGTACCATTCCCCCCTATGCCTGAGCCGGAAGACACCGTGGACGCGCACAGCGGGGGGGATGCCCCGACAGGGCCTTCCGACCTCATGGACAAGGTGGTGGGACTGTGCAAGCGGCGCGGGTTCATCTTCCAGTCGGCGGAGATCTACGGCGGCTTCCGCTCCACCTACGACTACGGACCGCTGGGCGTCAACCTGTTGCGCAATGTGAAGAATGCCTGGTGGGATGCGATGGTTCAGCGGCGGGACGACGTGGTCGGCCTCGATGCCGCCATCCTCTCGCCACCGGCGGTATGGGAGGCCTCTGGCCACCTGGCCAACTTCTCCGACCCACTGGTGGACTGCCGCAACTGCCACCAGCGGTGGCGCGAGGACAAGATCGGCGGGGTCTGCCCGGCCTGCGGCTCCACCCAGTTCACCGAGGCACGCGCCTTCAACCTGATGTTCAAGACCCACGCCGGCCCGATCGAGGACGAGGGCGCTGTGGCCTACCTCCGGCCGGAGACCGCCCAGGGGATGTTCATCAACTTCGCCAACGTGCTCCAGACCACGCGCAAGAGGCCACCCTTCGGGATCGCCCAGGTGGGCAAGTCGTTCCGCAACGAGATCACCCCGCAGAACTTCGTCTTCCGGACCCGTGAGTTCGAGCAGATGGAGATGGAGTACTTCGTCCCGCCCGCCGAGGCCCAGCACTGGTTCGAGTACTGGCTGGATGAGCGGTACCGCTGGTATCTCGGGCTGGGCATCCCCGAGTCGCAGCTCCGGCTGCGCCACCACGACGCCGACGAGCTGTCCCACTACTCGACGGGTACCGCGGACGTGGAGTTCCTCTTCCCGTGGGGATGGGACGAGCTCGAGGGCATCGCCAACCGGACCGACTTCGACCTCAAGGCCCACGCAACGGCGTCGGGGGAGCGGCTCGAGTACTTCGACCAGACCTCCGGTGAGCGCTACGTGCCCTACGTCATCGAGCCCGCCGCCGGGGCCACCCGCACCATGATGGCGTTCCTGCTGGCGGCCTACTCCGAGGACGAGGTCGGGGGCGAGGCCCGCACCGTGCTCCGGCTCCACCCGCGGCTGGCCCCCTACCAGGTCGGGGTGTTGCCGCTGTCGAAGAAGGAGACCCTCGAGCCGACGGCCCGGGAGGTGCTGGCCCTGCTCCAACCCCACTTCATGTGCGACTACGACGTGACTCAGTCGATCGGCAAGCGCTACCGGCGCCAGGACGAGGTCGGCACCCCGTGGTGCGTGACCATCGACTTCGACTCGCTCGAGGACCGTGCGGTGACCGTGCGGGACCGCGACAGCACCGATCAGGTCCGGGTGCCCGTCGACGGGCTTGCGGCAGAGCTGCGCCGCAGGCTGGACGGGGCCTGAGGATCTCGGGCCGCCCGTCGGCGACTCGGTGGGCGATCGGCGGTGATCGCCTGGGTGGTCACCGTGCCGGTGGGCGTGGTGGCGCTGTTCTTCCTCTTCGGTGCCGCCAACACGATGCTGCCCGCGAGCTTCTGAGGGCGGTCAGAGGGACGATGGTGCCGTGCATGCCGGACACCCGGGACGAAACCCGGGTTGCGCCGACATCGTTCCTGGGCGAGACCGCTGCCGGGTAGGCTGACGGGTCGGCAGCCAGCCTGTGTGCCGATCGAACTTCCACTCCACACCCTGTCAGGAGACCCTACCCGATGCCGCTTGTCTTCGACTTCGACCACTCGCACCGCAAGCCACCCATGGAGATGAAGGACCTCCTGGGCGGCAAGGGTGCCAACCTGGCCGAGATGACGTCGGTCCTCGAGCTGCCGGTGCCCCCCGGGTTCACCATCGCTACCCCCGCCTGTAGGGCCTACATGGAGGATGGCTGGCCGGTCGGTCTGACCGAGCAGATCGCCAAGGCGCGGGTCCGGCTCGAGAAGAAGATCGGTAAGCGCATCGGCGATCCGAGCAATCCGTTGCTGGTGTCGGTGCGCTCGGGTGCCCAGTTCTCGATGCCCGGGATGATGGACACCGTGCTCAACCTGGGCCTCAACGACCAATCGGTGGTGGCCCTGGCCGAGCAGACCCATGACGAGCGCTTCGCCTACGACTCCTACCGGCGCTTCGTGGCCATGTACGGCCGCATCGTCCTCGGGATCCCCGGCGAGGAGTTCGACGCCCTGCTCGACGCGGCCAAGGAGCTGGCGGGGACCACCTCCGACGCCGGCATCCCCATCGAGCTCCTGCGCTACCTGGTCGACGCCTATCAGCAGATCGTGGAGCGCCACACCGGCCGCCCGTTCCCCCAGGACCCCGGCGAGCAGCTGCGTGGCGCCATCGAGGCGGTCTTCGCCTCGTGGAACGGCCCACGTGCCGTTGCCTACCGGGTCAGGGAGCGGATCCCCCACGAGTTGGGAACGGCGGTCAACGTGCAGGCCATGGTGTTCGGCAACCGTGACGACAACTCGGGAACCGGAGTCGGCTTCACCCGTGACCCGGCCACCGGCGAGGTGGGGGAGTACGGCGACTTCCTGGTCAACGCCCAGGGCGAGGACGTGGTGGCCGGCATCCGGAATACCGAGCCCCTGTCCGAGCTCAAGGTCAAGTTCCCCCAGATCCACCGCCAGCTCCTGGCCATCTTCGCCCGGCTCGAGGCCCACTACCGTGACATGTGCGACACCGAGTTCACCATCGACCAGGGCCAACTGTGGATGCTCCAGACGCGGGTGGGCAAGCGGACCGGGCGGGCCGCCCTGCGGATGGCGGTCGACATGGTAAACGAGCAGGCCATTCAGCTGACCAAGGAAGAGGCGCTGGGGAGGGTGACCGGCGAGCATCTCGAGCAGGTCCTCCACCCCCAGTTCGCCGCGGCCGACCACGATGTGCTGGTCCGGGGCCTCGGGGCGTCACCGGGTGCCGCGGTGGGCCGTGTCTACCTCACCGCCGACGACGCCCAGGCAGCGGCCGAGCGAGGGGAACGGGTGGTGCTGGTGCGCAATGAGACCTCGCCGGAGGACGTGCACGGCATGCTGGCGGCAGAGGGCATCCTCACCGCCCGGGGCGGGCTAGTGAGCCATGCCGCCGTGGTGGCCCGGGGGTGGGGCAAGCCCGCCGTCGTGGGTGCCGAGGCACTACGCATCTCGGCTGCGTCGTTCTCGGTGGGCGACACCGTGGTCAACGAAGGCGACTGGATCTCGGTGGACGGCACCAGCGGCACCGTGGTGGTCGGCCAGGTCGAGGTGTCCCAAAGCGCCACCCCGCCGGAGTTCGCGATCATCCTGGGCTGGGCCGACGAGGTCCGCGCCGGGCAGCTCGGGGTCCGGGCCAATGCCGACAACGGCCCCGACGCCACCAACGCGCGCGCACACGGCGCCGAAGGGATCGGCCTGTGCCGGACCGAGCACATGTTCCTCGCCGACGACCGCCTGCCCATCGTGCGCCAGATGATCATGGCATCGGACCCGGTGGGGGAAGAGGCCGCCCTCGAGGCCCTGCGGGTGGCCCAGCGCTTCGACTTCGTGGAGATCCTCGAGGCCATGGACGGGCTGCCCGTGACCATCCGACTGCTCGACCCGCCCCTCCACGAGTTCCTTCCCGACACGGAGGAGCTGGCGATCAAGGAGGCGACCGTCGGGCTGACCGACGAGGAGCAGCAGCTCTACGAGGCGGCCAAGGCCTGGCACGAGTACAACCCCATGCTCGGGACCCGCGGGGTGCGCCTCGGAGTGATCAAGCCGGGCCTCTACGCCATGCAGGTGCGGGCGCTGATGGAGGCAGCCCTCGATCGGGTGGCCGCGGGCGGCCATCCCATCGTCGAGATCATGATTCCGCTCACCGTCAGCCGTGCCGAGCTGGCGTTGGCCCGCTCGTGGGTCGAGGTGGCCATCGCCGAGGCCATGATGGCCGCACCGGGCCGCACCACCTCGCGGCGGAAGGGATCCAGGGGCGCCAAGGTCGGAGGCGGTTCGCTGGAGGTGCTGATCGGGACGATGATCGAGACGCCGAGGGCCGCCCTCCGGGCCGCCGAGATCGCCACCGAGGCGGACTTCTTCTCGTTCGGCACCAACGACCTCACCCAGATGACGTTCGGCTTCAGCCGTGACGACGTCGAGGGCCGGATGATGTCGGTCTACCTCGAGGAAGGACTGCTCGAGCGCAACCCGTTCGAGGTCGTCGATCCCGACGGTGTCGGTGAGCTGGTTCGGCTGGGCGTCGAACGGGGGCGTTCCACAAAACCGGGACTGAAGATCGGCATTTGCGGGGAGCACGGGGGCGACCCCGAGTCGATTGCCACCTTCGCCAAGGCGGGGCTCGACTACGTGAGCTGCTCGCCGTTCCGGGTGCCGATCGCCAGGCTGGCCACGGCCCAGGCCGTGTTGGCGGGTTTCACAGGCTCCAGGCCGGGCGGCGCGCCCGGCGGGGCCAAGCGGGCGGCCAAGGCCAAGCGGTAACGGGGACGGGCGCCCTCGGATCCGTCTGCCGGAGGCGAGGGCGGGACGAGGTGGCGTGGCGACGCGGTACCGTCGTCCCCTATGGGCATCCCCGATGAGGACGTGGCCCGGGTCAGGGCGGCAACGGACATCGTGGCCCTGGTCGGGGAGCATGCCGCCCTGAAGCGACAGGGGCAACGGTGGGTCGGCCTTTGCCCCTTCCATGGTGAGAAGTCCCCCTCGTTCAGCGTCAATGCCGAGGCCGGCCTCTACTACTGCTTCGGCTGCCAAGCCAAGGGCGATGCCATCAGCTTCGTCCGGGCCATGGAGCACCTGGACTTCGTCGACGCAGTGCGCCGGCTGGCCGACAAGGCGGGTATCACCATCCGGGAGGACGGCACCGGGGGCAAGGACAACCAGCGGCGCAAGGTCTTCCTCGACGCAATGGAGCAGGCCACCGAGTGGTACCACCACCGACTGTTGACCGGGTCCGACGCCGGCCAGGCCCGCGACTACCTGCGGAGCCGCGGCTACGACGGCGAGGTGGTCCGCCGGTTCCGGCTGGGGTGGGCACCCGACGCGTGGGATGCGCTCTGCTCGACCCTCCACTTGAGCGAGGAGGTCGCCGCCGGTTCCGGGCTCGGTTTCGTCAACCGGCGGGGCCGCCTCCAGGACGCATTCCGGGCCCGGATCCTCTTCCCCATCTGCGACCCCTCGGGCAACCCGGTGGCCCTCGGCGGCCGCGTCCTGCCGGGCAGCCCCGACCCGGCCAAGTACAAGAACTCGGCCGAGACTCCCATCTACTCCAAGCGGCGCACGCTGTACGCCCTCAATTGGGCCAAGCAGGACATCATCAGGTCCGGTGAGGTGGTGGTGTGTGAGGGCTATACCGACGTGATCGGTTTCTTCGAGGCGGGGATCGAACGCGCCGTGGCCACCTGTGGCACGGCGCTGGCCGAGGAGCACGTGAAACTGCTGCGCAACTTCGCCTCCAGAGTGGTCCTCGCCTTCGACGCCGACAGGGCGGGCCAGTCTGCCGCCGGCCGGTTCTACGAATGGGAGCGCCGGCTGGAGATCGATGTAGCGGTGGCAGCGTTGCCACCGGGATCGGACCCGGCCGACCTGGCCCGCATCGATCCCGGCGCTCTGCGTGCCGCGGTGGAGAGAGCCAAGCCGTTCCTGCGGTTCCGGGTGGAGAGGATCCTGGACGCCGCCGACCTGACCACGCCGGAGGGCCGGGCCAAAGCGGCCGACGCCGCCCTCGGGGCCGTGGCCGAGCACCCCGACGACCTCGTGCGTGACCAGTACGTGATGATGGTGGCCGAACGGTGCCGGCTCGAGCCCCACCAGCTGCGTGAACGCCTCGAGCGCCTGCGGCGGGAGGGTCCGCGCCCAGCTCCGGCCGGGAGGGCCGACGCCCACGACGAGGGCTCGGGCCGGGCCTGGGGCGGCGACCCGGGTGAGCCCGGCGGTGGCGACCGGACTTGGGACGATGCCGGTTCCGGGGGCCGGGGCCCCCGGAACGGCCACTCTGCCGGTGAGTTCCGGCCCGGCCTGGAGGCACTCCGGCTGGCCATCCACCGGCCGGAGGACGTCGGGCACCGGTTGGAGGCCGCGCTGTTCCGGGACGACGTGCAGCGGGCGGCGTTCCTGGCCCTGGTCGAGGCCGATGACCTACACCAGGCCATCGACGGCGCCCCGCCCGAGGTGGAGGCACTCCTGGTGCGGTTGACGGTGGAGGAGCCCCGGTCGCAACCCGATGAGGTGGTGCTCCAACTGGTCCGGGATGCCGCCCGCAGGGAGTTGTCCCTGATCACAGCCGAGGCCCGCACGTCGCCGGCGGCAATGGAGGAGGCTGCCAGGGCCACGGGGTGGGTGCAGGAACTGGACGATCCCGCCACCTCGGTCGCGGCGACTGCGAGCTTGGTAGCCTGGCTCGTGGTGAGATCGCAGACGAACGGTTCGGGGCAGCACACGTGATGGCGCGACGGGGATCGTCCGTCGTGCCGATCGTGACGGATCCTTCCGTCGAATCTGCGCCGTCGTCGGACAGGGGAGCGGGGGGCCCGCTCGATGTGCTCCCGTCCGAGCAGTTCGAAGCCCTGATCCAGATGGGACGACTGCGGGGCGGCCTGACCCAGGACGACGTCATGACCGTGCTGCGTTCGGTGGAGTTGAGCGCCGACCTCATCTCCGAGGTGGTGCAGGGGATTCAGGAAGCGGGCATCGAGTTCACCTACGACACCGGCGAGACGACGATCGTGCCGATGACCGGTGCAGCCGCCGCCGACCTGTCCGGTCGGCTGCGCGACGAGTTTCCGCTTCTGGCCGATGGCCCCCCGCCGGCCCGTATCGTGGCGCTGGAGCCGACGCGAGCACCTGCTCGCCGCGGGCCTGGTGCCACAGTCGCCCCGGATGCCGGGCGTGTCGCAGCCCGGCCCACGCCGCCGAAGGACGGCCCGACTCTGCCGAAGAAGGAGCGCCCCCCGCGGCGGGCGGCAGGCGGCGACGGGTTCAGCGATGGCGACGGCTTCCGGGGGTCGGCCGCCGACCCGGTGCACATGTACCTCAAGGAGATCGGCAAGGTGAAGTTGCTCGACGCCGCGCTCGAGGTCGAGCTGGCGGAGAGGATCGTCGCCGGCAACGAGGCAGCCCGACGACTGGACGCTGCCGATGCGGGCGTGGCCAAGGAATCCACGGCCCAGCGCGCCGCGGACCGGAGGCTGGTGCGTGGTGGCCAGGAGGCCAAGGAGGCCCTCATCGAGGCCAATCTCCGACTGGTGGTCTCCATCGCCAAGCGATACCGCAACCGGGGCCTAGCCTTCCTCGATCTTATCCAAGAGGGCAATCTCGGTCTCATGCGGGCGGTCGAGAAGTTCGACCACACCAAGGGATTCAAGTTCTCCACCTACGCCACGTGGTGGATCCGCCAGGCGATCACCCGGGCCATCGCCGATCAGGCCCGGACGATCCGGATCCCGGTCCACATGGTCGAGACCATCAACAAGGTGGTCTGGGCCCAGCGTCAACTCCTCCAGGAGCTCGGGCGGGAGCCGAGCGCAGAGGAGGTGGCGGGCCGGGTCGACTTCACCATCGAGCGGGTCCGGGAGATCCAGCGGATCAACCAGGACACGATCTCGCTCGAGCAGCCGATCGGGGACGAGGACGACTTCAGCCTCTCCGACCTCATCGAGGACCGCGAGGCGGTGGTGCCCGACGACGCCGCGGCGCGCACCATGCTCGACAATGCGGTCCGCGAGGCCCTGGGCCACTTGTCTCCCCGGGAGCAGGATGTGGTCCGGCTGCGCTTCGGTCTCGAGGACGGCAAGATCCGGACTCTCGAAGAGGTCGGGAAGGCGTTCGGAGTGACCCGCGAGCGGATCAGGCAGATCGAGGCGAAGACGTTAGCCAAGCTGCGTCGCCCGGAGTCGGCCCAGCTCCTGCGGGACTACCTCGAAGAAGCGTGAGACAGGCCGCGTCGGCGGCTCGTCCCATCGTGTGTCCGCTCGATCCGTCGAGTGCCGACGGCCGCTGAGGGAAGTGGCCGTCGGCCGTTGAGGGCAGTAGCCAGGTCGGTGGCGATGGCGTCCGCCGCGTCGTCTCCGTCCCGCCACCCCAGGCGGACGCCGATGGCGTCCTTCAGCCGTTCGATGCCGAGCGTGGCCACCGCTCTGGTCTTGGCCCCGACAAGTTCGACCGTCCCGGTCACCGGGGCGGATCGCCCGGCTTGCCGAGCGATCCGGACCATGGAGCGGTAGCGCTCACGGCCGGCTTTGGCCCCCAGGATGTAGCCGACACAGAAGGCGATGGCGATGCCGATTCGAAACTTCACTGCTTCATTGTGCCCGGCTGCGAGGCTCCGTGCATCTTCGACAGTCGGAGGGGTGATCGAGCGGCTAATGTCCACTGGCACGCCGGGCCAGGATCCAGCACGGATCCAGGCATGGGCGGGAGGTCTTCCGGGGTAGCTCAATCGGCAGAGCGAGCGGCTGTTAACCGCTAGGTTGAGAGTTCGAGTCTCTCCCCCGGAGCTGTTCATCGCAGCTCCCACAGTGCCGTGGACGCATTGCCGGCGAGCTGAAGCAGCAGGGAGCAATGGCCACACGAGGGCGGCCGCCCGAGCATGCGGCATCGGACGTCGAAGACGACACCGACCTCCGTGCCGGTGACCCCAACGGTCCTCCGTCACGCCGTCATCTGTGGGTCGGCATCGTGCTCTACCGGGTCCTCGCACTCACGGCCTACCTCCCGGCGTGGCCGGGAGGGGCGGGCAGCGTTCCGTGGTGTGCTTGCGACGACACCGCGCAATCGATCTGGTTCTTGGACTGGACTTCCTTCGCCATCCTGCACGGCCACAACGTCCTGGTGTCGAACTGGCTCGACGTTCCCGGTGGGTTCAACCTGGCCCAAAACGTGTCGATGCCGTTGCTCGGAAGAGTGCACGGTGCTGGGGCATCGTACTGGGCCTACTTGCTGCCGCGAAGTTCCTCATGTCGCCGGAGATCCTGATCGACTCGGCCCTGTTGGCGGTCACCGGGCTCGTCCTGGTGGCGGTGACCCATCGAACCGATGTCGTCCGGCGAGCCCGACACGCGCTGCGTGGGATGGCATGGGCGCTCGTGGTGTCCCTACCGTTTGCCGTCTACCCGATCGCTGTTTTCCTGGCGGGCCCGGAACCGTACACAGGATCACCCTGGGACGGCACCACCTATGCCGAGGATCTGTTGGGCACGATCATCCCGTCGCTCAACCAGAGGATCACGACAACGGGGCTGACGTCGTTCGGGGATCGATTACTGCCCGATCTCGCCGAGAACGGCGCGTATCTGGGCATTCCCATGGTGATCATCCTCGTCGTCCTGGCGGTCCGTCGGACCGGCGGCGACCCCGAGGATGTCCGTTCGCTGCATCATCGCTACGGTGTCCAGACCGTGATCGTCGGCCCCGGTGGCGTCGATCCCGACGCGGCCATTGCCCTGTTCACCGAGGCGCTCGGCCCGTCCGAGATCGTCGGCGGAGCGCGGATCTGGCTGGATCTCCACTGCACGGGTCCAACAGGCGACTGCTGACTGCCGTCACCGCGGTTGGCGTTGGCCGGCGCTGCGCCTGTGCCCGTACGGTCCTTCGGATTTGGGACAGGTCGCGACCCGGAGCCCTGCCGTAGTCTCTGACCATGGCGATCATCCGCTCGGTGTCCAACTGCGTCTTCTGCGGCCATCCGGGCTCCCACGCACGCACCGAACGCCCCAGTTCCGGGGGCGCGCCCTTCTGCGAGGACTGCGACCGTTGCTGGGCCGAACGGCAGAACAGCGAGCGGCCTCCCCACCACTCCTGAGAGCGGTCCGGATCGCAGTCGCGGGCCGCGGCCGCGGCCCGCGGGGGTCAGCCTGGTCCGCCGTGCACATCGCCTTCGCCACCACGACGCCCGATGCCATCGGGGCATCTGACCGGGACCGCGCTCTCCACGAAGCTCCAGCCACCCGTCGGGCTGTTGGGCGAGGGTGCGGAGCTTGGCCGGTGCGACGTTTCGTTTCGGTAGACCGAAGAAGGCCCAGTGCAGCGTCTGTCACAAGTCTCAGTCAGGCACTTCGAGGCCATCACCGGCGCTGTGTGGGGCCCGCATCATGGGCGACCTGTCGACACGCCGATCGCCGAATCGGCGTGACCTCCGTTGCGTCGGTACTTGCGTTCCTCGGGATTCGGGCAAGGCGAATCAGTGCATTCGAGGAGATGTCGCCCCCGACCGTCCGTGTAACCGAACGATTGGACATGGGTATGCAGGTTGCCTCATCAGCTTGGTCAGGGTGCTGTGAGCAGCCACCCCGGCGGCCGGCCTGATCGACAGCCCGGCGTATTCTTGGCCGGGCAATCAGCCTCGACGAGCGTGTGTCCTGTAATGCTCAGCCAAGGCTGGCGCTCGAGTATCCCAAACCGCGGCATCGGCGGGCCCACCTGGCCCAGGCCCCGAGCCGTGGCGGGAGAACCTGCCGAAAACCCCTCTTCTGCTCAAACGAGCACCGTGGACCGAGCCGCGCTACGGTCGGCAGACAGCAAGGAGGTTTACATGGCCGATCCAGCGAGAAGAGACCAAGACGAAGGTGCAGACCGCGTCATCACCTCCGTCGCCAGGGCGGAGAAGACGGCGATTGACTCCGTCCGAGACTTCGTCGAGACGGTGAACCGGGCCTTCCCTGACGTGGGTGATGACGGCGGCCCCCGTCAGCAGATCATCGACTCAGCCTTCAAGATGACCGAGCAGCTCGTGGGTGCGTCGAACGAACTCGCCCACAGAGTCGTGAAGGCCGGGCATGTTGCGGCGAAGCGAGTACCGGGACGCAAGTCTGCGGCCCGGAGGGCTGCCGCCCGCAAGACAGCGCCGCGCAAGGCTGCGGCCAAGAAGACCGCTGCGCCGAAGGCTGCGGCAAAGAAGACCACTGCGCCGAAGGCTGCGGCAAAGAGGACCGCTGCGCCGAAGGCTGCGGCAAAGAAGACTGCTGCCCGAGAGACCGCCTCGGGCTAGGAGCTCAGCGCGGGCATCCGCATCCGGCACCTTCGAACCCACACGCCGAGTACCCGGCGGACCAAACGCGCCGCCGTGTGCGGGGTGGGAGCCGCCTGATGCTGCCCCCCTTGAGTCAAGCCGAGCAGGACGTGCTCGGTCCCAATGAAGCTGTGATTGAGCAGGCGCGCCTCTTCCTGAGCCAAGATGAGGACCCGCCGCGCACGGTCGGTGAAGCGCTCCCATGGCCTCGCAATTCGTGTCCGCCTGAGCGGCGGCCGGGGAGGTGGCTCGACGTCAGGTCGCAGGCTCGCCAAGACCTGAAGGAAGCTTGAGATTGCCTGCATGGGACGTGGATTCATTGAACGCACTACAACCTCAGGATCTTGGCCGTGTGATTGAGAACGGACCCATTGTCGAGGTTGCCCAGTGGACGATACTCTCGGACTGCGCGAAGAGCGTGAGCTCGCGCTCTCCCTACACCTCGGGGCACTTCGCCAGTCGGGGTGGCCTGACCCAAATGGGGGGCAGGGCCAGTGAGGCACTCCCGTAGCCCCGAGATCCGACAGGGCGGTGTGGCACCCGATCAAAGGCTCCCTCGTTGGGCTACCCACTCCTGCTCGGCTCCACCGACGGGTGCGATCCGCTCGAAGTCTGCGTCGTAGTGGAGGACGATCAGACCCGCAGTTCCCGCGGCCGCCGAGATCTCAGGTTGGGGATCGGAAGCCGATACTGATCGCGCTTGGCGAGTGCATGCTGGAGGTCGATGGCGATGTCGAGCACCTCGGGCCAGATCGGGGCACTGTCGAGACTGCGGCGCTCCACAAGCACGGCCTCGTAATCTGCCAGCGTCCGACTATTGAGCAGCACCTCCATGTCGACGATCGCGCAGCCGGCGATCAAGCCATCCTCGAGCAGCGACCTCAGCCGACCCGTCAGCTGGGTCGTGGCCGGAGCAAGACCAAAGGCGTGGTGGACGTGGTCATGGTCATGGTCCAGAGCCTTGCTCGGCGCGATGATGTCGCCGAACTCACGGCCGGCTACGGCCTTGTGATGGTCGACGAATGTCATCATGTCCCTGCGGTGACCTTCGAGCGGGCAGTGCGTGAGATCCCCGTACGGTGATGGGTGGGGTTGACCGCGACTCCGCACCGCCGGGATGGGCTTCAGCCGCTGATGGCCATGCACTACGGCCCCGTGCGCCACACCATGACTGTTCCGGCCGAGGCGGCAATACACACTCTGGATCTGATCGTGCACGAGACGGACCACCAGACGGCCGAGGAGGACCAACACATTCAGACGACGTATCGGGGGTCTGGTGGAGGAGGACGCGCGAACGGCGGCCATCTGCGAGGACATTGGCGTTGCCTCAAGGACAGGTAGGAATTGCCTTGTCCTGACCCGGTGGACCGAGCACCTCGATAGCATCTTGGCAACGCTCGAGGCGCGGGCAGTTGACGCCCTGGTTCTTCATGGTCAAATGGGGAAGAAGGCCCGAGCCGCCGTTATCGAGCAGCTTGAGCGCCCGTCAGAACGGGATGTCGGTCTCGTCCTGGCGGCGACGGCGAGCCTGCTCGGCGAGGGCTTCGACTGTCCACCGCTCGACACCCTCTTCCTGGCCTTTTCGATCAGGTCCAAGGGCAGTGTCGTTCAGTACGTCGGTCGGGTGCTTCGCCCCATTGCCGACAAGACGAGTGTCGAGGTCCACGACTACGTGGACACCCTGGCTCCCGTACTGGCTCGTATGCACCACGAGCGCCGAACCGCGTACGCCTCCCTCGGGTTTGACGTGCCGAAGCAAGGACGAAGGACCAAGACGCCCTGACCCACGCCGATCTCCAATCCGACCTGACGCGTACGACTGCACTGTCGGTGGCTGGTCTCGACGAGAGTTGTAGGCATTGCAGGCCGAAGAGGAAGGGATTGAGGAATCGCCTGCCCAGAGCACCCCCGAATCAAGTATGGGGAACCGACGACGCCGAGTGTCTCCGTCGAATCGCAGCCTGGGTCGGCGGAAAGAGCCTGGTCTCCCGCCCGCGTCCGTCAGGGATATACGCTCTCGTCTCTGGGCCAGCCGATGATTTCTGGGACATCCCGGAAGGCGAATGACGTACTTTTGGTCCTCAATCTGCCCAAGCACTTGGGCAGCGACTAGGGCAGGCTGCTTTGGATGAGTCGACCTGAGAGGCAAACTACCAGCCCAGGGGCAGTAGCTCAGTGGTCAGAGCAGGGGACTCATAATCCTTCTGGGAACTGGAAACGACGGAGCCGGAGTGGCCCGAACCGGACGTTTCCGCAGATGAGCGTCGGTGTGGCCGGAAGCAACCGGAAGCAACCGGAACCTGGTGCCACAGAGCGAACTAGGGCAAAAACTAGGGCAGGATTAGGCGCACGGGGTCGGGGATCCGGACATCCCGTGGCTTGGGGCTTGGACACCACAAGCCTCAGGAGGGGACCACCCTCGGTGGTGGACCTTCAGGTCACCAGGGGGTTCAGGTGGGGAATTTCAATGAGCAGGTCTGGAGAGAGTTACGTGAGCGTGGTCACAGGCGCAGAACTACGCGGCCGGACTTCCGAACGGCCGCCCGAGGCCGCGCCCGAGCGGCTCGGTGCGCATCGGGCCCGCTGCGGCAGCCGCCGCTCCATACGTGCCGTTCTGCGCTGCGGCCACGGCGGCAACGGCCGTCTGATTGAGAATGC
>PLHF01000114.1 GCA_003138855.1 Acidimicrobiaceae bacterium | reverse complement strand
GGAGCAATCGCTCGCCTCCGGCGAGGGTTGGTTCTGTACCCGGGTTCGGCCGCAATCACAACGTGGCAGCGACGAGAAAGGGTTTCTGGCCTGGAGCGAGCGGTGCGATCGAGGTTTTGGTGCCCTTCAGGGATGGAGTAGACAGGAACCTCGGGGTCCCAGCGGTGGATTACTTGAACGTTGGGCTGCGGGATTACGCGAACGTCGACATTCCGAATCAAAAGGTGACGGCTATCGGTCCTGCGGTCACCAAGGGCAGGGTGCGGGACGGCCCGGCGGAGAGGTCGATTTCGCCAAGGGTCACGCGCCGCTGGGAGGCGTCGTCGTATGTGCGCACCGTATACGCCGGCGAGTCGTTGAGTTCGGAGACCGAGCTGAAGGCCGTATAGTCACCGAGCCCGGCCGCCTCTTCAGCCGTGAGCCCTTCGGGAACCGCATCACGGATCACGCCCTTGGTGATGTCGAAGCTGCTGAGGAGATGCATGACGGTGCAGATGCCGTCCGCCGCGGTGGCGGGCGTCCGAGCCGAAGCCGCGAACGCCACCGCCCGCACGAAGCGCGACGGTGGGGTGAAGTCGCCCGGCAGCCCGAGCATGCCCGTGCCCTGACCCAGCGGCGAGATCGCCTCGCCGTCGAGCGACAGTGCCGGCACGTCCATTGCCGTCTGGTTCACGTAGTTGCGGAGATTGGTCAGGTGCCAGTCGAACGGTGGGCTGTTGGTGGCTACACCGATGGGGTTGTCGTGGACGTGTCGCGCACCGCCAACCCACTCCACCACTGCGGCAGCACCGCCACGGTCATGGAGGATGAGGTGCAGCGGCGGGACGCCGATGACTGGGATCGGTGCCGGCCACACCACGATGGACTCGACAGCGGAGACGGCTTCGGGAACCGAGGCGCAGGTGGCAAGGATGTATGACGCCACGTCGAGGGGAGCGAGCAGGCGGTCGTTCGGGACGTCCTCGGGACTCTCGTACTCGGCGAATCCCGGAAGGTACAGAAGGCCGGCGTAGAGCCCCGCCTCGTTGACGCCATCCGGAACGCCGGACTGCGCCGGAACGGTCTGTCCGAACGACGTGGTTTGTCCATTGCCGATGCCCACGTAGCCGTGGGACCCCACCCACGCCAGTCCCTCACCGTTTGGCGCCGTGCTCGCCTGCCTGACCCCTCGGGGCACGGCGCGCCACTCCCAGTTCACCGGGAGGGCGTACTCCATGGTGCGGCCGATCAGCACGGTGCCGTCCGAGGCCTTTACCCGCAAGGTGGTGCACATGACGTATCCCTTCGTAGCAGATCTGTCGAAGCCGCGGGACCGACGAGCCTCTCGACCGAAATCCGGTTGCCGCTCAACCGCGTTCGGCACACATCCTCGCCTGGGGGCTCGGGCCTCGTCGAGACCGCTAGTTGTGCTGCAGTTCGATCGCACAGGCTCAATGGCGAGGATTCCAGTCGAAGGCGGCTTGGGGCCTACCAGACAGAGCACAGCTCGGTAGCGCGCGAGAATCGTAACCCCGCTCGGTTCGCTGCCGTGCCGTGCATGCATCCTCTGCGGACACTGGGACACGGACCTGATGAATGAGCGGGTCAGTGCCGGATGCCGTTCCCCATAGGGGACGTCCGGCTGATCCGCCGACGCCAGGCGGCATATCGCTCTATCGAGACCGGATAGGTGCCGGCTTGCCGGCCATCCCGCTCGGCGCCCGGAACTAGTGGCTCGACACAAGTTCATTACCTGAAGTTCGCGCACCGTTTACCCAGCAGTGGTTGGCTACTCAGGTGACAGACGACCCGACATTGGGAGGTCGCGAACCGGTCAGATCTGAAGACTGGGTCCTTGAGCGCGCCGACCATGGGACGTTGGGGCTGCATCTCCGGCTCATCGATATTGGTGCGTTGCCGCAAGCTGAATACCCGCTGTCCCTGGGTATCGCACCTACGCGCGCTGACGTCGCGCGTGCAATTGCTGATCACACACCGAGGCACGTTGCTTACGACCTCGCCCGGAAAATTCCGGACGAATGGGTATCGCATCGACCACCTGGATACTAGATCCGGGCTCGTAGCCTGCACCCGACCCTCGCAGACTCCCGTTTCAGGGGCACAGGTGTGATCTGGTCAGGTGACGCCAGCCTCAAGCCCGAGCGCCGATTTGCCGATGCCTCTCCGGCTGCCGGGTCTGTCGAGCAGCACCTTCCGCCAAGAGGTTGCTCCGGACCCATATCTGTTCTGACGCCGCCACGTTTCGGGATCCCCTTGTGACGACGGATCGCAACCGTTCACACGCCCGTAGGTCGTTGGCTCCCCGGGAGCAGGGCATCCGAGGCACCCGAGACAACGTCGACAAAGCGCCAGCCTGGCGTGCGCTAGGCAGAATCCGCCGCGAGCAGTTGCTCGGACAGCAGTTCCAGCGCCTGGCGTGCGTAGCCACGCCACATCAGGGTGATCAGGGGCATGACGTATGCACCAAGACCTTTTGGGTGCAGGGTCCATCGCCAGGTAATCAAGGTGCCTGTGCCCTGCGTTGCGAACTCCCAGCGTCCGTCGATGCTGTCGACCAATGGCCGCATCGGGCCGGAGATGTCGCTCAGGAGATAGCTGAACGAGTGCGGGGCATCGACTTCAGTTAGTAGCTCGCGCATCGTTCCGCCGTCAGTGGTGACGACTGTGCGCGTCTGTCCGACCTGACCCCAGACCCCGTCCTGTCCGCGGACCTCTTTGATTGGCGGCAGGAGGCCGTAGCGCCGGGAGAAGATCGCAGTTAGCGGCATCGGCAACGTCACGTCGAAGGCTTGCTGGAGTCCGATCGGGATCGCACGCGACTGCTCGACAGTGATCGTGGCCATTACGCGAGGCTAGCGTCGGGTGCCCGGCGATGGATCCGCCTACGGTCAGCCAAGTCGTGGGCTCTGACTGCTAGCCGGACGTGATCAAGCGGGGTTTTGTGCCTCGCCAATCTCAGCCCCTGCGGCCTCCGGCGAACGTCATGTGCGCCGGAGAAGTCCATCCGGCGGGGCTTGGTGGTTGCAAAAGTTGCATGCGCCCCTACCAGGCACATGTGGGCGTGTGGATATGGTCCATGGACGTTCCTGGTTCCCTTTGACAGTTCAATGCGATGAGGATCGATCTNNCACCTCGATGACTCCGATTGAGTGTCCTCCAGGATTCCGAGAGCGTCGAGCGACCTGCAGGAGCTCCGCAGTTGAACCATCATTGACTTTCATTAGACATCGTATAAGTATAGCGATCAATGAGCAATCTCTCCGAGCCCGCTGACTGGCGGGAAGGTCGACGACGCTCGGCGCGAGATGCGATTGTCCGAGCAGCCTGGACACTGGTGGACGAGGAAGGTCTTGCGGGCTTGTCTCTTCGCGATTTGGCCCGCCGGGCAGGAATCACTACGCCAACGGTGTACGCCTACTTCGAGTCGAAGAGCGCCATCTACGACGCCATGTTCGGCCAGGCTGCCACCGAGTTCGCCGACAGGATGGCCAAACCAATCGACGGCGACGAGCCTCACGAGATCCTGGCAGCGTATGCGCGCCGCTTCGTGGAGTTCTGTACGAGTGATCCCGCGCGCTACCAACTGCTCTTTCAACGGACACTCCCAGGATTCGAACCGTCACCAGAGGCGTATGCGCCAGCGATCTGTGCCCTAGCCAATGCCCATGAGCTGCTTGCCCTCCATGGCATCACCGAAGCGCGCCACATTGACCTGTGGACTGCGCTGATCACAGGTCTGGTTGACCAGCAGATCTCGAATGATCCCGGTGGGGATCGGTGGACCGGTCTGGTCGAAGAGTCGGTGACCATGTTGCTCGCCCACTCCCAGTCGCACCGAATGGCCCGGAAGCCTTCATCCCGACCGACCCGAACCAAAGGACCCCGATCATGACCATGACGACCATCGACGTGACGGCGCTCGAACCACTGACCCATCACGAAGCCATGAACCTGCAACAGCATGAGCTGGAATGCACGCTGCGAATGCTCCGGTCGCTGGACGGCGAAGCGTGGTCGAGCCCGACCGACTGCCCGGCGTGGGACATTCGTGCGATGTACCAACACGTGCTGGGTGCATGCGAAGCCGGCGCGTCCATGCGCGAGAACATCCACCAACTTCGCCGGGGACGGGCGTACCGGAAGCAGCATGGTGGTCCCCTCGAAGCTGCACTGTCAGAAGTACAGGTGCGTGAGCGCGCTGACCTCAGCCCCGCCCAGGTCGTCAAGCGGCTGGCGACGATCGCACCGAAGACGGTGCGGGGACGCAGTCGCACACCGGCGCTCGTACGTAATCACGCCAAGATGGCTGTCGATGGCCCGGTGCACGAGACCTGGAGGCTCGGGTATCTCATCGACACCATCTACCTGCGGGATCTTTGGATGCACCGCGTTGATTCGGCCCATGCACTCGGCCAGCCGTTGGAGCTCAGTGCAGACCACGACGGTCGCATCGTGGCCGACGTAGTGGCGGAATGGGCACTTCGCCACGGCCAACCGTTCGTGCTCGAACTCGCCGGTCCAGTCGGCGCGACGTACGTGAGTGATCCGGACGCCTCGGCGGCCGAGCACGACTCCCTCGACGCCGTCGAGTTCTGCCGCACACTTGCCGGGCGTGTACCGGCAACTGGCCTGCTGGCCACCGTCGTCCCGTTCTGACCCAGATTCCCGATCGCCTCTCAAGGAGAAGTGCTATGGAAACTCGCATCGACGAGGTCGCCGACCGCATCTTCCGCCTCTCGACGTTCGTCCCCGACATCGGACCAACGGGCTTCACGTTCAACCAGTATCTGATCGACGACGAGGAGCCGTTGCTGTTCCATACCGGACCCCGTGCCATGTTTCCCCTCGTGTCCGAAGCCATCGCCACAGTGACCTCGCTTGATCGACTTCGCTGGATCACGTTCGGCCACGTCGAGGCGGACGAGTGCGGATCAATGAACGAGTTGCTTGCGGCGGCACCCAACGCCAAGGTGGCCCACGGGACCCTCGGTTGCATGGTGTCGATCAATGACCTGGCCGATCGTCAGCCAATGCCGCTTGCCGACGGTGAGGTCGTCGAGTTGGGCGACCACCGGGTCCGCCATATCGACACACCCCATGTCCCCCATGGTTGGGAGGCGAGACTGCTGTTCGAAGAAACCACCAATACGCTGTTCTGTGGCGACTTGTTCACTCAACTCGGTGATCCGCCCGCCATCTCGACCGAAGACATTGTTGGACCTGCTTCGCAGGCCGAGGACATCTTCGGCTATTCCACCCTGAGTCCAAAGACGGGGCCTACGATCCGGAGTCTCGCCGACCTCGATCCCACCACATTGGCGGTGATGCACGGCTCATGCTTCGCCGGTGACGGGGCCATGGCGCTTCTGACGCTCGCTGATGAATACGATGCTCGTATCGCTGCAGCCAGCGCATAGTGAGGACCTGCCAAACAAGGCCCGAAGCTTGCGGGCAGCGACCGTACGCCGGGCTTGCGCAAACCCCCGCTGAACCGTTCTGGTCAGCCAGTCTCAGAATCCAGGTGCATCCATGAGCATTACGACCGTCACTCGATTTCACGCTGCTGAAGGCCAAGAGGCGACGCTTCTCGAGCTGCAGTCCGAAGGGCGACAGCGGATGCTGGCTGCCGAGGGCTGCGAGTCATTCGACATCCTCCAAGATCAGGCCGATCCGCGATCCTCTGCCTTCCTCCAAACTTGGTCATCGCGCGAAGCACACGATGCCGCATTTGGTGAGTTGATCATGGCGAGCGGTCATCTGGAGAAGGTCCTTGCAGCTCTCGACGAGGGAGTCGTGCAGACCTTCTACGACGTGGTCTCCTGACTCGGACTGCCTGCCCCCGACACCGGCTCAGGGCCTCGGCTGCTTCCTCGGGAGGGTTGGATCTACTGGGAACCGGTCGGAGACCCAGGTTGCGGGACAACGAGGAGCGTCTGCATGGCGCTACCGATGGCACCATCACTGTCGAACAGTTCGATATTCACCAGTCCAGTGCCGTCGTTACCGATGGTCGTGCGGGCGGAAAGGCAGATCCACTCCCCCGTGGGGTCACGAAAGAGAGCCACCGACAGGTCCACATTCATGAAGAGATACTCCGCTGGGTTCAAAGCGACACTGATTCCACTCCCCGAATCTGCAACCACCAGCGTGCGACTGAGGGGCGAGGTCTCCTCGCCGGCGACGAGCGGTACCCGCTGGCGGATCCAAACCGTCCCTGCGCCAGCACCTTCGCTGACAGGGCGTCCTTCGACTGCAGTGAGGTATCCGTCGAAGTGGCCCCCCGGGTAGTCCGGAGTCCACGTACCCGACTCAGGAAGCGGAGGCACCTGGTCGGGCGGGGGTGCGCCTTCGAGCAGCTCAGGTTGGCCAGAAAGCGTCGCCAGGCGCCAGAGCGACGCGCGGGCCACTACACGTCCGTTTGCCGACAGCTCGGCGCCGACCTCTTGGATGCGCCGCCCCGGACGAATGGTTCTCGCGACCACTTCGAGAGGGGCTACGGGGATTGGACCGAGCACATCCACGGTGATCCGAGCGGCTCGGAGCTCAGGTGCCGGTTCATGTCGCTCCAGGACATGGGCCAAGAGCGCCGCCGGTGGACCGCCATGTTGCAGCTCTTCGGACCACGGGCCTGCGGTCGCCGGCGTGCTCTCGAACCGGCCGGCGCCAGATGGAATGTAGAACGCCTCATGCATCAGGTGGCCATCTTGACAGAGCCTCCAGGTTTCCCGAGCCGATGCGCCGGTATCAGGGGGGTGGCTCCCGATCGTCACATTGACCTGCCGAATGGATTTGCCAGAACAGGAAGGGAGGCTCGCCGTCGCGCGTGCCGCTCTCTTCCTGACGGACGCTCCGAGCGCCACGTGAATGTTCGACCCTGCCCGAGATCGCCGGCTGTGGGTGCGCTATCCAACGATGAGTGCTTGCCAACTGCGAACTTCCACGAATCGCCAAATCGGGGATGGAGCGTGGGTGTGTTCTGCCACGCGTTCTGTGCGGATGCCCGTGTCTTGGGCCACCCAGACTGGCTTCTCGGTGCGAGGCGTCCGTCCTTGTGTTCCGTCACCCATGGAAGCACACTACGTATGGGAAACGCCGACCTCGCATGCCGCGACGGCGCGGGCCACTAGAAGCGGAGCAAGATCGACCATGGATTACCTTTTCGAGACGGGCACGCCGATCACCGAGGAAGAGGCGCTTGCGCAGGTTGCCGATCTGGGCCTCCACGGCTTGGCCTTCGACCAGGACCTGCAAGAAGACGAACCGCTGCACTGGCACGAGTTCGATTCGGTCAACTTCGTGATCTCGGGAACGGGCAGTTTCGCTGACGAGCACGGGAACGTGACCCACGTTGGTCCCGGGTGCCGCCTTCAGGCTCCGGCCGGCTGGCTGCACCGCAACCTGGCGGGCCCTGCGTACCGGGTCGTCCTCGGCACCAACCTCCCCGGTGATCAGTGGACTGCACCGATCAACAAGGACCCAGCCGAACGGCCCACGTCCCTGGCGATCTGACGGAGCCGACTGCCCCCGATCGGTTCGCGGCGTGCCAAACGATGTCCGATCGAAAGGGTGCTTGCTGTCCGCAAGCGCTCGGTACTGGCCTTCGATCGATCCCAGGTCCTGAGCGCACCAAGAGACGGAGCCTGCGGGTTTCCACGATCGACTGACGGGAGTCAACGCCACGTCCCGCAAGCCGATCCCGATCGGGACATCCCGACTCAGCTCTCGCGAATTGGCGTGTGGAGAGCGTCGAGAGCTTGGTCGACCTGCTCAATGGTGTTGAACAGGTGCACGGACAATCGCAAATTGCCTTCGCGATATGCGGCATCGATTCCGCTATCGGCGAGCTGATGGTAACGCTGCTCAGTGGTGCCATCTTTGCGGGAAAGCACAATCAGGGTGGATCGTGTCGGACCACAGGCCGGGCTGAGGAGCTGATACTTCGCTGGGTCGATCGCGTCAACGAGACGGTCGACGAGCTGTTGGTCCCATGCGGCGATGCGGTCGATCCCGATCTCTAGGAGCAGCTCAAGTGATGCCATCCACGGCAGCGTGGTCGCAAAGTTGGCCGGGCAGAACACATCGAAGGCCCGGACGCCGATATCGTCGCGAACGACGGTTTCTCGCATGTGGTCCAGCCCGCGTCCCGCCTGCATGGCCAGCCAGTACGCCTGCTGGGGCCGGAGCTGGTCAAGAAGGTTCGGGTGCAGCCAACTGAAGCCAGTCGCATACGGGCCGCACAACCACTTGTATCCGCACGACACCACGGCGTCGACAGGTGTGGTCGAGACGTCGATCGGGCGGGCGCCGATGGCTTGCGACGCGTTGACCACAAATAACACCCCCGCCTGTCGACAGGTTTCACCCAAGGCGTAGAGGTCCAGGGTCCGTCCGTTAAAGGAGTCCACCCAGGTAACGGCCAACACCCTGGTTCGGGGCCTGACTGCCGCGGCCAGTTCTTCGGCGGACAGCAACCCGTACTGCGGGCGAACCGACCTGACCTTCACACCGCTTCTCGCCAGTCGTTGCCAGGGCAGCACCGTCGCCGGGTAGTCACCCTCGATCACAAGGACCTCGTCCCCTTTGGCCCAAGATAGGCCGTTGGCGATCAGATGAAGCCCGTGCGAGGTGCTGTCGCCGAGGACGACCTCCTCCGTTGGGCTACCAATTAATTGAGCGAGCAAGCCTCGTAGGCGCTCAGGAACCTCGCTGAAGTCGTTGTCTCCGATTCGATACGGTGCGGCTTTCAGCGCCGCCGCACGCTCCGCCGCAATTACCGCTGCTCGGGGTAGGGGCCCCTGGTGCGCAGTGTTGAACCACACTCGACCATCGAACGGTCCGAACTCGCCTCCAGCCCGTACCAAAGCAGCATGCGAAGCATCGTCCATCGCCCTATCGTGCCACTCCAGCACGTGACGACGAGTGCCTAACGCTCTTCAATCGTTCCCGATGGCCGAACCCGCTGCAGGAACGGTGCAGGTCACGGTCCATAACCTGGCATAGGGCGTCCGTATGGGCCGCCCGGTGCACTGAACGGTGAAGTGAAGCCATGCGGGACAGGCTCCGGCCGGACCGTACGCCCCCGACGAGCGGCTACCCGCCGCACCGTCATGTTGCTACGGCTCGCTGGGTTCGAGGTCTCCCTCAGGCACTTCCGTCCGACCACGCCCACACAGATCACCCCGGTCCGGCGCGGCAGCCCGGACGACCCCGAGGAAGCGCACGGCGAGTGCCGAACGACGGATGGGTCGCACGCCGCCAATCCGGTATGGGCAGGACAGCCGTGATCGATACCGGCGTCGGAGCGGTTGGATCTAACGCGTAAAATGCGCCCCGCCACGACGTAGCGACAACCGGCTCTGGTTCGTGAACTCTCAAGGCAAGCTCAGGAAACCACTCTCAAAGGTTGAGTAGGGCAACTGCATAGGGCATGCATATGGCTGCCCTATGCATGCCCAGGCCGGTCCGAACCTCTGTCGCAAAGGTGCAGCGTGCCGGCCACTCGCGCCCCGCACGCGTGCATATGCTGCATACGCAAGGGTTGAGTAGGTCCCGATAAAAAGCCCCGATAAACCTGTGGATAACCCCGTGGAAACAGGCTGAAACAGCACGAAAGCCCACGAACTCGTGGGCTTTCGGCGGTACTTCATGTTTCCCTTAGTGGCGGGGGTGGGATTTGAACCCACGACCTTCGGGTTATGAG
>PLHF01000117.1 GCA_003138855.1 Acidimicrobiaceae bacterium | reverse complement strand
ACGTCAGCCTGACAGACAGGGGCCGGGATTCCAATTCTGCAGTCGAGACGTAGCGGTCTCGGCCTGACAGCAGCCCCTGAACCGACCTTCAGCGGCCACGAGTCACTTTCATCGGGTGTGCGCGGCAGCGACGCCTTGAAGCGATGCCTTCCCTCGACAACCCTAACTCCAGGCTACCAACGGCAGGACTCCCGCCATTCCCGCAAACCCCTCTGGCTACGCGGCCGCCGGGTGGTACTCGTGGATGAGGCCGCCCAGCACGTTGCGACGAATGACGCTGACCAATGAGAATCGAGTCTTGATAGCGCCGGCGGGTGTGGGCACGCCGAGGTCGATCCCTCGATGGGGCCGCTGTCGGTTGTAGTGGCCGACGCACTCCCGCAGCACCCGTTCGAGGTGTCCCCGACCCAGGATGAGCATCCGGTCCAAGCACTCGGTCCGCACGGTTCTCACCCAGCGTTCCGCGAAGGCATTGGCCCGAGGCAATCGGACCGGGATCTTGACCACCCGGATGCCTTCGGAGCGGAACACCTCGTCGAAGTTGGTCGTGAACTTGGTGTCCCGGTCCGATCAGGAACTTGACGGATCGATCGCGGTCGGCCAGGTCACCCATCATGTTGCGGGCCACCTGGGTGACGAACGCACCCTTCGGATGGACGGTGACGCCGAGGATGTGCGCCTCCCGACTCGACAATTCGATGACGAAGAGCACGTAGAGCTGCTTCAGCCGCCACCGTGTCCAGGGTGAAGAAGTCCGTGGCCAGCACGCTGTGAGCCTGGAAACGAAGGAACTCGGCCCACGTGGTGCCACCCCGTGGAGCGGGCCCCAGGCCAGCTCGGCGCAGAACCCGTCGGATCGACGTGGCCGATACGCGGATCCCGAGCTTTCGGAGCTCGCTCTTGATACGGACACACCCCCAGCTTCGGTTCTCGCGCCCTAGCCGAACGATGAGTTCGACCAACTCGTCGCGCCCGGCGGCCGGCCGGGGCCACGTCGCTTCCGCCACCGGCGCCATTTGTTCTTGGTCGCATTCCGGTGCCACCGCAGCAGCGTGTCGGGGGTGACCAGAAAGGAGCGCCACCGGTCGCGAGGAAGCAATCGGCCGAGTGCAGCGAGGATCGCCCGATCGGCAGGCCGATAGCGAACTCGGATGTGCAGCTGGCGTTCGAGAACACGCACCTGGTGCCGGAGCAGCATGATCTCGATCTCCTTTTCCGACTCGGTTCGTCGGGACGACACGACGACGGCGAGATCCGACACAACCCGATGCAGAGGAGCGAGAAGGCCACGCTGGATGATGGCCGAGCCCCAACGAGAAGTACCAGTCCAGAGGGCCAATTGGGGTTTTGGCGCCCTACACCTCGACGACCCCGAGCGACGCCACCGGCGATCCCGACCCACCACTGACCGCCTTACCGTTCAGGGCTCCCGTCGACGGCGAGTTCACCTGCAGAAACGCCCGGCGAACAGCCCAAGCACCGAGTTCGGGCCCGCAGCACTGCCCTCAAGCCGGGTTTTGTCGACATGATCTGCCCAGTTTTGTCGACACCCCCTGGTGGGCAACCGACATAACTCAGTTGACCTGGGCCGACTGCGCCCTGGTCGGAGCCATTTCCCACGCTGTTGCTCTCGACTTCCCATATTGTTGTGGGCACAACGAAAGATGGGAAGTCCCTGGTCAATCATTGGGGATGGCATTCTCGGCACCCACAGGAACGAGAGGGCGCGGGCCATTCTCGCGGCCATTGCCACTCCGGAGAGAGTCCCCGTTCAACTATCCGGATGACATTCTTGGCGCTCACACCGATGCGGAGTGAGTCTCGTCGTCGCGACCCGGCCAGTTCTGTCGGGACCCCGTAGGCTCCAGTAGCACCAGAGCGACGGCTCTGGCAGTTGAGCCTTACTCACGGTGCGTGGTCGTGTAAGTCGGAGACACAGCGACCGCCCACTGAAGCGAACCTCGCCCGATCGTTTCTGCAGGGTACTCCTGGCGAAGCTCAGGGGAGACCCGCATAGTTTTTGGGGTTGACCGGGTAACGGATGCCGAGTTTCAATAGGCCTCAGCTACCAGCGGCTGGGCCCCACCGAAACGGGTCCGCATCGTTGCAGAAGCCGCTTGCTGGCTCGGAGGGGGAATCATCATGAAGGTAGCGGGCCAGGCAGCTCAGCCGGTGATCGCGAGGAGGCGGTGGCGCACCTGCCTCCGTACGGGCGTTGGCATCGCCGTGGCGGCCCTCCTCGGCAGTTTCCTGCAGACCGGTGTCGCCGTGGGTGCCGAGGCCCCGATGTTGACCGTCTGCCAGCACGGCTGCGCTTACACACAGATCCAACCCGCTCTCGACGCTGCTGCGCCGGGCGATACCATCAGCGTGGGGGCCGGGACCTACGCCGGTGGCCTGTTGATCGGTACGGGTGTCACGCTGTCGGGAGCGGGCGCCGGAACCACGATCATTCGCGGCGGGGGCCCGGTGATCACGGTTTTGGCCCAGTCGGTAACTATCCGCGGGGTGAGCGTAACCGGCGGCAGCACGCCTTCTGACGGCGGGGGAATTCTCAACTCGGGCACCTTAACCGTCGAGAACACCACCGTCGGCAACAACACGGCGAGCGGTTATGGCGGCGGGATCGCCAACGAGGGATCGCCGTCGCCGGCCGCTGCCCCAACCTCACTGAGCCTGCGGGGGGTCACAATCGCCGGTAACGTGGCATCCGCTGATGGCGGCGGGATCGCCAACCTCGACGCGACAGCCCTTGTGAGAGCCAGCACGATCAGGAGGAACTCGGCAGCATCCGAGGGGGGCGGCATCGCCAACGAGGGCCGGCGCTCGGCGTTGACGCTTACGTCCGATGGCGTCAGCTCGAACTCGGCCGGAGACGAGGGCGGCGGAGTCGCCACCTCCTCCTTCGCCACGGCCGCGTTGTCGGCCACGACTGTTGACGGCAACACCGCGGCCAATGGCGGCGGTGGCGTCGCCGTGTTTGAGGGTGGCGCGCTCATGATGGCCAACGGCGAGATCGACGCCAACAGCACCTCTGGGGTCGGGGGTGGCGTCTCGATCGAGGGGGTGTTCCGGCACGAGCAGTCGACCGGGACCATCACCGACACAAGCATCAACGGCAACAGCGCTGACACTGGCGGAGGGGTGGAACTGTCCCTCGCTACGGTCAACTTGACCAACGACGCGGTCACCACCAACACGGCCACCACGACTGGCGGCGGGATCGCGAACGACCCGAACACCCAACTGACCCTGGGCGACACGAGCGTCACTCACAACACGTCCGTCGGAGACGGCGGCGGGATCAGCAACTTCGCAACGGCCGCCTTGACCAATGACACGGTGAGCGCCAACTCCGCGGTCGGAGACGGCGGCGGAGTATTCAACGGCAGCGAAGAGGTCGTCGGCGCGCTAGTCGAGGGAACGATGACGATGGACCGGGACACCAGCGTGAGTCGCAACCGTGCCGCCGCCGGTGGCGGCATCGAAGTGGCGGCCGGCACTGTCACCTTGAACGGCGCCACCGTGGCGGGCAACACCCCCGACAACTGCCAGCCAGTCGGCTGCTAGCACCGGCTGCGAACGGGCGGCCGGGATCCGGCCGGTACGGGGCTACCCCGAAGATCAACAGCGGCAACCCGAAGGTGGAAACGGTCTCGCTTACGGCCCGCAGAAGCGCACGTCGGTGGAAGCCTCGAACAGGGCCCAAACGGACAGGGATCAGACCGGAGACGGCATCCCTGCGGCATAGCTGCGTGGAGGCAGGGCGCGTACTGTCCGAAAACTCAAAC
>PLHF01000099.1:4250-9617 GCA_003138855.1 Acidimicrobiaceae bacterium | reverse complement strand
TGTGGCTCTTCGGTCAAGGGCCGGCCGGTCACATCATCCCCTCGGTCCCGAACTGGCGGACGATCACGCCTGCAGGCTCATGAGGCGGGCGCCGTCGACGGCGCCCCCGACCGAGGCCATGGCCACCGGCATGGCCTCGGTCAACCCACCACGTCGATCAGCTTGGCCTCGAAGCTCGGGTCGTTGGAGACCTTGAACGTCTTGACCAGGTGGGGCTTCGATCCCCGGCTTGAGCGACCGGGCGAAGCGGCCTACGCGACCTTCGTCCTCGGAGAGCGCCGATCGTTACATCCCATTCGAAAGGTGGGTGGCGATGACCGGCCATGCCGAGCATCGCTTGTCATCCGGACCCCACTTCCGCCAGCGAGCCCAGCCCAGCCTCGAGTGAGTTGGCGGTGGCCACGGACAACAGGTTCATCGGCTGAACCCAGAACTTCCACCGACGACTGCGTATGTTCTTAACTGTGACGTTAACGTTATACTGAAGCAATGTACGCACGCACCATCTTGACTGCAGACCGCACGCGGGCCGTCCAAAGACCGTGAGTCGCAATGCGGCAATTCCACTGATGCCGGCGGGTCCCACCTCGCCCTCCTCCTCCGAGTCCCGCTACAAGTGGATCGCACTGGCGACCGTCACGCTCGGCACCGTGATGGTTTTCATCAATCAGTCCATCGTGCTGATTTCTCTACCTGACATCTTCCGAGGGATCAATCTCAATCCCCTGGCCCCGGGCAATACGGGTTATATGCTCTGGATGCTGATGGGCTTCATGGTCGTATTGGCCGTGCTCGTGGTCTCCTTGGGCCGGGTAGGCGACATGTTCGGGCGCGTGCGCATCTTTAACCTTGGCTTCGCCGTATTCACCCTGTTCTCGATCTTGCTCTCGATCACGTGGCTGACAGGACCAGCCGGGGCGTTGTGGCTCATCACCATGCGAGTCGGCCAGGGCGTGGGAGGCGCCATGCTCTTCGCCAACTCCTCGGCCATCGTNNGCTATCTCGGGATCGTTCATCGGCCTGATACTGGGCGGACTCTTGGCGCCGGTGCAATGGCACCTCGTCTTCTTGCTCTCGGTTCCCTTTGGCCTCTTCGGCACCGTCTGGGCTTATGTGAAGCTTGAGGATCGCGGCATTCGCACGCCGGCCAAGATCGACTGGTTCGGAAACATCACATTTGCGACCGGGCTCATCCTGATCCTGGTCGGTATCACCTACGGCCTGCTCCCCTACGGCCATCACACCATGGGCTGGTCGAGCCCGGTCGTGCTGAGCGAGATCATCGGCGGCATCGTCATCCTGCTCATCTTCGGGGTCATCGAGACCAAAGTGGAACAGCCCATGTTTCACCTGACCCTGTTCCGCATCCGGGCATTCTCTGCGGGAAATGTTGCGAGCTTCCTCGCATCGCTCAGTCGCGGTGGCCTCATGTTCATGTTGATCATCTGGCTGCAGGGGATCTGGCTCCCCTTACACGGCTACAGCTTCTCTGAAACGCCGCTGTGGGCCGGGATCTACATGATCCCGCTGACCGTGGGGTTCTTGCTGGCCGGACCGCTCAGTGGCGTGTTGGCCGACCGCTACGGCGCGCGACCGTTCGCAACCGGAGGCCTGTTGATTGTGTCCCTGACCTTTGTGCTTCTCCTGATGCTGCCGGTTGACTTTTCCTACTGGGGTTTCGCCGCGCTCATCTTCTTCAACTCGGTCGGCATGGGCATGTTCATTGCGCCGAACCAAGCCGGCATCATGAACAGCCTGCCGGCCAGCCGGCGCGGGGCAGGTGCCGGCATGTCCGGCACATTCAATTCGTCAGCCCAGGTGTTGTCCATCGGCATCTTCTTTACCTTGATGATCTTGGGATTGGCCGCCACATTGCCCTCCGCTCTCTACCACGGGCTCATCACCCAGGGTGTCGGTCCGGCGACAGCCCTTCGGGTGTCCCACCTACCCCCTGTCGGCAGTCTGTTTGCAGCGTTCCTAGGTTACAATCCGATGCAGATCCTGCTCGGGCCGAGCACCCTGTCGCACCTCCCTCCGGCAACCGCGCACTACCTGACCAGCCGTGCATTTTTTCCCCAACTGATCGCCGCTCCCTTCGCCCACGGTCTCGCTGAAGCCTTTTCGTTCGCAGCAGGCGTGTGTGCGTTAGGTGCAGTTGCCTCTCTTCTCCGTGGTGGGAAGTTCCACTACCAGGAGCAGACCGGAGTGGGGGTGGACACGGAAGAGCCAATAGTCGTGTCGGCTCAAGAGGCGATCTCCGAAACCGAACCACTCTTGGCGGACTGACATGGCAACACGGACCGGCAACAAGGTTCCCCAGACCACGATGCCCAACCGCCCCGTGGGCACGGTGGAATACAATCAGGCAGTGGATACTGCATCGGAGACAGAATGCGGAATTCCCATCAGTGATGCCGCCGCCACCGCCGGCGTATCGCCCCGTACATTGCGCTACTACGAAGAGCTGGGATTACTCAGCCCTTCGCTCCATACACGCGGTGGTCAGCGGCGCTATACGCAGAATGATCTCTCGCAACTCAATCGCATCCTCGAGCTACGAGAGGTCCTCGGGATGAATCTCGAGGAAATTAGGGAGTTCCTGTCTTTCGAGACCAGGCTCGACGAGCTGAGAACCACGTATCGCGCCACTAAGGTCTCGACCACCAAGGGAGCGCGCGCCGAGCAGAGGGCGACGTTGCGTGAAGCACTCGAACTCAACGAGTCATTGGCCGAGCAATTGAATGTCAAGCTGGCTCGGATGGATAGTTTTCGAGCGAAAGTAGCAGGAGATGCCCAACGATGCCGCGAACTCCTGGCTACGTTGGACTGAGCCTCGGAGGCACAGCAATTGCGCCGCATTTCTGCGTATGCCGCGTTCGCAGGGGCAGATGCAATCGCAAAGCTGTGTCCGTCATGCGATCACTAGATCGGGCATTGGCAGCTTCGGGGAGTCCCGGCCCGTTTCGCGGATGGTCACCGGGGCGATGGCCGGCGCCGTGCCACAGTTTGGCCCGGTGGTCGACAGCCTGGAGCCGCGTGATCTTCCCCGAGCCCTGACGAACGTCGGAATTGCGTCAACCAGATTCTGGTCAGGTGCTGGGGTCTCCGCTGATGCTCCCACTCAGATCCCCCTCGGCAACGACTTGACCGCACGGGATCTCGCCGNNATTTGGCCGAGAGCTGCCGCGTCTCGAGAGTGTCCTCGACATTGCAGTCGCCGCGCACGACCTTTCGTTGTTGCCGCTAAACAGAGATCAGCCGATATGGGTATGGCCGAATTGCAGTGGAGCGCGAGTGAAAATGACCGTTCCAAGCAGTTGGTTCGATGGTATCGCCAAGACAACGACGGCCACCCGACCCGAGGATCTTCCGAGCGGGTCCGAAACCATGGTCTTGTTGAAGTGCCCAACGAACGCGATCACACAGACTCGTTTTGGGGAGACACGCTGTGTGGCCAGCGCCGTGAAGAGCCGCGGAGCCTGTTGGCGTAGCGCCGTCGAAGTCAATAGGTCCACTCCGAGCAATCGGCCATGTCCACCCACTGCGTTGGACGCGGACGGCAAGGCGAGGTAGCACGAATTGTCGGAGGTGCCGAGGTCATTGCGTGCTGTGGAGCAACCGGCAAGGACGATAACGAGAAGCACGAAGCCGACAAAGCTGCTCGCGAGTTGACGCATCAATCCTCTCCTCCTCACCTCCCGCGTCTTCACGTACTCACCGTCGATGACGGCTCAGCGCCCTTATTGGGCGAGTTCTCGGGTCCAGGATCGGCATCTGGTCCCGCCTCTACGGGCGCAGTGAGCGGGTGGAGACTCCAACGTCCTCGCCGCACCTGGAGTGCGAGATCACAGCACAACACCCATCCAATGACCAGCACAAGCCAAAAGCTGATGAGTCGGTAGATCAGCACTGCATCAACAGTGGTCACGCGAGGACCACCAAAGGCGACCAGCGCGATGGTGATGCTTCCTTCAACTGCACCCAATCCACCTGGAGTGATCGGAAGGGTGGCCGCAAGCTGGCCTGCTCCGTAGGCGAGCAGGAGCCCCTTCCATGGAATGCTCGAGTCAACCGCCAAGAACATCATGGCGAAGCACGCGCAATCGAACAGCCAGTTCGCAGTTCCCCAGAGCACGACGTTGGCAATCTGGCGCCACCCAAGGCGCACTGTGGTAACCCAATGGACGATCCGTTCGATCTGCGTCGCCGCGTCGCCACGTGGTCGCCCTCTCACTGAGCGGGAGGCTCGAATGGCCCAGGTGACCACGATGGCGAGCGGACGCTCATAGACAAACAGTGCGCCAACTGCCACGGTGATCAGGAGAGCGCCGATGATGACGGGGATCAGATCGAGCGACGCCCCCTCTCCGGTTGCGAGTACCAATCCCGCGGTGGCCACCAAGGAAAGCGTAACGACGGAAGCGACCAGCGTTCCTGCTAACGACCAAGCGGCCAGAGTGTCGTCAGCTCCAAATCGCCGGAACCAACGGAATCCATAGACGGTCGAGACTGCGTTGCCTCCAGGTAGGGAATTGGTGAGAGCCTGCGACGCAAACGTCATTTTCAAGAGAGGTGCTAATGGGGCCTCAAGACCGCCACTCTTCAAGAGCTCGTACTGCAGGCCGGCAAAGCAGACAAACGACGCCATCTCGGCGACTATGGCCGGCGGGATCCACCACCACTTGAAGTGCTGGAACACTTGCGAGAGGCCGGAAAGCTCGTCTCGATGCGAGGCAAGAGCCCAGACGGCCGCAACGACGANNCCTCCTCGTCAAGAGAGCGCTCATGAGGTTGAGCTGCCATTCCCTAGTGTCTAGTCCTTCCGGGCCGAGGTTCGAGGTGACAGCCGGACTCTGCGGTTGATGGAGGGTAACCATTGAGGGTCACACCAAGTGTGGGCATCGTCAGGGGTCTCGCTTCAAGCGTCTCGTCGCTCGCTTTCCGCAAAGTCGCGTGAAGTGTTCCGGCCGGCTCGCGCTTGCGCCGTTGCGCCGTCGGGGAGGGGCTGCCACTCAAGTCCAAGCAGCCAGATCCTGGTGCTGGTGCCCTTCTTCCACATCGGATCGACCATTCCGCCATCGAGTTGCACCCGCTTCCAAATGCCAGATCGCCTAGTGCCCCACGTCGGCTGGACGCGGGACTTCGTCACCGGATTGGCTTCTCGGTAGCCACTTGTCGACCACTACAGCCGGCCGCGATGGGTCAACTCCAATCAACGCGTCATCCTTGCTTCATGTTGGTGCTCCACGATTGATTCAGGAGGCAACATCCCTACCGAGCCGAGTGGGAAAGGTCGGACGGAGCCATGAGAGATCTGCTAGTCAGCCATATCCCTCGCACGTGTCACACCTGGCGTTCGGAAGCACC
>PLHF01000099.1:0-4153 GCA_003138855.1 Acidimicrobiaceae bacterium | reverse complement strand
CATCACCTACCGTCTGCTGTCCGATCTACCTGTTGATCGATCCCTTGGTCAGAGAGAGTCTCACGCTCTTTCCGATGCTCTGCGCTCAGGGCATCAAGGGTCCGACCTCCAGTCTCCTCGCCACCCGAGTCGACCTCGTCTATCACGCTCACGCCTGTCCCTCGGGTGCGCCCGCTGCTCAGGCCTGGGTCAGCGCAACTGCATGGTTATCATAAGCAGACAAATCCCATGGGAACCCTTGCTGTCAACATTGACTTGATCACCGGATGGTTCCCGATGACGGTGGTCATTGCTGCCGTCGCCTCCGTCGCGCTGTCGGTCGGGTGGACCGACGGGGCGTGGAAGTGGCAGTTGTCCGTGGGCATACCTGTCAGCTTCGTACTCACACTTCTCACCGCGCTGGTCATCCAGGTCTTCGGCTTGGTTCCTGCCGCATTTCCGAAGTCCTTCTATCTCTGGGCGTGGCTCATCTGGTTCGCGTCGGTCATTGCCGTGCTCGGATGGGCCAGGGCCCACTGGGCCCTCCGAGCCATGTCGGTCATCGCCTTGGTCTTCACCGTGTTGGCCGCGTTCACCGTGGTCAACCAGACCTATGACTACTACCCCACGCTGGCACGACTCTTCGGAAAGAACGCGGCCTACTTCGTGGACCTGCCCCAGCTTCAGGTCATCAGAGAGCAGACGCGCCGGACCGGAAGGCTCCCGTCTCAAGGCACCACGATATCGGTGACCATCCCCGGCAGGGTCTCCAAATTCGAGTCCCGGCAGGCTTACATCTATCTCCCTCCGGCTTGGTTCCACAATCCCGAGCCCCAGTTGCCGGTGATCGAGCTGATCGCGGGGATACCCGGGGAGCCCTCGGACTGGACACGGGCCGGGTATGCCGACACCACCTCGACCGCGTTCGCCGAAGCCCACCACGGTACGGCTCCGATCCTGGTAATACCCGACAACAACGGGTTCAAGACCCAGGACACCGAGTGCTCCAACACCGTCTTCGGCAATGCCGAGACCTTCCTGATCACGGACGTCCCCGACTTCATGGAGGACAACTTCAATGCAGCCATCGGAAAGCATTCCCTCGCAGTTGCCGGTCTGTCCGACGGCGGCGTCTGCGCCAGCATCCTTGCACTGCGCAACCCCGGGATCTTCCAGACTTTTGCCGACTACTCCGGATACACCTCTCCCACCTACCTCTATGACAACGAGAAGCAGACCATCGCTCAGCTCTACAGCGGATCGCGGGCTGCGTACGAGGCCCACAATCCGATTGCCCTCCTGACCGGCATGCGCTATCCGAACTCGGCGGGCTGGTTCATCGCAGGGCAGGGCGACCCCCAACCTCTGGCTGCGATGAAGCAGCTTGCTGCGTTGGCTCGAAAGACCGGGATGCAGGTCTGCTTGACCACGCCCCCGGGCGACCACTCCTTCACCTTCTGGGCCCAGGCCTTCAGGGATTCGCTTCCGTGGCTGTCGTGGCGACTGGGTCTCACACCGCCGCCGAAGAGAGTCCCGGCTCGCTGTCAGCCACCGGTCCCCTGAATCGACCGCCACGGCAGAGTGCGACGGTGGATTCTGATGACACCCCCAATCGAGGCGATGGTGACTCCCGTCGACGCCGCCCCACCGTCAACAAGCGTTGACGGTCATGCGAGGTGAGCGTTTGCTTCTGGCTTCCATGCGGGTCGGCGCCCACTTGGTCGTGAGCACCACCCCGCGAACATGGCCACCAAAAGGAGCACCCGAATAGAAGGTCGAGGGGCCAGTTGTTGAGCTGCTCCTCGAAAGGCTCGACGCCAATGGCGATGCTGTCCAGCGGGTCGACGATGAGTAGAGCCGACTGGAAAGCAGCCCCGGGGCCCGGCTGCAAACACAGCATCGAGGATGCATGTGCCGAGCACGCTATTGGCCGCCAGCAAGTACACGGGCAGGGACAGGCCCGGCCGACCATCGGGAGCAAGTACCCGGGGTCGCGGCGTTGACGAACACTGCATCGATAGCCCCGACGAGCCGTGGCTCGTCCGGGTGGCAAAGCCCAGCTGCTGGGCACGAGAAGCACCACGATGAGAAGGTCGCGGGTCGCCAGAGCCACAATCCAACCGGTCGGCGTGGGGTTCCGGTGACCCTCTCGCGGATTGACCACCGCCAAGAACCCGAAGACACCCTCGCACAACGGAATCCCTGCGTCCTATGTCCGAGCGGTGTTGTGATCACCCGGCCACAGCGCACGGAGGGCAAGGCTGAAGTTGAGCTCGCTGACCAGGATCGGCTGGACGGTGGCCAGTGCGGCGAAGACGAGCGTGCCTCCAATGCACGCCATCCCCAACAGCCACATGGATTGGCGGACGAGATAGTGCGTGGTGTCCCATGCAGACCTCTTCTTCACGTGCATTCGATTCCTGGCCGTTGGAGACCACAACCGGCGGGCTCCGCATGGTCGTTCCAACCGACCGAGCGGCTGCTTGTCGTCGAAGCGGGCCAGGGCAAACGAAGCCGCAAGGTCATGGAGAGTCGCACTTGGCGGGCTCTGTGGCAGGCTTCGGCGTGAGTCCGAGCCTCCACGAGAGCCATGGGAATGAGTCCTCGAGCGCCTGGCTCCACACGTCGAAGTCGTGGCCGCCGGGACGGACCAGAAAGCAGGTGGCAATCCCGGCATGAAGCGCAGCGGGTTGGAGCAGGTGTGCGGCCTGCAGGGGCTCTTGGTCACCTTGTCCCGCCTCGAACCAACCGGCCATGCCATTGAAGTGGCCATTTCGGAGGAGCTGCACCGGGTCGTGGGCGGCAAACATCGCTTCGGAGCCGGCGAACAGAGTGTCAATCGTCTGGGACCGGGTGGTCTCCTCGTACTCAGGGGAGGCAAATCCCGAGTACGACGCGAAGGTGGGATAGATCTGCGGATTGCCGAGTGCCAGCATCACCGAGCAGGTTCCGCCGGCCGAGAGCCCGCCGATGGCCAGGGACCCAGGACGACTCGACGCGTTGAACCGGCTCCGAACAAAGGCGGGCACGTCCTCGACCAGATAGGTCTCTGCGTTACCGAACTTGCTGTTCACGCATTCGGTGTCGTCGGTCTGATAGCCATTCGGGTCCGGCATCACGATGATCGGGGCCAGGCCCCGATGGGAGTGGGCAAATGCGTTGGCCGTCGCGTCGACATTCCCGTCGCCCGTCCAGTCCGAGGCACTCCCGGGTTCACCGGGTAGCAGCACCAGCGTCGGCAGGGACGGAGTCACTTTGGCGAACCAGGCCGGCGGAAGGTACACGTACGCCTGCCGGGTGGAGAAATGGGACACCCTGGGTGGGATGGTGACTGGGATTACCACCCCCTCCTCGGGCAGCATGCCCGTTGCTGCCACCTGGCCACGAATTTGCCGCAACGTCGGCGTTTCGACCACATGCACGGGGCGGAGGGTTGCCAGACGACTCAACGTCGGGAAGGAGCCCGATTGCTGGTTGATCGTTCCCAACGTTACTGCCAGTGTGAGTAGCATCGCGACCGTTGCGGCGGCTCGCCGCAGCCACCCGGCGCCGGACCAACCGACAACCGCCACGCAGACGGCCAAGACGAACGTGAAGCCCCAGACATAGGCCCACCACGGGAAGTCCGAAGGCACCAGCGATCCGATGGTGAGGACCAGAGCCACCACTATGGTCACTGCTGCCGCAATCGGTATGCCACGCGCGAGTTGGCGGCGCCACCTTCCCGAGCGCCACCCGATGGCCAACATCAATGCAGCAAGAGCCAGGCAGCACACAACGATCGGCAGCCAGCCTGAGACGATCGAGATGTTCACGGTGGGCTCCCTTGCCCCGAGCGGTTCTTCGATCCGGTCAATGGCGTCGGACCTTCGACCAGATCAAGCTATCGCCTGAAGTGCCACAAGGGCTTCCATGACTGAGCGCCATTTCCGTAGCCGGNNGCGGCAACGAGCGCAAGACCCTGGAGCGTTGGGCCCGGCGGCATTCGTCGGCCCAGTCCCTGGTCCTGCGGTGCCGGATCGTGCTGGCCTGTGCCGAGGGCCGGACCAACGAGGACATCGCTGTGGAGTTGAGAATCCACCCGGTCACGGTGTCCAAGTGGCGCAAGCGGTTCGCCGCCGATCGACTGGATGGGCTCGTGGACGCTCCCCGCCCGGGCGCGGTCCGCACCATC
>PLHF01000015.1 GCA_003138855.1 Acidimicrobiaceae bacterium | reverse complement strand
ATTCCCGAACTCGAGCGCTTCGACACGGAACTTCTGGACCGGCTCGACGCTGGTTTCGGACACCTGCATGGTCAGCCAGGGAATGATGACCTGGGCTCTTCCGGTGATCGTCACCTGCACGGTGTCCCCCGTCCCGGTCGAGGTGGTCACCTGCGGTGCTGTTAGCGAGTTGGCACCCGTCGTGGCGATGAACTGGTACGCAGCACTGGTGCCTGCCGCCGGCGTGGACCCATAGGCGGCAGCGGTGCTTGCTCCTTGCTCGGCCGCCGCCCGGGCGAGGTGGCTGGCGTGCGACCAGAGAGCGAACTGGACCGCAAGGAGCACGGCCAAGAAGAACACCGGGATGCACACGACGAACTCGGCCAGACCGTCGTCTCCTCGTACGCGCCGACTACCAGTTCCCCTGCGAACTTGGGATGACGCTGTAGTACGGATCGGCACTGTGGTCTGGATCGGCACGGTGGTCTGGATGGGCAAGTGGAGTCGAGCGCCCTAGGGCGTCTGGATGTTGTGGGCGGTGGTGGTGAGCTTGGTCACCACGATGCCGACGATGGCGATCGCTGCGACGACCACGAGCGCGGTCACCACGACCCAGGAGGCAATCTCTCCTCGTTCGTCGCCAAGAAGTGGCGCCATCCGGGCCGCCACCATGGCTCGTAGGAAGCTGACGAAGGTGGTAGCGGTTTCGCACACCTCCAGCAGGCGTTCTTTGGTGGTTTGCATCAGATGTCCTTCCGGTTGGTTGGGTTCGGTTCAATGNNGGCAGAAGCATCTTTTGAGTGACCGCCTGGGCGTCGTGTTCGAGGGCAGTGGTCTCTGACAGTCGCAGCGAGGAAGCCTTGGTCTCTAACGTGTCGCGGATACGCGCCCCGTCCCCGGCCTGGGCCATGGAGCGAGCGAGGTCCGAGAGATCGGACAGGGCGAAGCGCCCGGCGAGCCGGTCGAGGCCCTCCCACGGAGGCCGGTGGTAGGCCTGGGACCAGAGGAGAGCCTGGGCAATCTCGTCCATTGCCCAGTCGGTGGTCGACACCGAGGACGCGGCCTCCAGCGCGCTGGACCAGCCCATCGATCCGGCCATGGCCATGGAGACCAACGATGCGTAGGTGGCCAGCGTGTGCAAGAAATGTCGGCGGCGGCGCTCGGCTGCCGTATGCAGGTCGATGAACGGCATGGCTGCACCGCCAACACCGAGCACCAGGACCCCAANNGGGGACCATGAGCGCCATGGCGACCGCGTAACCAACCACCTTGATGGCGAAGGTCTCGGCTGGCGTCCCGGTGATGGCGAGGTCAGGGATGACTATCTCCGCCAAGCGTGGGACCCTGGCAACATTCACCTCCAGTGCCCGTGCGGCAAATCTGCGTGCGCTGCCTGCTCTCTCGCTTGATGCCTCACCAAACCCGTCGAGGGACAGGTCACTTCGTATGCCACTCAGATTGTCGAGTGCAGCTTGCAAGGTCAGTGGGGCGGGGAAGAGCCCTCGCAACACGAGTACAAATCCGGCGCCGACGCCGAGTCCGGCCAGGATGATCAGAATCATGACGGTTGGGCCGGACTCTCAAAGAGTCTGGGCATTGGCTGAGGTCGGGATAGCCGGTTCATCATTCCAAAGCCCACCGCGAAGAGCCCGGCGATCACGACCAGGACGATCTGGCCGGTCGTGGTCGAGAATGGGGTGAAGTAGCCGTGCCCGATGGTCAGGGTGGCGAGCACGAAACCCAGGGTCACCACCACGACCAGTCGCATCTCCCGGCGGGGCTTAGCCCGCGCCACTTCGGTGCGCTGGACGAGGGCCAGCTGGTCCCGAGTGTTGACTGCCGCTGTGCCGAGCAGATTCTGGAGGTCTGCACCACCGAAACGGGCAGCCAGGATGAGCGGAGCGATCGCCTCATCCGCCGATGCGTCCGCCAACTCAGAGGCAAGGGCGGCGAACGCCCGATCCAGTGGTGTGCCCGACTTGATCCGGATGACCAGGGCTTCGATGTTGGCCCGCAGGCTGGCGGGCGCGGATGGCACCGTGGACTCGATAGCGGCCACCAACCCCCGGTGGGCGGCCACGCTGTCACGCAGGGTTTCGATCCAGGTGGCCAACGCGTCGAGGCGATTGGTCACCCGATTGGAGGAGGAAGAAGACAGTGCAGACCGCAGCGTCCACCCAACAGCGGCTCCGATAAGAGCTCCGACCGGCCAGTGGGTGATGAGCCCGACCACCGCGGCGCCGATCAGTGCAGCGGCTGCTGACTGGCGGGTCGCCTTATCGATCCCTTTGGTGAACGACATCTTCTTCGTCACCGGGGTGGTGGCAAACAGACCGGCCACGACGAGGGCGATGCCCACACCGATGCCAGTGGAGCAGAGCACGACGAGCACCGTCATCGGCCGAAGATCGCAATCGGCGCTGCGTAACCAAAGTCGGCCAGGCGGTCCCGGAGGCCAGGTGGCACGCCGAATCGGGGGACCGCCGGGCCTCCGCCCTCTGGCTCGGCGAAGATCTCGGTCGAGATGACATGTGGCCCGTCGGAGTCCTCGACCACTCGGATGGAGCTCACAAACCGGCGGGCGAACCCATTGGCTGCTGGCTGCTGGCGCACGAAGATCACCAGGTCGAGAGCCTGGGCGGTGAGCTTGGCTGTTGCTGCGTCAGAGAGGTGCTTCGGGCTCTGGCTGGCGTAGCTCTGGATCCGCCCGAAAGTGCCTTCGGTCGAATCGGCGTGGATGGTGCACATCGATCCGGCCTTGCCGGCCGTCATGGCGTTGAGCATCGGCACGATCTCGTCACCCAGGACCTCACCTACGATCACACGGTCGGCATTGTGCCGGTTGGCGCGCTGAACAAGCTGGTCCATGGTGATGGCCCCTTCGCCTTCGGTGTTTGCCTCCCGGGTCTCCCACGCCGGACAGTCAGGGTGGCGGTCGGTCAGTTCATGGAGGCCGAGTTCGTACGAGAGTTCGATGGTGATGATTCGGTCCAGGGGGCTCGCCTCGGCGAGGAGTGCCCGCAGCATCGTGGTCTTTCCGGCGTCGGTGCCGCCCGAGACGATGATGTTCAGCCGGGCCCGCACAGCTGCTCGGAGGAACCGACCCACCTCTTCGGTCATCGACTCCGCCAGGTCCTCCAGGGTGGGATCGACCAGACGATGGCGGCGGATGGAGACACACGGACGATGGGCCACCTCGATCATCGCCGAGAGACGGTGGCTGCCAACCAGGTGAAGATCGACGATCGGCTTCGCCGCGTCGATCCGCCGTTCGCCCCCGGTATGGTGCGCCCGGGCTGCCCGCTGGACCAGCTCGACGAGTTCCTCGTCTGAATCCGTGATCGCCTCGACCTGCTCTTTGGCCCCATCCGCTCGCTTCACCCAGACGTTGTCGCATCCGTTGATGTCGATGTTCTCGATGCTGTCGTCGTCCAGGAGCAACTGGAGACGACCGAG
>PLHF01000090.1 GCA_003138855.1 Acidimicrobiaceae bacterium | reverse complement strand
CCGAACATCGGCATAATTGTCGAAAAGGGACGTTGAAGTCGGTGATGAATCGCAACACGTCGGCCCGTTGTCCGTCGAGGCGGACGAGGAGGTGGTAGGCCTTCCCCTTACATCCCGACCGCTTGCCGACCTCGGGAGCCGGGTTGGCCGCGAGCACCCTGGCCACCAGCCGTCCGTAGCGGACCCGTATCGAGTGCAGGGTTGCGGCATCGAGGTGGTTCTGCCCCGATGCCCGGCCAGCTTGGACGGCGTGGTCGCGTCGTCGTCGCGGTAGGGCTCCTCCCGTCGTGGATGGCCACCCCGGACATGGCCCCGATGACCCCGGGGTCGTCCATGGCGGCCCGTCCCCGCTTCGGATGGCAGTCGAGCACGGTGAGGAGGCTGGTCGAGGCGAAGTGGACCCGGTGGTGCATCCACACCGGCACCGCCGTCGCTCGACGACGTGCTCGGTGACGACAAGGCGGATCTCGGGGAGGTCGAACACCTGTCGGTGCTCGGTGTCGACCACGTCGGCATCGTCCCGGCCTGAACCACACGAGGTGGACGAGACCGGCGCATGGCTGATCACCTGGTCGGGATCGGCAACCTCGGCCAAGTGCTTGCCCGGAGCACCGGGCCACCGATCCGACCCTCCATGTCGTCCGGTAGCTCGATCCGGTGGCCGACCCCCACGGGGTACACCTCTGATCCAGGTACGCCGACCTGTACCGGCTGGAGATCATCGGACCGTCGACCATGCAATTCAAAACCAATGCCCTGGACCGTCACGACGGATGACACCACTCCCCCGGCCGCGTTAGGTGACGTTGCGCCGATGTTCGTCGCTCACCGTGTCGCCACCTGAGGCAGCTCCAGCTTCGGCGCGGTCCCTAATCCCGCGAAGCATCTCACGGATACCCCAGACGTAGGCTGGCGACGTGACGTCGACACGGATCTCACGTCACATCGATGGTCCGCGTGTCGCAGTGTACCGAGCACTTCTCGACGCGGGCTCTGTCTCGACGTGGAGAGTGCCAGTCGGGATGTCTAGTCACGTACACAAGTTCGACGCCTGCGAAGGTGGCTCGTTTCGAATCTCCCTCACGTACGACGAGCCGAGCGGGACCGGCAAGACATCCGCGCATACCGACACATACCAGGGTCAGTTCGTAAAACTAGTGCCGAACGCGCAAGTGATCGAGATCATCGAGTTTGAGACGACAGATCCCAAGCTTCGTGGGCAGATGACTATTACCACGACGCTTGTTGATGCAAGTGGCGGCACTGACGTAGTCGTCCTGCACGAAGGGATACCCGGTGGGGTCTCCAGGGTGGACAACGAGACTGGCACGGAAATGGCCCTCGCTAATCTTGCCAAGCTCGTTGAGGCGGGTTCGCTCTCATAGATCAAGCCTGGCTGCTGTCGATTTCTTGGCGCTTAACCACGGTCACTGACGGCCTCCTACTCGGCGTTGATGTGGGGATAGTCAAGCTGCGACGGGCCGAGCATTGTGGGGCATCCAGCCGGACCATCAGCTCACGCGCGTCAACACGGCACGCCACGCGAAGGCACCGTCAGGTGCGAACGTGACGATCATGCGGGCCTCGTCGATTGAGTCCACTCGCCATCCGTCGGCAAAGCTCAAATACGGCTCATCTTTGGAGACCGTCTCGGCCCGAACTCGCCCGGATGCGATCGCTGAAGCAGAGAAGAAGGAGATGCCCGCCGAGCGCAGTGGCAGCACGGAGGCTCCCGACACATCGAGTGCGCTGCTCGCCGTCAAAGACATGGAACAATCCCGAGTCGATCACGGTATCGAACTGCTCACCCAGGGCACCGAGGTCGAGGGCATCGCCCACGAGAAACCGGACGGCGAGGCCACGAGCACTGGCCTTGTCTCGGGCGATGGCTATCGCCCTCGGGGACGCATCCATGGCGGTGGCTTCGAAACCCTGTTCAGCCGCGAGCAAAGCATGCTCGCCCGTACCACAACCCACATCTAGGACACGCCCCTTGAGCGTTGCTCCTTGAGCGAGCCCGGCGAGGTTCGGTTGCGGTGCTCCAATGTCCCACGGAGGAATCCCCTCATGGGCGGAATCGAAATTAGGACCCGACGCACCTTGCTGCCGGGTCAGTGTGCCCGGAAAGGGGTCTCGTCCCTCCCAGTCCGCCATTGTGAGCTTCCATCACGCAGACCCCGGAATCTCCCCGGTGCATCAAGACAACGATTGGAGGATCGGCCATACGGCACATACCCGGTGATCGGCGGCGCATCGATGTCGTTCGACTGCGGACACAAACTGACCTCACTACGCTGCAACTGTGTCGACTACCAGCGCCGAAACGATGGGATGGCTCCGAACGGCGGTCGGTGCCGCGCTGATCGTGGCACCGAAAGTGCCAATGCGCATCTCAGGTGGAGGAGAGCCAACTGGTACCTCTGTGTTGCTTATGCGCACGATTGGCATCCGGGACTTGGTTTTAGGCTTTGGCGCCGTAGCCGCAGCAAGATCGAGCGATGTGACAGGCGCCTGTCATTGGACCTCAGCTGCGTTGGTGAGCGATTCACTTGACGCAGCCACCAGCCTTGGGAGTTTCCGGTCGATCGGGACGAGGGACTCAATCATTGCCGCCGTCTTGGCATTCACCTTCGTCTGTGGAGACCTTTGGGTACTCCGACAATCTCCTGGCCCGGCTGAAAACCTCAATCACTTGGCCAATAGACCGATTGCCCAAGTACCGGGCGGGACCCTCGCTAGGCGCCGCACATCCGTCTCCACCAGTCACCATGACCCTCCTGATTCGTAGGTGCAGAAGTGGGCAAACGCTAGACCCTTTTTCGTGATCGTTGAACGATCATTCGCCCCGAAATCGGCGATGGGCCTGGATGGTGAATCGCGATGGCGTCTCGTCCCGCTCGCTTCACTTGGTAGAGCGCGAAGTCAGCATCGTCAACGAGGTGCTCGGCAGTCGGCATTGATCGCTCGAGACCACCGACTCCGATACTCAGGGTCACGGAAACCTCGACTGCGGCAGGGAGGTCGTGACGAATACGTTCGGCGACTTCCACGGCACTGGGGACATCGGTATCTGGGAGGAGCAGGGCGAACTCGTCCCCTCCAATCCGACTGACCAGATCGAATGCTCGCCCATTGTGCCGGAGTACAGATCCGATATTGGCAAGCACGTGATCGCCGACGACGTACCCGAAGGTGTCGTTGACGGACTTGAACTGATCGACATCAATCATCAGGAGGCTGAGGGGACTCCGATTGCGGACCGATCGAGCGATCTCCTCTTCCATCCGCTGACGTAGCACTCGCCGGACGGCACACCCTGTGAGTTCATCAACGGAGGCCATGTCCGCCAGCGCAGCCTGAAGCTGTGCCTTGTGCTGTTCTATATGCGTCCGATTGATCGCGACAGCAACAGTGAGCGCGGAGGCACCTACGAGTGACGCAAGTAGGAGGAAAGCTCGGCCAGGAGAGCTTGGGACGTCACGATCGGTCAGGGCCACAAGTGCCAAGGACGCCAGGGCGGCAAGGCCACAGATCCCTGTCGCTCGGGGAGTGAACATCAGTGTGCCGTAGATCAAGGGGAGGAAAGGCAGTACGAGGAGCGGGCTGCTCATACCGGAGTCCAGAATCGCAACGGCGGCGACTCCGAATGCCGACAATGCCGTCCAGGCCACCGAATACGTGGCACACCACGGCTTCGAGGCCACGGTCGGCGCCAGAAACATGCCCACCAGGGCCAGCAAGTGCAAGAAGGCGGCCACCGCCCACAGGATCGAGCGATGAGGACCCTCAGGCGTGATGGCGAGGTAACAGACGACCACAAGCGTCTCTACCAGGAAGATGCCAAATCCGATGCGGATGTGCGTGAGCCAGAAGGTCCGCCACGCGGCTTGTTCAGCGCCTGCTCCAAGTGCGCCGTCGAACAGATCCTCCTTGTTCGAGTTCATGGTCGAATCTGCCCTTCACGAGTGGCTCCCTCTTGATATCGGCCGACTCGATCCGCAGCTCTAAGACCGTCCGAGTGAGGGCTCGGCAGACCCGCTCGGTTCTAGGCCGAGTGGTCGATTGCAGGTGGGACCAGGAGTGCCCCACTCGTGCTGCAGTGGGTCGCCCACCCGTTTGGGGTCACTCAAAGGGCGGCCCAGGTGTTGCCTTTCGCCTGCTTCGAAGGTCCCGCAGGTCGAGCGCACTGGTGACGATGATGCCGACGATGAGCACTGCTTGTAAGAGGATCCATGGCCAGCTCCGTTGACCGGAAAGCTCGAAGGCCAGACCGGCTAGCACCCCGACCGCGCAGGCGACACGCAACCGGAACCACTTAGTCGCAGAGGGTCTCTCCATTCTGTGTTCTGTCCTCCCGTCGCTTTGCGGTCCCGGGCTTTGCCCCCTTCTCATGGCCGTAGCTAGGCATGGCTTGCCCCAAGGAGGAGAGCGTCTGAACCTGTCACCGAAGTACCGTACTTCGACACCCACCCGGCGATCCGGGTCAGGTCCCGTCAGATGGGCAAAGGCATCACCTTCGTGTCGCCTCCCAGCTCTAGACGATGGCGTGGTCTACCTGACAGCTTCGATGTCCTCGGGGTCGGGAATGATGGCCCCCTCTGAATCCAAGATCGGTCCAAGCAGATTGAGATCAGGATTATCGATATCCGGGCTGTTTGGGTCAATGCCCTTCTCAGCACAGAACCTGAGCAGTCGGCGCTCCTGTGCCATACGCAGAATGTGTCCCGTCACTTCATTCGAATCTGTCATTGTCATCCCCTCTC
>PLHF01000009.1 GCA_003138855.1 Acidimicrobiaceae bacterium | reverse complement strand
GGAAGTCGGTTGTTCGGTGCCTCGATCAGGACGTTACGACCCGCTGAAGATAGGACTGCTTACCCACGACTGACCTCGTCCTCCATCTATGCCCAGATGGCGACTGCCCTCCCTGCTGTGTCGGTCTCGGGTGGATTTGGGATGGAATGAGCGGTGCCATCAAGGAGCCGTTTCGCAGTCCACGCCGCTGCGCCCGCATCGAGCATGTCATCGACTGCGGCCTGCACCCCAGCGGCGCCGGACACACCTTCCAGATCGATTCCTGCATCGAGTAGCGCATTGCGTCGCTCGATCATTCCCGACCAGGACCTCTTCGATGCGCTCGCTGATGCGCCCATCAGGAACGTGAACGATACCTCGGGATGAACCTCCCACACCGGACAGGGAGCATCCGGCAACCATCGCTCGACTTCGAAAATCCTCCTGCGAAGTGCGAAGGACTGTTGGCTCATTCCTGCTCCCGTTAGCTCCAGCGACAGCTTGCTGGCGGTGGCATGGTCCGGCGCTTCCAGGGCAGCACGCACCGGAGTGAAGAACACCGAATTGCGGCGAGGCCCGAGGATGGCCTTGGCCTCGATGTCAGCCGCCCGCCATCCCGTCAGAGGCAACCCGATCGGGATGTCGATGGCCACCGCTTCAGCATCCGGGATGGCATCGGCAAGAGCCTCGATCCCAGGGAGGTAGCAAGCCTGCGCCCCCCTGCCGTCACGTAGTGCAACAGCGATCCATCCTCCCTTGCACGCATCTACACCGACTACTGCCATGGCCCACGTTTTCACATCACAGGGAGAGACGCACTGTCCTCGGGGGATGCCCCGCACCTCCGCAAGAGGGACCGGGCGAAAGAAACCGAGTCGGCACCAAGGCCTCTTTCGTCAGTTCAGTTCCCCGCATGACCAAGCTACCGATGCTCTGCCCTTTCGTAGTGTCACTGGGAGTGGCAGCGAAGTGTCCGACCCGATGAGATCCGTCGCTCCTTCGATGACCCAGCAGCAGGATGCCCAACCAGAGATCTGTGCCTTCTTTGCTCTATTGACCGCCCAGGCGTCGGCGTACCGTCACGAATAGAGGTGCTGCTCCTCAGCGGGGAGTTGGCTGCAATGAAGTTGAGGGGCAGAAGGTAGATTAGGCGTGAGCGACACGTCGACGGTCTGGAGGGTATCCGGGCGATCCGATCCCTCTAGGCCTCGTCCATGTGCGGCCGGATCGCCCTCTACTCGGACACGACCCACCTGGCTCAGTTGCTTGAGGCTGGCGTCGATCCCGAGCTGCTCGAAGGGTTGAAGCCCCGCTGGAACATCGGACCGATGTCCAGGATCCTGGGCGTGTGGGAGAACTCCGAAGGGGAGCGGACGCTGGGTGCCTTCCGCTGGGGACTGGTGCCGGGATGGGCCAAGGACCCTTCGGCGGTCAGGAGCACGTTCAATGCCAGGGCGGAGACGGTGGCCACGAAACCGACGTTCCGGTCGGCCTTCAAGCGGTGGCGAATCTTGGTGCCCGTCGATGCGTTCTACGAGTGGAAGGCTGGCACCCCGAAGCAGCCATACGCCTTCAAGCGGGCCGACGGCGAGCCCGTGGTCTTCGCCGGTCTGCGTGAGTACTGGAAGGGTGAGGATGGCACGGAGCTGCGGACGGCCACCATCATCACGACTGACGCCGGGCCGGACATGCCGATCCACAATCGGCAGCCGGTCGTGTTGGAGCGGGACACCTGGGAGCACTGGCTCGATCCCGAGGTGGCTGATCGGGAGGAACTCGAGCCGCTCTTGAAGCCGAACAAAGAGGGAACCTTGGTCCATTACCCGGTGACCCGTGACGTTGGGAACATCAGGAACGACGGTCCTGAGCTTGTCCAGGAGATCGCTGGGTCATAAGCCTCATTCAGCCTGCTCCGCACAGGTTGCGCTGATCGAGCAAGGTCGGGCGTTGATCGAGCGGACCTACGACAAGCGGATACTCCATGTCGTCAGCCCCGGGCCAACGAATGCTCCGCCGGAGGAGGTACTTCGCTGGTGCCAGCTTTCCCCATGACTGTTCGGCAAGGTGGTCACGAGTATCGGTGGAGAGCTGTGGCAAGTACCACAGGAACTACCGAGTCGGAGGCCGCTGGAGCACCACCTGCTCAATGTCTTGATCCAAAGCAGATAGATCTGCACCGGGATGGGCGGAGCACCACGTCAGTAGTGACGACACCAGCCAGTTCATGACTTTCCAGCCTTCACTGCGGACATCAGACATTGATAGCCCCGCACGTCCATCATGGATGGCGGCGTTCCTTCGCTGGTGGAGGCTTCGCACATTGAGGTATGCGCTACAAAGGCCACCGGATCTTGAGTCAGCTTGGTCGAGAAGATCAATGAGGGCTTGAGGTAGCTTTGGGTTCGGATCAAGTGCCAAGTAGTGACAGGCTGCACGGTCTCTGCCGCACATGGATCCCATGGGGACGCTGCATGAAAGGTAGGCAGCCCGACGAGCGATGCCGAGTCCGTTGCCCTGCCATTTCGGGTCTCCCAGCATGACCTCCAGTGCCGTGACGATCGACAGCAGTTTTCTGTCCGGACTTTCAAAGTCAAGAATTGCAGAGTTGAGTAGTCGTGCACCAAGCATCATTCGTGCGGGCAGCACGTCCTCCTCTGATTTTGAGCGGGCGTAGGCGCTCGCCAACCACGAGAAACCGTCATGACGATCAAGGGCCTCCAGGTCTTCTGCAAGGAAAGTCCAGAAGGGGGCTGGACCGCCTCTGAAGAAGCCGAAACCGGGGCCAGTATCCAAGTCGACGTACTTGACTCGCCAGGGCATGACCTGGCTGGGCAAGCCGAATGTCTGCTGCTCGGTACTCACCATCGGGTGCCGATGTGCGGCGAAGAGGCGAAGCACCCCCAAAGTGTCGGCGGCATGATCGTAGGCATCCAATTCGTTGAGGGCCTCGACCTCCGCTATGACGCTTTGGTTGAGCGGTGCCCCGCCCTTGGTCGATGAGTTCTTCGACCGGTTCTGATCGACCCGACTTGTCCTCGGAGTTGCAATTGATTCAGATCACGCTGGACCAAGCCAAGCCAGAACAGCGCGAGCGGATAGACGAACTGATTGCTGCCGGCGACCGCGAAGGCGCCTGGGCCTACCTGGACAAAATCGCCAAGCGGCGACCGAAGGAGGATTGAGTGCGCATCTATTTCGGTGCGAGCGTCCAGTCGGCGACGACGGCGCGCTGCAGGTCGACGTCGGAGTGCACCACTCTCCGCCCAGCAGCGCGCAGCCTCTCCTCGAGGTACTTCACGATCGGACCATGCCTCATGTTCCCGTGGAGTTCGGCGACGAGCTGCTCATTGCCGACCAGATCACGGCTAAGCCTTCGACCCCCGAAATACGAAACCGTCCATTCCCCGTCGTCCTGGGTGAGTTCGGCCCTTGTGGCATCGTCGGGGGGATGGAGTTCAACGGGCGGTCCGGCCTCAGATGCCTCGCGATTGCGCGGCATGGCCGAAGGCTAGCTGGACTGACCGATACACTCGGTGGGCATCGCACGAGGATCGTCCTTTCGACCCCACGGGCTGTCCTCGAATTGCACTCGAACCAACACAATCCCTCACACAACTCACGATCTGGGCAGCACTAGGGCCCATTGGCTCGGGAATCTGAACCGGCCTGGGTCTGATGGAGACTTTCGGGTGCAACGGTGTGCCGGGGCCGGGCTGGATCACGAGATAACCGTCCCGCACCCGATCGGGGGCACTCTCGTGCTGGCTCCTTGGACGAGGCGATGGATGTGGGAACCCGACCCCGCCATGACGGGAGAGGCTGTGAAGGAAGCGACCTGGGCGTTGCTCGGCATCGAGGTGGAACAGGTAGTTCGACCCTGTTTATTCAGACGTTTCAAGCGCATACTGATGGTGAGGGATCCGGAAGGATCTCGGAAGGAGGCGCTTATGGGAAGTAGACATGGAGGGCCATCCTGAGAGCGGATGGCAGAGGATTGTACGGGAGAGATCCCGGCAGGCCCAGGTAGATCNNGATCCGTTCTCGGAGTACAAGTGAAGTAGAGCGCCCGATCCCCGTCAGTTCGTGGGACGGGCGCTTTCGCGTTCCCGTGAAGTCGGTGCCCGATTGGATCGTGGTCTGTGCATCGGAAACGTCACAGCTACCCGGCGGCGAGGATCGCCCACACGTCGAGCACCTGCTTGCCTGCTTCGACGAGCTGC
>PLHF01000010.1 GCA_003138855.1 Acidimicrobiaceae bacterium | reverse complement strand
TCGGACGAATGATCGAGGCTAATGAGTCGAGCCTCCGCAATTGATGAGGATGGTGGAGGTCGTGGAGGTCGTGGTCAGGCTTGCCTTCCCCGCGGCGCGAGGTTCATGACACCTTCGGCAAGGAAGGTCCGAGGACGCGAGCCGATCGCATGTGCCGCCTGTTGAAGCGCCTCTCCAGGATTACACCCATGCGTGCGGACGAGATAGGCGGCTGCGATCGCCGGTGTGCGGCTCTCTGCCATCACGCAGTGGACGAAGACTTGCCTCCCCGCTGCGACACGGTCCGCCACGAAGTCGGCCGTGTCAGCGAGCACGAACTCCAGGTTTGGATTGTCAGCTCTGCCGGTGTCGATGAGCCCGACAACGTGATGTTCCAGATGGTCGGGGACATCCATGCGGCCCATCCTGCAGAGCGAGACCACGACATCGGTCCGTGGAATCTGGTCGACCAGAGCATGCACGTTGCCCACCGTGACGCCTTCATCCAGTTGAACCGTTGATGCTTCTGCTGGGAAGTGCTTCTGGTAGTAGGGGATGAGTGACTCGATCACGGGCCAGCCGATTGAGTCGGTCTCGCCACGATTACCCGCAAGACGGGCCAGCCCTTCGAGCTCAAATCCTCGCAACACTGGATCGGCATACGTGCTCCTCCCGTGCAGCTGCCGACGCCACTCGAGCGGAACGGCCGATGCTCCCCACCGGGCGCCGGCGAGCGAACCGGTGATGGCGGCGACGGTATCGGTGTCGCCTCCGACGCGCACTGCTCGTTCGACCGCCAGTCGGAGGTGCCTGCACGGTTGGTCTTGCGGAACTTCCGTGTGGATCAAAGAGCTGAGAGCCGCTTGGAGCGCAGCCACCACCCAGCCGTTGTGTATGAACTCCTCGGGGACAGTCGTTCCACAGGCCTCGAGCCGAACGCGCCACAGTTCACCATGGGCAGGCGGCAACAAGGTGATCCCGTCTGCAACCAGATCGATCCAGCCGCGACCCTGTGGCGTGGTGGTAGGTGTTGAGATCGACCGGTTGATCGCATCGGACCAGAGGATGCACGCCTCGGCGGCGTCGTCGGACGCGTGGGTCAGTGCAGACACACTCGCTGCTAGATTCGCTAGGTCGTGGCGAGGGAGATCTAGGAGTCCGAGTGGTCCCGTCCGCATGAGGCTGCCATTCCCGGCAGCGTCGGGATGGAGCATCTGCCACGTGGACGTCACCTCGGTCAGCGACTTCCCGCTCCGGAGGGCTTCGGACAGCACCGCCAGGGTCTGACCACCTACATCACGCGGCCTGCTCTCCATCCACCTGAGCAGCTGCTGTTCTACTTCGTCGACCAGTTGTCCTTGAGCTGCTCCCTTGGCCAGCGGACCCAGGATGGCCAGCGTCGTCTGGGTGTCGTCGGTCCACTCGCCGGGCTCCCACGCCAGTGATCCACCGCCGGTCATCTCCAGTACGACATCGGCTGCGAGTGGTGGCCCGAACTCGTGGGGTGCCCCAAGGGCGTCACCGGCAGCAGAGGCGAGGACAGCGCCCACCGCACGGTCCCGCTGGACGTTCTCGCTCGGTGCGCTGGAGGTGGTGGTCACGTGGTCGCGCCCTTATCGTAGTCAGCCGGCGTCTGGTGTCGGGCCGAGACGGCACCCGCAGGTGTTGTCAGGGTGACGATAGGCCGGGGATTGCTTCTCGTCACATTGACGATTACAGTCGCTCCCCATGAAGGCAGACATTCCCTTGGCCGGTGTGGCCGTGGACCTCGTGATCCTCACTGTGCGTGAAGACACGTTGATGGCCCTCGCCATCCGTCGCGGGATTCCCCCGTTTAAGGGCCAGTGGGCACTTCCCGGTGGGTTCGTCCTCCCTGATGAGGACCTGACCGCTGCAGCCCGTCGGGAGCTGGCCGAGGAGACCGGTCTCGCCGACTTCCGGGCCCACCTGGAACAACTGGCCACCTATGGCACCCCGGGGCGCGACCCACGCGGACGGGTGATCAGCGTCGCCTACTTGGCCCTGGCGCCGGACCTTCCGCTTCCCTCCGCCGGAAGCGACGCGGCGGCGGCCCAGTGGATGCCGGTGGATGCCATGGCCGGGGAGCTGGCCTTCGACCATCCCCAGATCCTGGCCGACGCGGTGGAACGTGCACGGGCCAAGCTCGAGTACACGCCGCTGGCCGCGGCCTTCTGCGCTGAAACGTTCACCATCGCCGAATTGCGACATGTGTACCAGGTGGTCTGGGGCGTGGAGCTCGACCCCCGCAACTTCCACCGGAAAGTCACCTCCACCCGGGGCTTCGTGATCCCGGCGGACGGCACCACCACCCGTGACGGGGGACGACCGGCACAGCTCTTCTCGGTGGGTCCGGGAGATGTCCTCCGTCCACCACTGATGCGCCCGGGCACTGTTGGGGATGACCGGTGACGCTGTCGCCCCTGAACACCGCCCCCCTGGTTCAGTCCTCTGCCGGCCTAGCTGAGCACCACGTCCACGCCGTCAGGTCGGCGTCCCGGCCCGGGGAGGGGTGCCGGTGACGGCGACCACGCCCGGGGTGTCGACGGTGACGTTCGGTGCCTACGCCGACGAATGGCTGGGCGCCCGCCACGACCTGGCCGTCCGCACCGTCGAGCTCTACCGTTGGCTGCTCCGCCGCCACATCACCCCTACCTTCGGCGACGTCCCCCTAGNNCCTAGACAAGATCACGCCGGCGGCTGTGCGGCTGTGGCACGCCGGCATCGCCCGGGAGCACCCCACCACTGCCGCCAAGGCCTACCGGCTGGTTTCTTCCATCATGCGGACCGCCCTGGTCGACGAGCTCATCACCAAGAGTCCCTGCCAGGTGAGGGGAGCGGCGGTCGAGAAGGCGGCGGAACGCCCCATTGCCGCCATGGCGGAGGTGGAGCAGCTGGTCGAGGCCATGCCCGAGCAGCTCCGGATCGCCGTGCTGCTGGCCGCATGGTGCCAGCTGCGGCGCAGCGAGGTCCGGGGCCTGCGGCGTATGGACGTCGACGTGGCGGGTGGCACGCTGTCAGTCGCCGAGACCAGGACCACCACCATGGCAGGTGCCACCGTGGTGAAGGCACCGAAGACGCGGGCCGGCCGGCGCACGGTGGCTGTCCCCGCGCCCACGATGGCCGCCCTCGTCGCCCACCTCGAGGCTTTCGCCGGTCCCGAACCCGACGCCCTGGTGGTCAACGTGACCGACCGAGTACTCCGTCTGGCGTGGAACCGGGCCCGCCTCGCCGTTGGCCGGCCGGACCTCCACTTCCACGACCTGCGCCACTCGGGTCTGACCTGGTCGGCGGCCACCGGGGCCAGCGTGGCCGAGCTCATGCGACGTGCCGGCCACGCCTCCCAGTCGGCGGCGCTGCGGTATCAGCACGCAACCGATGCCCGGGACCGGGTGCTGGCCGACGCACTGGCCAGGTTGGCGGGTGATGCCCGTCAGGCAGGCTGAATGGAGACTCGTCTTGCTGCAGCACCGATACCGGCGGGAGTCTTGGCTCTAGGCGGCCTACGCCTCGTTATCCTCGAGGTCGTCCAGCGGATAGACAGCGCCCGGCGGGTCCGGATCCTCGGGATCCGGTTCGCAATCGGTGACGGCGCGCAGGTTCCGTTCGACCTCCCGCCGGATGTCCTCGGGGCTGGGACCTCCATGCAAGATCTGGTCATTGAAGGCATTGGAGTAGACGTCCTCGGCCTCGTCCTCTAGGCGCTTGAGGCGGCGGACCACTTGCTCGGAGATGATCTCCTCGCTGTCGAGGTGACCGGAGACGGCGGTGCTCAAGCGGCCGAGTCCGCTGACCTTGAGCCAGGTCTTGATGGCCTCGGGGTCGCCGTCCACCATCTGCTGGTGGAGGTGGTCCAGCGCGAGCCCGTTCATCACGCGGCACTGGTCGGCGTGCTGATCCTGGAGCCGCTGCCGTTGCCGGTTGAGTTCCGCACGGAACTCCGGATGGTGGTTGCTCCATCTGTTGACGGTCTCGCGTGTCTTCCCGGCGGCTTCCGCCGCCACCCTGTCGCTGGCGCCCGTCACGAGGAGGTCGATGGCGATGCGCTGTGCGTCCGTTAGGTCGCGCAACGTAGTGCTGTCATGCTCGTTTTCCATGAGAATGTTCCTTCCTTGTGGTACCCATATATAAGTAGTAGCGCGAACAATGCCAGAGGAGCGCGGATACCCAGAGATCGTCAATATGGGGGTCACCGAGCAGCATGCACCGAGGGGGCACCGAGGTTGGACTCGGAAGGCAGGCGAGCCGTGGCGGTGCCGACCCCTAGCCAGCTAGGGGAGAAACCCCTAGTGAACTAGGGTAACGCCCTGCTAACGAGTCGACGAAGCGGCGCGCCGAGCCAGCGGCTCGGCACAGCGAGCATCTCGGCAGTCATCGCGACTGATGTAGTCAGTGACCACGAGAATAGGAACCAATGAATGCAGCGATGGGGTCGGAATATTCTGTGACAAAATGTGACAATTAGTGAGAAATGAGGGGCGCCGAGAAGCCGACGTCCTCAGCCCGGCTAGCTGAGGACGTCGCGAATGTCCTCAGCTGACTAGTGGTCCGTCGCTCAAATGGCTTGGGTAGTAGGCACGCCGCCCAGAGGTGCCGATTCGGCGGTAGTTGCTTCTCCGTACTTCGTCGAGACAGATGGGGATACGTATGAAGGGCTCGTGCCTTTTCTCTTCGCTGCGCTACCGGTCGAGCGATGCCCGCGGGTCGCGTCCCATGAAGGCGGCAAGGCGTTCCCAGCCGTCGGCATCAGGAGGTGGCGGAACCTCCGCCCCGAAGGGCGATCCCGTCGCCACCATGTCGCGGTACTCCGGTTTGATCATGGCTCGCGCCCCGTCGAGCGCCGACACAGCTAGGGAAGGGTCGAGCCTGTCGAGCTGCCCGGTGGCCAACGCCAGGTCCCAGGCATGGGCCGCCAACTCGGCGAGATACATGTTCACCAACGTCGCACCCGAGTACTCCTCACCCCAGGGCATGGTGAACGACGACGACAACCGGGAATCGTCCCCCCATGCCTGCGCCGCCTCCTCAGCGGCGCGGTGTAGCTGGGCGGGCGCGTCAGCCAGTTCGACGTGGGGCGAGTCGTCTCCGGCCGGAGGGGTCCGGCCCCGACCGAGCGCAGCTGCCCGGTAGGCGGCCTCGACCATGTGGTCGATCAGACCCGCCACGTCATAACCGGGGCATGGAGTCCGGAGGGTGACCTGCTCTGCTGTTATCCCCGACACGATCACGGCAGNNTATTCCTTCCAGCGACCAGCAAGTAGACGCCACAGTATTCCGCGGGGACAGGGACCCCCCTGCGAGACGTCTTTCGGACCCGCCACCAAGCGTCTGGCGGCCGTCGGCGGAATACCGGTCAACCGATAGGAGGGTCGCCCTAATGGCCCCAAGCCATTTGAGCGACAGACCACTAGGCAGGGGACGGCGGGTGATCGTAACGCTCGAGGAGCTGAGCCAGTGAGGATGGGCACCGAACTTTTGTCCTCAGCTGCGTGAGCTGAGGACGAGTGTTTGGTGTCCGCAGCTCGTGGGCAGGCCATTGCACGTAACGTTCTACGGGCCGCAAACGTGTGATTCGTAACCGAAGATCCGGTTACTCGCTTTCCGAGACTTCCTCTCGCAGCACGTTGACGCCCGCGAAGTCGGGCGCCTGACGCCAGCGCTCCAGGTAACCGATGTAGTCCAGAAGACTTCCGGAGTAGGTGAGATTGCGGGCCGCCCGAGCGTCGATCGACTGCTGCTCACTGTTGTAGAAGCTGGGCGTGCAGTTCTGGAAGTAGCGGGCGCCGCCGAAACCGACGGCGTGGAGCACCGAGAGCCACTCCTCCTCGGCGGCCTCCTCAGGCTCGATCTCGACGATCCCCTGTTCGACGCAGGTCTCGACGATGTGCGCCACGTGTTTGGCCGACTCGGAGAGGAGGTGCGAGAAGTTCGTGCCGAACCCACCTTGGACGAGGCTGATCAGGAGCAGGTTGGGGAATCCGCTGGCCAGCACCCCGTGCAGTGTGTGGGCGCCCTTGGCCCACCGCTCCGAGAGAGCGGCACCGCCGAGACCTTTGAGGTCGAAGCCGAGCCGATGGTGCAGGTCCGTGGTGACTTCGAAGCCGGAGGCATAGATGAGCAGGTCCACCGGGTACTCGACACCGTTCACGACCGGGCCGCGTGTGGTGAGCTCGTCGACGCCTCGTCCGTCGGTGTCCACCAGGTGCACGTTGGGCAGGTTGAACGCCGGCAGGTATTCGTCGTGGAAGCAGACCCGCTTGCAGTGCTTGCCCCAGTACGGCTTGAGCTTCTCGGCCGTCTCGGGGTCCTCGACGATCTCCTCGACGCGTCGCCGGATCGACTCCATGGCCTCGAAGTCGATCCGCTCGAGCGCCTCAGCCTCCTCCGGATCCACGGCCTTCTGGGTATCGACCCACATCAACTCGGTCCAACCGTCGGCCACCAGGTCCACCTCGGGTTGGGCGCCGGTCACTGCCTGTGTGAAGTTTACGATCCGCTCCTTCTGCCATCCGGGTTTCAGACTCTGGAACCACTCGACGTCGGTGGGCTGCTGGTTGCGGACGCCCACCGCGCCCGGGGTGCGCTGGAAGACGAAGAGCTCCTTGGCCGCACGTGCAATCTGTGGCACCACTTGCACAGCGGTGGCACCGGTACCGATGATTCCGACACGCTTGTCGGCCAGGCCGTTCATCGGCTCGGTGGGACTGCCGCCGGTGAAGCTGTAGTCCCAGCGACTGGTGTGGAAGGCCTTGCCCTCGAAGTCCTCGATCCCGGGGATCCCCGGCATCTTGGCCTTGTGCAGGATGCCCCCGGCCAGCACCATGAATCGACCGGACAGCCGGTCACCGCGGCTGGTCGTGACCCGCCACCGCTGCCCCTCCTCGTCCCATTCGGCCCCAGTGACGTCGGTCTGAAAGAGCGCGTGCGGGTAGAGGTCGAACGTGCGGGCCAGCAGCTTGGAGTACTCGAAGATCTCGGTGGCGCTGGCGTAGCGCTCGGACGGCATGAAGCCGGTCTCCTCGAGGAGCGGCAGATACACGTACGATTCCACGTCGCACATGCAGCCCGGGTACCGGTTCCAGTACCAGGTACCACCGAAGTCACCGGCCTTCTCGATGATCCGGACGTCGGTGATCCCGTGCTTGGCGAGGTCGATCGCCGTAAGCATCCCGGCGAAGCCTCCACCCACGATCACGACGGTGGTCTCCTCGACCACGGGGTCCCGGGTGAAGCCGGGCGCGACGAACGGATCCCGGTCCAACTCCTCATTCAGCTCACGCCATTGGGCCATACCCTCCGGGCGCAGCCGCTTCTGCTGCTCCCGCCGGTACCGTTCACGCAGCTCGTCGATCGAGGGGGGCTCCGCGTCGCTGCTCTGCTCCATTGCTGCTTGCCTTCCCCTTTGGACCGCGTCTGTCGACGCAGTCGGTCTTGCCGCTGCCGATTCTGGCATGCACATCGGTGCCCGAGGGACGCCGGAAAGCCTCAACACCGGAGCAACGTCAATGCAGCAACCACGACGCCGGCCTCAGTGAGGGCATGATGAGCCGACACCGACACTCTGATCGATCGTCTTTGACCGCTACACCTCAGCTGTGCGATCCGAGGCCTGGGGGTTGAATCTCACGTTCTCAGCCATACGAGCTGTGGACATAACCGGTGTTTAGGGACACGTCGGCGGCAGCTCGACAGGAATCGTTCCTGAGTATCATCACTGTTTGCAATGGAGGCGATGTCCCAAGATGAGAAGTGATTGCGGTACATCTTCACCGGAAGGTTCAACGGACGACGGAGGATTCAGCGATGGACGAGCGAGGTGCTGGTTGGGTTCTCTTTGCGGGGATCGTGTTGATCTGGGGCGGGATCATGAAAATCTTCGACGCCAATTGGGCGTTCAGGTATCACGGCGTGCTTCCCTCCAACCTTGAAGCAGGGATCTTCGGTTCCAGCCTGAAGACCTACGCCTGGGTTGATCTCGGAGTAGCGGCAATCCTTCTCATCTGCGGGGTCCTCGTAGTCAAAGGTTCGAGTTTCGCCCGATGGGTGGGCATCATCGCTGCTGTCATCGCTGGAGTCAGTGCCATCTGGTGGATGCCGTTCTACCCGGTCTGGGCGTTCGTCTACATCGTGATCGCCGCTTTGGTGGTCTATGCGTTGGCCGTCTATGGCGGTGACAGGGAACGAGTGTCCTGAGCCCTGCCCCGCATGTGTTGTTACACGGGTGAT
>PLHF01000072.1 GCA_003138855.1 Acidimicrobiaceae bacterium | reverse complement strand
AGCGGGTACCGGGTCTTGACAGCCCCGAAAACGACCCGGAAATCGACCGGCCAGACGGCCGTCACTCCCCCTGATTGCCCGGCGCCCGTGCGGTGGGTCGGTCAGGCGATGGTCGGTCGGAAGCGGATGCGGCTGTGGTCGTGCGGGCGGCACGTCCAGGGGCTCGGAGAGCTGAGCGCAGTTCAACTGGCCTGACTACGCTTCGCCAGGGCGTCAGGTGGGCGGCAGAACGGCGGTGGTCGTGATTGAGCTAGGGCAACACCCCTGGGCAAGCAGGGCGGTATTGGATCGACAGGGAGAGCAATGGTGCCTTGCCTTCACCTTGCCCAATGGGACCGTGGCTATGGAGATGTTCACGGACAAGGACGTTGGCGACCAGATCTATGACGAGGATGACGACGACGTTGAACGTGTGATCACGCTGGTGGAGCAGCTGCTCGCGGATGGTGGACATCGGCCACGGCGAGGTGGTGGACACCTGTACGGATCCGACATCGCGACCTGGGCACTCTCGCCGGTAGGGGCCTAAGAGGAAACTCTACGTTGGCCCCTGTGCCCCGCTACTGGCGGGGGCGGGGGTTGGGTACCGGNNGCCACACGGTGGCGCGACGCAGCGGACGGGGTGCATCAACCCCGTACCAGATCGAATGGCCCCTGCCCGGCCCCGTGTGAGGGTCGCCCGATCAGCTGGCGATGGACTCCCGGCTGCCTCCGGGGTCCGTCGCGTGCCGGTGCATCTTCACGCCCGTAAGGGGCGCTGCCAACTCCGCACGGGGTCGCGCCTGTGCCCCGCTAGGGCCCCCGCCTGGGGGTCATCAGGTACCGGGTGAACGGGGTCGACATCCGCACCCCTCCGAGGGGTAGGGTCCGAAATGGTCAAGTCCGTGGGGGATTGGCCACAGTGCCCGAAGGAGGACTTAATGAAATACGTAATCGAATACGAGATTCGCACAGCCGGCCTCACCCACGATCAGAACTTCGCCAACCAGGATGCGTTGCTCAAGGCCTTTGGCAAGTGGACGCCCGAGGAAGGCCTCACGGTCTGGGCGTTCGTGTCCAACATGAACAACGGTGGCTACGTACTCGTCGAGGCGGCCGATCCAGGCGTCGTCTATTCGTTCGTCTCGAAGTTCGTCTACTGGAACGAAGTCAAGGTCGTTCCCGTGTTTGAGGTCGCTGACGGGGTCGCAATCGGAGCCGAGTCGCTTGCGTGGGCGCGGGCCGCGGTGAGCGACTGAGAGATTCCCTATCGTCCGGCTAGGGGCCTGGGGTCGGCCGGGGCGCCCCAGGGCTCGGAGGCGTACAGGGCGATCGACAGATCCGCAACGGCCTGTCCGGCGCGCTCGTCGAGGGCGCCGGAGCCGAAGGCGGCACTGTTGCCTGCGGCGGCGCAGTCATGGGCGAGCACCGTGAACGCGGCGAACGCGGCGGCGGACTGCTCTTCGATGGTCGGGTCCGGGTCTTCGATGGTCGGGCCCGGGCACGGATGGTCGGAGTGCCGCGCTCGGGCGTGAAGTGCGGCGGCGGCGAGTTGGTCCGCGGCCTCCCGGGTGGCGTCGGTCCACGGGCGACCACTCCGATCAACCGGTTGGCCGCTGCCACCAGTGACGTGATCGACGGCATGTCACCAGTGACCCACGCCCCATTGGGGTCATCGCCAGAGCCTACGCAATCCCCCTACGCTTGCCCTGTGCCCCGCAACGTCTCTGTGTGGGAGTTGAGGTGTCGGCGATCTGTAACCCAGCCGGCCTTGTATAGGGACGCTCGGAGGAAAACAATCGAATTGCGAGGGATGGGATTCCTCGGAGGCGAACATGCACCAATTTGCCGTAGCTGTGGCCTGCGTGAAATGCAGGTCAATCAACAGCGTTACCGACGTGCCACGCCCATCTGTCGGCGTTTTCGGAATAACTGAGCGCCGTTGGATCAGGCAGTGTTGGGTCTGTGGCTGTGAGTGGGACGATTTCGAGGGTCGCGCGGCGTCCTAGGGGTCGATCGGCTCCTGATCGCCATCTCGCCCCGATGCCGGGAGCGCAGGGTCGCACCGGGCACGTTCCGGCCCACCGCCAGGGTCTTTGAAACCACCGCCAGGGTGATCGGCACCACCAAGCCCAAGCGTCGCAACTGAAGGGGACGTGCGCCTCGGGGCCGTGGTGTCGGCATTCCGCCGCGCTGGCGGGCCACTGTGTCGGCAAGGTTCCCAGCGCCATGGCGGGTCGACCTGAACGCTACGGATCAACTGCAGCGTCTGCCACCAGTCCATCAGGCGCTTGTCGGGCAGCCCTCATGGCCGACCCCACTCGCCGGTCCGCGTTCAGTACCCACGATGTCCGTGAAGAGGATGGCCGCGTTGTCGATGGTCATCGGAGCCTTACGCTGGCCCGTACAGCCCTACCGTGGGCGAACAGGGGATTGGCACGCCGGGGGAAGTCCAGCGAGGAGGATCAACGACAGGGGGAGGGTGCCACCAACTGCCGTGCCAGTGTGGCAATACGGCACTGACGGAATGCGACAGCGGGCACGCAAGATCGGTCCGGCACCACCCGGACGTCGAACGTGACCTGGCCTGCATCACCGCCAGGCAGTCCTACGCCTACCATCGGACCACATGACAGGTGATCTCGTGTGAAACGGCCCACAATTGCCAGGCGCACCGGACTCGTCCTCGTCTGTCTGGGCCTCTTCGGTGCAGCCTTTGCGATCACCGGCCTTCTGACCGCGCTCCCGCCACCGGCCGTCGGAGGCACCTGTGGCCCCGGACAGGGGTCCGAGGCGGCGATCGTGGCACTACTCGACCCGGTCACGATCGGGGCCGGTCCGGAGCCCGCGGCGAGCGACGTCACGGGTCGGGCCCAGTGGTCGGAGTTCGTCAGTGAGTGCCAGAGGGCGACGGATGACAGAGCTCTTGCCGCATTCCCCATCCTCATCGTGTCCGCCGGGGTTGCGATCCTCGGTCCCCTGGTGGTGTGGAGGAGAGCCCGCAGTCGATCTGGCTCAACTGCGGAAAGCACCGTCGGCGGGTGGTCTCCGCTGGAATTGGAAGCTCCGTCGGCTGGACCTCCCCCATCTGCCCTGCTTGGTCCGACAGCAGAGGCGTCTGATGTCGCAGGCGCGGGATCCGAGGCTTGGTTCCCTCCGTTGCCACGACAAGAGGAGCCGGGTGACCCGTAAGAGCGCCCGGTTGCTTGCCGCCGCGCTGCCCCGGAGCGCCGGCCATCAGTGGATTCGGCCTCCACGGTCCCAGGGCAGCCATCCGACGCCGGTCGCAGCACACTTGAGCCTGCTGGTCGTGGGCGCTGACGTCCAGTAAGTCGACCGTTGTACCCTTTCATGGTGCGCAGATCACAACTGACGCTCGTGCTCATCGCGGTGATGGCTGTCGTGGCCACCCTCACCGCGGTCATCGCGCGCTCTTCGCAAGCCCAGGCGGCTTCGTCCCAACCGATCACGACCATCTCCCTCAAGCAGGCGCAGGCCTACACACCCAAGGCGCCGGCGGGGGCGACGGACGACTACCACTGCACCGTGATGAACCCCCACGTCAATCAAAGCTCCTACATCATCTCCAGCCAATTCTTTCCCGGGAGCGTCGAGGACCACCACGCCATACTGTTCCTGGTACCGCCGGACCTGGCCGCCACGGCAGAGGCCGACAACGTCAACGGCCAGGGCTGGACGTGCTTCGGTGAGACGCCCATCCCCAACACCGGGCTGGATCAGATCTCCAACACTCCGTGGCTCAGTGCCTGGGCCCCGGGCCACGGAGCGGACAGCCTGCCCAAAGGAACCGGAGTCCTGCTGCCGGCGGGGAGCCTGGTGGTGATGCAGGTCCACTACAACCTGCTCGTTGGGGACAAGCCGGTGAAGAACTCGTTGGTGCTGCACACGGTGCCGGCGTCGACGCCGCTCCTGCCCCTCAAACTGGACCTGATGCCCGCAGCGCCGGACATCCCTTGCCCGGCCGGCGTGACCGGTCCCCTGTGCAGCCGGACGGCCTCACTGGCCAACCTCGGCCAACGCTTCGGCCAGAGTGCCATCGACTTCGTGAACACCCTCGAGACGGTGTGCGGGCGCAACCCGGAGGACCCGCCGGCGGGCGACTCGACCTCCTGCAACTGGCCGATCCACCGCAGTGGGTACATCGTGAGGGTGGGCGCCCACATGCATCTCCTGGGCGCAACCTTCACGATGGTCCTCAACCCGGGCACACCTGAGGCCAAGACCATCCTCGATGTCCCCGACTACAACTTCCACTACCAGCGGGCCTACAACCTGACGACCCCGGTGGCAGTGTCACCCGGTGACACCGTCCAGGTCACCTGCACCTACGACCCGACCCTCGCCCAGGAGCTGCCCGCCTTGCGGAAGGTCCCGCCGCACTTCGTCACCTGGGGCGACGGGTCCTCCGACGAGATGTGTCTCGGCCTCATGTGGACGTCGCAATCCCTCCCCAACCCCAACTACCCCGTCTGATCGCTCACCCGGCTGCCGAGTATCGGCTCTTGGGGTTCCGCAATCCGGGAGTCACTTCCCGGTGACATCACGTTCCTGTCGCGGTGCCAGGAACGTTCCCCATTGAGACGCTCCGCCACTGCTCTCAGCATCAAGAACACTTTGCCAAGTCACCGGCAAGCGCATCCACCTCCCGTGCCGGGCGGGGTCTTGGTGGAACTCGCGATGTGCAGAGGGGCGGGAGTGCGGGCCGCCGCGGCGACGAAACCCCCGTCGGGGGGGCAGCCCGCATGACCCAGGGCCACTTCACCGGTCTGGTCGGCATGGGCGCCGGTGCCGCCCGGCGTGGCTCAACGAGCATGGGGAGCGCCGGGGCCTGTCCAGCCGGCGCCGTAGTAGCCTCGGGTCCTTCGCGAGGGGTCGCGCCGGGGCACAGTAGGGGGTCCACATGAGTGTCGATCGGATGAGCCCGCTGGACATGTCCTTCCTGCACATCGAGGACGACGTCAGCCACATGCACATCGCATCGGTGGGGATCTTCGAAGGGCCGGAGCCACCCTTTGCCGACATCGTGGCGATGATCGAGAGCAAGCTGGCGCTCGTCCCCCGGTACCGCCGCGTCGTTCGACACGTCCCGTTCGAGTTGGGCCGGCCGGTGTGGGTGGACGACCCCCACTTCAACATCGAGTACCACTTGCGCCATACGGCCCTTCCCTCCCCGGGGGGCGAGGCCGAACTGCGCAAGCTGGTCGGCCGGGTCATGTCCCAGGCGCTCGACCGGTCAAAGCCCCTCTGGGAGATGTGGGTGGTCGAGGGTCTGGAGGACGGCCACTGGGCTCTGCTCTCCAAGACCCACCACGCCATGGTGGACGGCGTGTCGGGGACCGACCTCATGGCCCTGATGATGGACGTGTCACCGGAGACGGCGGTTCCCGACCCCGTCCGCTGGCAGCCCGACCCGGCGCCATCGGGCATGCAGTTGGCCGCTCGGGCCTCCCTGGACCTGGTGCGCAGCCCCTACGAGCAGCTGCAGGCCGTGCGCGCTGCCGCAGCAGTGCCACGCGAGGCTCTCGGCCAGGCGCGCGAGGTGGTCAAGGGGTTGTCTGCGATGACCGGCTTGGTGCGGCGTACGCCGCCCTCCAGCCTGAACGGCCCACTCGGCCCCCACCGCCGCTACGCGTGGGCCTCCACCACCGTCAACGACATCAAAGTGATCCGAAAGGGGCTGGGCGGGACGTTCAACGACGTCGTCCTGGCCGCCATCACCAACGGGTTCCGCGAGCTGCTGCTGCATCGTGGCGAGTCGGTGGACCGCGTGGTGCGCACGTTGGTCCCGGTGTCGGTTCGCCCCCGCGATGACCAAGGGCGCGCTGTGGGCGACGGAAGCCTCCAGAACAGGGTTTCCGCAATGTTCGCCGAACTGCCGGTGTCCATCGACGACGCCACCGAGCGCCTCCGGGCCGTGAGCCTCCAGATGGAGGGGCTGAAGGAGTCCAAGCAGGCAGTGGCCGGCGAGGCCCTCACCTCGATGTCGGGCTTCGCACCGCCCATGCTGCTGGCCCTCGGGATGCGCGTGTCCACGCGGATACCCCAGCACCAGCTGAACACAGTGACCACCAACGTCCCCGGGCCCCAGATCCCCCTCTACATCTGCGGGCGCCGTATGCTGAAGGCCTTCCCCTACGTTCCGCTCGGCGGCCATATGCGGGTGGGCGTCGCCATCTTCTCCTACAACGGTGAGGTCAACTTCGGCGTGACGGGGGACCTGGACACGACCCCGGACCTCGACGTGCTCTGCCGCGGCATCGAGGACGGCATCAAACAACTGTTGAAAGCCAGCGACTGAGCCGCCGCGCTCTGGGCGCCGTGCCAGCCACCCAACAGAACCGGCGGTACAGGAGATTTCCACAACCAGGGACGTTTGGCCCTACCTCGTGACCGGCTACAGCAGCACGATAGGACAAACAGTCGGGGTCGGTCGGCCCCGCGGGAGAACGGATGGGTTCAAGATGACGTCCACGACGGCGACGAGCGGCATCACCACGCCGGAGACGGTCACCGGGTCGCTGGCCCTGACCGGCGCCGTGACCGAGAGCTGACGGCGAGGCAGCGGCATGTTCCAGGTACGCATCCACGGCCGTGGAGGGCAGGGCGTCGTCGCCGCCGCAGAGATCCTCTCGATGGCCGCCTTCGCGGAGGGTCGCCACGCGCAGGCGTTCCCCAGCTTCGGCTCGGAGCGCATGGGTGCGCCGGTGGTGTCCTTCTGCCGGATCGACGATCGCCCGATCCGCACCCACGAGCCGGTGATGGAGCCGGACGCCCTCGTCATCCAGGACGTCACACTGATCCACCAGGTCGAGCTCTTCGCCGGCCTCTCTGCAGACGCGTACGTCCTCATCAACACGTCCCGCAGTTTCGACGAGCTCGGACTGGGCGAGTTCGCCCGCCGGTTCCACCGCGACCGGTTGCTCACCTGCCCGGCCACAGAGCTCGCTCTCGAGCACCTCGGACGTCCCCTTCCGAACGCGGTGTTGCTCGGTGGTTTCGCGGCGCTCACCGGCCAGATCACTCTCGATGCCATCGGAACGGCGGTCCGCGAGCGATTCCCTGGCGCCGTCGGTGACCGCAACATGGCCGCCGCCGCCGCCGCCTTCCGGTTCGTCACCCTCGAGGAAGAAGAGATGGTCCATGCTTCGACAGATTGAAGGCTCACGTGCCGTTGCCGAGACGGTGGCACTCTGTCGCCCCGAAGTGGTCTGCGCCTATCCCATCTCGCCCCAGACCCACATCATCGAGGCCATCGGCGTCATGGTGGCGTCGGGCGCTCTGGCTCCGTGCGAGTTCATCAACGTCGAGTCCGAGTTCGCGGCGATGTCCGTGTCCATCGGGGCGTCGGCCGCCGGTGCGCGCGCCTACACGGCCACCGCGAGCCAGGGGCTCCTCTTCATGATCGAGGCCGTCTACAACGCTGCGGGTCTCGGGCTTCCGATCGTCATGACGCTCGCCAACAGGGCGATCGGGGCGCCCATCAACATCTGGAACGACCACAGTGACGCCATGGCCGTACGGGATGCCGGATGGATCCAGCTGTTCGCCGAGACCAACCAGGAGGCCGCCGACCTCCACGTCCTGGCCTTCCGCCTCGCCGAGGAGCTCTCGCTCCCGGTGATGGTGTGCATGGACGGCTTCATCCTCACCCATGCGGTCGAACGGGTGGACCTGCCCGATCAAGCTCAGGTCGACGCCTATCTCCCGCCGTACGAGCCCCGCCAGGTGCTCGAGCCCGACGATCCGGTCTCGATCGGTGCCATGGTCGGCCCCGAAGCATTCGAGGAGGTCCGGTACCTCGCCCATCTCCGCCAACTCGACGCCCTGGAGCGGATCCCGGCCCTCGCCACCGCGTTCGAAGAGGCCTTCGGACGTCCGAGTGGCGGCCTGGTCAGCCCCTACCGGATCGAGGACGCGGACATCGTCATCGTCGCCCTCGGATCCGTGCTCGGAACCATCAAGGACGCCGTCGACGCCCGTCGCGATGCCGGCGACCGCGTGGGCGTCCTCGGGATCACCGCCTTCCGCCCGTTCCCCAACGACGCGGTGCGCGAGGCCCTCTCCCGGGCCCGGAGCGTGGTCGTCGTCGAGAAGGCGTTCAGCATCGGGTTCGGAGGCGTGCTGTCCACCGACGTGGCCATGGCGAGCCATGACACGGGCTGCACGCTGCGGACCATCGTCTGCGGGCTGGGCGGACGCGCCATCACCAGTCGCTCGTTGGAGCAGGCGTTCGCCGCCGCCGCCCTGGACGAGCTCGACTCCCTCACCTTCCTCGATCTCGACCATGAGATCGTCGAGCGTGAGCGCACACGTATGACGACGACCCGACGGTCCGGCCCATCCGCAGAGAACATCCTCCGGGACCTCGGGACTGTCGCCTCCCGGATCGACTGAGGAGGGATCATGACCACGCAGCCCATCCACTTCTACCAGGTCGGGAGCTTTGCCGTCGGCAACCGTCTGCTCGATGACGACGGACGGACGGTCCAGTCCGACCCGAACCGCACCAACTCGTTGGACTCGGGACATCGGGCCTGCCAGGGATGCGGCGAGGCTCTGGGCGCCCGCTACGCCATCGACGCGGCCATGCGGGCCAGCCAGGGCCGGCTCGTGGCTGTGAACGCCACTGGTTGCCTCGAAGTGTTCTCCACCCCCTACCCCGAGACGTCATGGCGCATCCCGTGGCTCCACTCGCTGTTCGGCAATGCGCCGGCCGTCGCCACCGGCGTCGCTGCGGCGTTGAAGGTCAAGGGGAGGTCCGATGTGCGCGTGGTGGCACAGGCCGGTGACGGCGGGACGGTCGACATCGGGTTCGGATGCCTCTCGGGGATGTTCGAGCGCAACGACGACGTCCTCTTCATCTGCTACGACAACGAGGCGTACATGAACACCGGGGTGCAGCGCTCGGGTGCGACACCGCCGGCAGCCCGCACGGCCACCACCGAGGCGATCGGGTCGGAGGCGGGTAACGCCTTCGGACAGGGCAAGGATCTCCCCCGCATCGCCATGGCACACGACATCCCCTACGTGGCCACCGCGACGGTTGCCGACCTCCACGACCTCGAGGACAAAGTCGAGCGGGCGATGCAGGTCCACGGAGCCCGCTACCTGCACATCCTGGTCCCCTGCCCCCTCGGATGGGGCTCGGCGTCGTCCGACACCATCCGGGTGGCCCGACTGGCCAAGGAGACCGGGCTCTTCCCGGTGTTCGAGGCCGTGGACGGCAAGGTCACCGGCGTCTCGCCGATCCGCCACCGGACGCCCGTCGAGGAGTACCTGTCGATCCAGGGCCGCTATGCCCATCTCTTCGGCAAGCACCCCCGCACCGACATCATCGCCCGCATCCAGGCAATGGCGGATCGGAACATCACCACCTACGGCCTGCTGGCCGAGGAACCGGCCGACATCGACCCCAAGGGGGTGGACGTGTAATGGAACGCCCGTTCGCGATCACTCTCGACGTCGGTTCGAGCCATGCCAACCGGACCGGTTCGTGGCGCGTCGAGCGACCCGTCTACGTCGACCGGCTGCCGCCGTGCAACGACGCCTGCCCGGCAGGCGAGGACATCCAGGGCTGGCTCTACCAGTCCGAGCCCGGTGACTACGAAGCGGCGTGGCGTCTGCTCGTCGAGGACAATCCGTTCCCGGCGGTGATGGGTCGCATCTGCTACCACCCCTGCGAGACGTCGTGCAACCGCGTCCAGCTCGACGAGGCGGTGGGCATCAACGCCGTCGAGCGGTTCCTCGGTGACCACGCCATCGAGCGCGGCTGGTCCTTGCCGGCGGCGGGACCCGACAGCGGCAAGCGCGTCCTCGTCGTCGGAGCCGGGCCCGCCGGGCTCAGTGCCACCTACCATCTGAAGCGCCTCGGACACTCCGTCTCCCTCGTCGACTCGGCCCCGAAGCTCGGGGGCATGATGCGGTACGGCATCCCCGCCTACCGACTCCCCCGGGCCGTCCTCGATGCCGAGATCGCACGGATCGTCGCCCAGGGGGTCGACGTCGTCCTCGACCACACCGTCGATGACATCCGACGCGAACGGGACGAGGGGGGCTTCGACGCCGTCTTCCTTGCCGTCGGTGCCCAGCTCGGACGGCGTGTCGACATCCCGGCCGGCGACTCGTCCCGAATTCTCGACGCCGTCTCGCTCCTCCACCGGGTCGCCGACGACGACCCGCCCATGCTCGGGCGGCGGGTGGTCGTCTACGGCGGCGGGGACACCGCACTCGACGCCGCCCGCACGGCGCGCCGTCTCGGTGCCACCGACGCGGTCATCGTCTACCGCCGCAACCGGGATCGCATGCCCGCTCACGGGGAAGAGCTCGAAGAAGCGCTCGACGAAGGGATCACGATGCGCTGGCTCTCCACCGTGAACAGCTTCGAGGACGACCGCCTCGTGTTGGAGAAGATGCGCCTCGACGACGAGGGCTTCCCCCAGCCGACAGGCGAGTTCGAGGACCTCGGTGCCGACTCGCTGATCCTGGCGCTCGGCCAGGACACCGACCTCTCCCTGATCGACGAGGCCCCGAACGTGGTCGTCGACGACGGTGTCGTCGAGGTCCTTCCCACGATGATGACGGGCGAGAGTGGCATCTTCGCCGGTGGTGACGCGGTGCCCTCCCCCCGCACGGCGACTGTGGCCATCGGGCACGGCAAACGGGCGGCCCGGAGCATCGATGCCTACATCTCCGGTGAGGAGCCTGACCAACCGGGCCGGCACGAGCTCGCCTCGTTCGACCGCCTCAACACCTGGTACTTCTCGGACGCGCCGCGCACGAAGCGCCCCGAGCTCGAGCGGGCGCGGCGGCAGAGCACCTTCGACGAGGTTGTCGAGGGCCTCAACGAGGAGAACGCGCTCTTCGAGGCCCGGCGCTGCCTTTCCTGCGGCAACTGCTTCGAATGCGACAACTGCTTCGGCGTCTGCCCGGACAACGCCGTGATCAAGCTCGGCCCGTCCGAGCGCTACAAGTTCGACTACGACTTTTGCAAGGGCTGCGGGATCTGCGCCACGGAGTGCCCGTGCGGCGCCATCGACATGATCCCCGAGCGAATCTGAGCCGGCCGCCTCACCCGGCCATCGGGCCGCGGCCACCGGACAGCCGGTGCCTCGGCGCCAGTGCCGGTGCGGAGGTGGCCCGACCCGGCGTGGCTGCCTCGAGCACCATCCGCCACTCGGCGGTGGCCATCGCCTGGCGCACCGAGGTTGCCGAGTCGGGGTTGACCGACACCGAGGTGATCCCGAGGCGCACGAGGAATTCGGCGAACTCCGGCCGGTTGGACGGGGCCTGGCCGCACAGCGACGAGGTGATCCCCGAGTCCTGGCACGCCCCGATGATCCTGGTGATGGCATCGAGGACCGCAGGGTCCGACTCGTCGAAGAGCTCGGCCAACACCGCCGAGTCCCTGTCGACCCCGAGCGTGAGCTGGGTGAGGTCGTTACTCCCGATCGAGACCCCCTCGATCCCCATCTTGGCGTAGGTGGGGATCCAGTAGGCGACCGAGGGAACTTCGGCCATCACCCAGGTCGGGAGCCCCCGGGCCTGGGGATGGTTCTCCACGATCTCGAGACAGCGCTCGAGCTCCCAGGCCGTGCGCACGAACGGGATCATGAGGCGCAGGTTCGGCGTCTCTGCCGCCACCCGGCCCAGGATGTCGAGCTCCAAGTCGAAGAGGTCGGGCTGGTCGACGTAGCGGAAGCAGCCCCGATAGCCGATCATCGGGTTCTCCTCCTGCGGCTCGAACTCGTCACCGCCCTCGAGGCCGCGGAACTCGTTGCTGCGGAAGTCGATGCTCCGGTAGACCACGGGCCGGGGGGCGAAGGCCCGGGTGATCCGCAACAGCGAGTCGGACATCTTGTCGACGAACGTCTGCTCCTCGCCCCGTTGCATGAGGAGGCGGGGGTGCACGCCGGCGAGGGCGTCCGCCACCATGAACTCGGCCCGCAGCAGCCCCACGCCGTCCACGTCCATGGCCGCCACCTCCTCGGCATGGTCGGCCACCGCGAGGTTCACGTAGAGCCGGGTGGCGAGCACGCTGTCCGTTCCGGCCGCTCCCGGGGGCCCGCCCGCGCCGGCGGCCGGGGAAACCGGGGCCGCCGGTCCGGTGACGATTCCCTCGATCACCCGGCCGCGCGCTCCGTCGACGGTGACCTCCTCGCCGTCCCGAAGCACCGCCGTCGCCGTGCGGGTGCCCACCACACAGGGCACGCCGAGCTCGCGCGACACGATGGCGGCGTGGCACGTCATGCCCCCACCGTCGGTCACCAGGGCCGCGGCCCGTCGCATGGCCGGCACCCAGTCCGGGCTGGTCATGGGGGCCACCAGCACCTCGCCGTCGAGCAGGCGGTCGCCTTGGTCAGGCGAAAGCAGGACCCGCACCGGCCCCGATGCCATGCCCTTCGAGGCGGCGAGGCCACTGACGAGCACGCGCCCGTCGCCAGGCTTGGGCTCCGTGCTGACGCCCAGCGTGGTGATCGGCCGGGACTGGACGAGGTACGTCTCCCCACCCGCCACCGCCCATTCGGTGTCCTGGGGCGACCCGTAGTGGCGCTCGACAGCCAGGCCGAGCTCGGCGAGCTTCAGGATCTCGTCGTCCGTGAGCACCCGCCGTCCGCCCTCCTCGGCGGACAGCTGGATCTCTTCGTCCTCCCCGCTGGCACCCCGGACGATCTTCATGGCCTGGTGCCCGACCCGGACACTCACCAGTCGCGGGCCGTCCTTGGCCACCACATAGGTGTCCGGCTCGACGAGGCCGGAGACCACCACCTCCCCCTGACCGAAGGCCGCTTCGATGACGATGCGGTCGGTTGCGTTGGTGGACGGGTCGGCGGTAAACATCACGCCCGAGTATTCGGACGGGACCATCTCCTGGATGATGACCGCCAATGCCGGCTCGTCGGTCACCTGCTCGATGGCCCGATAGGCGATGACCCGCTGGCCGTAGATCGACGACCAGCAGTCGACGACCCGGCGCAGGAGCTCTTCGTCCCCGGCCACATTGGTGTAGGTCACGTTCATGCCGGCGAACGAGGTGCCCGAGGTGTCCTCGCCCGTACCGGAGGAGCGCACCGCCACCCGGAGCCCGTCGCCAAGCTTGTGATACCCATCGAGCACCGCTTTGGCCAGCTCCGGCGGGAGCGGCGTCTCGCGGACCAGGGACTCGGCCTGTTCGGCGACCTCGGCGAGGTTCCCCAGGTCCCGGGGATCCAGACCCTTGAGGATCTCGCCGAGCTTGGCACGGGTGCCGGTGCGCTCGATGGCGTCGAGATACGCCTCGCTGGTGATGACGAAGCCCGGCGGCACCGGCAGGCCGGCTCCCGTGAGCTCACCGAGATTCGCACCTTTGCCGCCGACGGTCGCCACGTCGGCGACACCGACCTCCGCGAACCAGACCACTGATTTCATGTCCCCTCCTCGTGCTGTTCCTCACCATTGTGGCCCATCGTGGGCCATCGTGGGCGACCGCGGCCCGGCCGACCAGGGTCCGGGTCCCTCCGGGGCCGGCGTGCACCGATCTGGGCAAGCGGCCGCGATACCTGGACCGCCGCACGTGGGTGGTCTCTAGGCGTCAGGTGGCCCTGCGGGACCCCACCACCGGGCCCACGGGCCGGTGCCGGGCCGGCCTCCCCCGAGGAACGACGCAGGCCGCCCCTCGTCGGGGGGCGGTGCAGGCCGGGCGCCCCGGGCGCCTGCGTCCGGCGGTCGGGGCGGCCCGCCCGCCCAGTCGACCTCGAGGCGGGTGCCGGTGCCTCCGGTGATCGCCGGCGCGGTGGCAAAGGGTTCGGCCATGTCGAGTGGTACGTCGGCCACGGGATGGAGGGAGCGCAGCCGGTCCAACAGCTCCCACTGGGCGGTTCCGTAGGTGGTGAGGTCGTCGGACACCATCGTGAAAGCACCCGTCCCGATGTTGGCCGCGACCAGGATGCGTCGCTGGTCGTCACTGAGCCGGGTGTGGTCCTCCCGGAGCAGCAGGCAGTCGGGATCGTTCACCCAGAGCCGGCGGTGCATCGGGGCCCGCAGGACACTGGCCTGCAGCGCGGCGATGGCCGATGGAGCGAGGTCGGGGTAGCCGGGCAACCGGACGGGTCCAGGCCGCCAGGAGGGTGCGGTGTCGGCCGAGACCCGCATGATGTCGACCACGCCGACCGCCTGCCCCAGGGGCATCCCGCAACCGACCAGCACCGACGCGTCGCCGATACCGTCACGCACGGCATCGAGACCGGCCCGGAGCGCCTGAGCCCTGGTCACCCGGCCGTCCCCGGCTCGGGTGGCCCGGACGGCGGCCGCGTAGCAGAAGTCGATCTTGTGATAGGTCCACCCGTCGGCTACCAGGGCCGCGAACGTGTGACGCAGATGGTCGAGCAGCCCGGGATGGGTCGTGTCGAGGGTGAGGGCCCAACCCTTCCAGGCCCGGGGGTTCCACATGGCCCGGCACGATCGGGTCGAGTGAGTGCCCGATGCACCGCTCATCGGCTTGCGACCGGCCAGCCACTCCGGGTGGTCGCGGGCCAGCTTGCTCTTCGGCGAAGCCAAGAACGGTGCCGTCCAGATCCCTGGCTGCATCCCCGCCCCGGAGATCTCGGCGGCCAGCTCGGGGACGTGGCGGGGAGCGAACCTCGGGTTCGGGTCCAGCCAGTCGCCCACCGCACGCTGGTAGCCGTCATCGAGCTGGAACAGCTCGAATCCGTGGCGCCCGGCCACAGCCAGGTTGGCGCGGACGTCGGCGGGCGCGACCTTCCAGAAGTAGTGGTACCACGAGCCCCAACCCAGGGGACTCGGCCCCGAAGCGCGGGCGTCGGCCACGACGGCCCAGTGGTCGAGGTACTCGGAGTAGAGCGGACCCGGGTCGCCCTCGGCCAGCCACAGCGGATCGAGTGCCCACTCCTCGCCGGGGGCGAGCGAGATCCCGTCGAGCAGGGCCAGTGCCACCACGCCGCGGCGCGATGCGACGACAGACGAGAGGTGGCGGCGGCCGTCGAGGAAGCCGGCGATGCCCCCTTCGGTCCCACGAGGCCCGCAGCCGTCGGAGGCGAGGAGGAACTGATCGCCGACCACTGCCCGTCCGGCCAGCTCGGGGGCAGCATGGTAGATGCTGCGCACCCACGTCGGGGCGATGCGCCGGGTGGGTGCCACCCGGTCGACGTCGCGTCTGGAGACGGACGACCAGCTCTGCCACCCATGCTCGAGGACACGGCTCGGCCGGCTGCGCAACTGCAGGCGGACCCGATCGAGGGCTACCTCCCGGCACCCAGGACCTTCCGGGCAGCGCAGAACCAGATCGTGACGGACCCCCGAGCCGAGGGCGACCGAGTCGACCCGGACCTCGATCGGCCCGGCACGCACGATGCCCGGACCGAACGGGGACGCCCCGTCCGGGGACCATGTCCCCGTTGCAGCCGACGATCGTCCCCGAACCCGGGCAAGGTCCACGGCGATCGAACGGATCTCCATCGATGTGCTCCCCTCCGGCCCGGAACGCTGCGCACTGCGAGTCGACCACATCCGGGCGACCGTCGCCGCTACCGACACGCCAGGAGGCGGTCGGGCCGCCGGGGCCGCCGGGGTCGGCGTGGCACACTTTGGTCCCACGGGACGAGGAGGGACAATGCCCGCAGAGGGAAGGGACAGCATGCCGACAGCGTGCCAGGACGACCGGCTCTCGGCGCTCGAGATCGCCCGCAAGGCCTCGCTCAAGCCTGTGGCCGCCATCGCCGAGGAGATCGGCATTCCGACCGAACTCCTCGAGCCGTACGGCGGGTTCGTCGCCAAGGTCGGGCTCGACGCCATCACGGCCCTCGCCGACCGGCCGACGGCCCGGTACGTGGTGGTGACCGCCGTCACCCCGACGCCACTCGGCGAGGGCAAGACCACGACCACGCTGGGCCTGGCCCAGGGCATGGCCCACATCGGCATACGCGCCACCGCCGCCATCCGACAGTCCTCGATGGGCCCCACCTTCGGGATCAAGGGAGGAGCCGCCGGCGGAGGCTACAGCCAGGCTGCGCCCTTCGAGGCGCTCAACTTGCACCTGACGGGCGACATACATGCGGTGACCGCGGCGCACAACATGCTCTCCGCAATGCTCGACAACCATCTCTACCAGGGGAATTCCCTCCGGATCGATCCGAACAGCATCACCTGGCGCCGGGCGCTCGACGTCAACGACCGGGCGTTGCGGAACATCGTCGTCGGGCTCGGCACCAGCCAGGACGGCGTGCCCCGCCAGACAGGGTTCGACATCAGCGCGGCCTCGGAGGTAATGGCGATCCTCGCCCTCTCGACCTCGCTGCAGGACATGCGCCGACGCCTGGGCCGGATCGTCGTCGGGTTCGACACGGACCGGAAGCCGGTGACCGCCGAGGACCTACGGGCGGCGGGTGCCATGGCGGTCATCATGCGGGACGCCATCAAACCGAACCTGGTGCAGACGCTGGAGAACACGCCGGTTCTGGTCCACGCCGGGCCCTTCGGGAACATAGCCCAGGGAAACTCGTCGGTCATCGCCGACCTCGTCGGCATCCGCACCGGCGACTACCTCATCACGGAGGCGGGCTTCGGCGCCGACATGGGTGCGGAGCGGTTCTTCAACATCAAGTGCCGCGAGTCGGGGCTGGTGCCGGACGCGGCGGTGATCGTCGCCACCGTGCGGGCCCTCAAGTCCCATTCCGGAGTGCACCGGGTCATCGCAGGGAAGCCCCTGCCTCCGGCCATGCTGGAGGAGAACCCGGGCGAGGTGCTCGCCGGAGGGTCCAACCTGCGCAAGCAGGTAGAGAACGTGCTCCTCCACGGGGTGACCCCAGTCGTCGCCGTCAACGCATTCCTCGAGGACTTCGCGTCCGAGCACGACGTCATCCGGGAGCTGGCCGAGTCGATGGGCGTCAGGTGTGCCGTCACCACCAACTTCCAGGACGGCGGGGTTGGGGCGATGGCACTGGCGGAGGCCGTGGTGGCGGCCGCCGAGGAGCCCAGCGACTTCCAGTTCCTCTACCCGACCGGCGCATCGCTCCGCGAGAAGATCGAGACGATCGCCGCCGACATCTACGGTGCCGACGGCGTCGACTACCTGCCGACCGCCGCCCGTCGACTCGACCTCTTCGAGGCGAACGGCTTCAGGGACCTTCCTGTGTGCATCGCCAAGACCCACCTCTCCATCTCCTCCGACCCGAGCCTCAAGGGGGCGCCGACAGGATGGCGGCTACCGGTCCACGAGGTGCGGGTGTCGGCCGGGGCCGGCTTCGTCTACGCGATCTGCGGCGACATGCGCACGATGCCCGGGCTGGGCTCGCACCCGGCCGCTGAGCACATCGACATCGACGAGAACGGGGACGTGATCGGCCTCTCGTGAGAGACGGGTCGCTGGCCGGATCCCGGACCGTCGGCGGAACGCGGGCCAGTTACTGCGCCACTGCGCCACTCGGGCATGATGGAGCCGATGCGCGACCCGTTCAGGAGGGTGAGGATTGGCCTGGGCGCCCTGACACTGGTGCTCGTGGCGGGCACCGTGGGGTACCTGCTCTTCGGATTCGATCTGCTCGACGCCGTCTACCAGACCGTCATCACCGTCACGACGGTGGGGTTCACCTCCCCGCGCCCACTGACGTCGGGCAGCAGGGCCTTCACCATCGTCCTCATCCTGGTGGGCGTGGGCACCGCGCTCTACACCTTTTCGGTCGTCCTCGAGGTGCTCATCGAGGGCCATATGCGAGACCTCGTGAGGAGGCGCAGGATGGAACGTGACATCGCCCGGATGGATAGGCATGTGATCGTCTGCGGATGGGGGCGAGTGGGGCGGGAGGTCGCCCATTTCCTGATGAATGCCGGGCGGGACGTCGTCGTCATCGACCGTGACGCGGCACGGCTGAGCGAGGTGCCGTACGCGCACATCTGTGGGGACGCCACCGACGACGACGTCCTCGGCCAGGCCGGAATCGACCGGGCCTCCACCTTGGTGGCCGCCCTCGACACCGACGCGGACAACCTCTATGTGACCGTCGCCGGCAAGTCGATGCGACCGGACATCCAGATCATCGCCCGCGCCCGCAGCGAGTTTTCCGAGCCCAAGCTGGTGCGCGCCGGCGCCGACCGGGTGGTGAACCCCCAGCAGCTCGGCGGCGACCGCATGGCGTCGTTCGTGCTCCAACCCCACGTGGTGGACTTCGTGGACGTGGTCATGCACGACGGCACTCTCAAGTTCCGCCTGGAGGAACTGATCGTGTCCGACGTCTCGCCACTGTCCGGCGCGACGCTGCGGTCGGCGCACCTGCGCGACCGCACGGGGGCCCTGGTGCTGGCCATCCGGCGCCCCGACGGCACGTTCCTCACCAACCCTTCGCCCGAGGACACCATCGAGGCCGGCGACGTCCTCATCAGCGTCGGTACCGCCGAGCAGCTCGGCGCACTGGCCGAATTCACCGCCCGGCCCTGAGGGTTCGGCCGGAGGCGGGCCGGCGGTGACGGGACCGCCCTGCCGTCACCAACGGACGCGGCAGCACCCCGGGATGGTGGAGTGGCGAGGATCGATCGTGAAGCCCAGCTCCTCCTTTGCCGCCCGGGCCTGCACCGCGGCAGCAAGGTCCTCGGCACTCACATGGGCATCGGTGTCGAACAGCACCTCCTGGAGGATGCGCCGGGACGAGGTGGCACGGCCACCCAGCGGCCTCATCGGAGCCGGCACGTTGTCGACCGAGGAGAAGTCGATCCCACCAGCTCACGCGGTGCGAACGGCCTGGGCGCCGGTGGACCCCGAGCGGTGGGCCTCAGGCGGGCAGCGCGCCGACGAAGGCCACGATGGCCTCGTTGACCGGCCCGGGATGGGTCAGGTTGGCAGCGTGGGTGCCGCCCTCGATCCGCACCACTCCCCCGCTGCCCGGCAACCCGGCGGCCAGCGCCTCCGCCTTGTCCATGGAGATCGACAGGTCGGCCGTACCGTGGACAACCAAGGCGGGGGCGGCGATCTCGCCCAGCCGGCCCGTGATGTCGTCCCGGGTCAGCAGCGCCTGCCCGCAAAGGGCCAGGACCTCCCGGGGGCGGGCCTTCCATTTCACGGCCCACTCCTCATTGAGCCCGGGCTCCCCCAGGATCAGGCCTGCGGTGGCCGCGACCAGCTCGTCGCTGGGGCCGTTGGCCACCCACTCGTCGATCATGCCCTGGTAGAGGGGGATCACCTCGGTATTCTCGGTACCGGCCTGGGTGTCCATGAGGATCAGGGCCCGGACCCGCTCGGGCGCCAGCAGCGCCACCCGCAGGGAGATGAACCCTCCCTGGGACATGCCGCCGACAATGGCCTGGTCGATGCCCAGATGGTCGAGCAGGGCGATGGAGTCCGCGGCCGAGTCCCAATACGTGAATGGTCGGCCGTCGTGGATCGTGTCGCCGAAGCCCCGCTGGTCCCAGGTGATCACCCGGTAGTCGTCACGGAGCGCCGCCACCTGGGGCGCGAACATGGTGCGGTCCATGAGGAATCCATGGGCCAGCACGATGGCCGGACCGTCTCCCCCGGTGTCGTCATAGGCGATCTGCTGCCCGTTCACCGGTGCGACGTTCATGGGGGTCCTCCTGTCCAGCGCCCAACCGGGCCGACTGCTTCGCGTGTTCGAAGTGTAGGGCGGACCACCGACCGTTATCGAGGGGCACGGGGCATGCAGAGGCCGACCATGGCGATGATGTCGCGCCGGACCTCGTTGGTGACGCCCCCGGACGTGAAGATGGTCTGGCTCCGGGCGTCGTGCTCGTCACCGTCGCGCCCGGCCTGTGTCCGAAGCGCCGCCAGATCGGTGCCGGCGCTCGGTTCGGTGTAGCCGATGGAGAAGTGGACCTCCCCCCGGAGGATGCCCGACAGGATGCGCTCCTTCTGTTCCGGCGTGCCCAGGGCCATCAGGGTCGGGCCCACGCTGTCGAGGGTCAACAGGGGCAGGGGAACCCCCGCCCGGAGCACCCTAACAACGGCCGACCGCGTGCACTACCGTCGGACGCCATGAGCGATCCCGCCTTGTCCACTCCCCCTGCCGACCTCTTCTCCGTGGCCGGGAAGACCGTGGTGGTCACCGGCGGCACCCGCGGCATCGGGCACATGATCGCTGCCGGCTTCGTCGCAGCCGGGGCCACCGTGATCGTGGCGTCCCGGAAGGCCCATGCGGTGCAGGCCACTGTGGCCGAGCTGTCCGACTTCGGGGCGTGCTCGGGCTTCGCAGCCGACCTGTCCTCGGAGGAGGGGGCCCGCCAATTGGCCGACGCGGTTTCGGCCCACCACGGTCGGGTCGACGTGCTGGTCAACAACGCCGGCGCCACCTGGGGCGCCCCCCTGGCCGAGCACGACACGGCGTCGTGGGACCGGGTCCTCAATCTCAACGTCCAGGGCGTCTTCCACACCACCAAGTTCTTCCTCCCGCTGCTCGAGGCCGGGGCAACGGCGGACCAGCCGTCCCGGGTGATCAACATCGGCTCGATCGACGGCATCCACGTCCCGGTCCTCGAGTCCTACTCGTACTCGGCGTCGAAGGCGGCCGTGCACCAGCTCACCCGCCACCTGGCCAAGCGCCTGGCCCCGACCATCACCGTCAACGCGGTGGCACCGGGACCCTTCGAGTCCAAGATGATGGCGGCGACCCTCGAGGCATTCGGCGACCAGATCGCGGCAGCCGCACCCCTCGAGCGCATCGGCCGGCCCGACGACATGGCCGGGGTAGCCATCTTCCTGGCGTCGCGGGCCGGGTCCTACCTGACCGGGGCTGTCATCCCGGTCGACGGGGGCATCGCCACCACGGCATGAGGCACGGCGGCCCCGTTCAGGTGGAGTGGACGTGGACCGGCAGGGGCCAACCGGTGATCGGAGCCGGTCCTGTGTGACCGGGCTCGGCGAGCGGGCGCCGTGACAGAGTGTGGAAGGTGCCCGAATCAACCGCCCGACATCCGATGCACGACGCCGTGAGGTCGGCCATCCGGCTGGACGCCTCCTTGGTGGCGCCTGTGGCCGGCGCGGTGACGGCCGTCCCGGTGACCGTGCTCTTCGCCCTGGGCCTGGCCTTGTGGTCGCCGACGGTCACGTCCGGCCTCGCCCTCGGTGCCCTCTTCGTCGGCCTGGCAGCACGTATCAACGGCCCACGACTCGCCGCGTCAGCCATGGCTCTGGACACCCTCGGCCTGGCCGTCTCCGCTCTGGTCGGGAGTGCCTGCGCCGGCGTGGGCTGGCTCCACATCTCGACACTGGTGGTCTGGTGCTTCGTGGGGGGCCTGGTGGTCGCCCTCGGGCCGGCGCGGTCGGTGGTGGGGATCCAGGGGGTCATGGCCATCATCATCTTCGGCCGGGCCCCGCACTCGGTCGGCGCATCCGTGGCTCTGGCCCTCGCCGTCCTGGTGGGTGGTGCCGTCCAGACGGCTGTGCAGCTGGTGGTGCGTGTCCCCTTCGGTCTCCGTCCACAGCGCAGCGCCACCGCTCTTGTCTACCGGCAGCTCGCCGAGTTGGCCGGTGGACGAAAGGAGTCGAGCCCGGCGGCCGCCCGCTCCGCCGACACGGCCCAGACCCTGCTGGGATCCGGTGCCCTCTTCGGACGCCCGGACGTTCAGGCACTGCGGGGCATGGTCGATGAGGCCCGTCGCATGCGACTCGAGCTGATCGCCATCGGCGGCCTGGTCCGCCGCTTGCCCGACGAGCTCGAATCCGATCAGGCCCTCGACCGGGTCCGCGAGAAGCTACACCTGTTCCTTCTGGCGATCTCTGACGCCGTGACCGGCTCCGGGTCGAGGGGTCACCCGCCGCTGGATCCGGAAGCGGGCGCGTGGCTCGCGTTCCGCCAGGCCATGGACGATCTCGAGGCAGAGATCGGCCTCCGACCGTGGGCCGGTGGGGCGACTGCGCTCGTACTGGCCCACTTCCGATCGCTCCGCGGCCAGCTCCGGGCCGCGGCCAGGCTGGTGGGCCGGGCAACCGATGCACCAGCCGGGTCGGTCCTCCGGGTCGGGCGGCCCAGGGCCCNNTCCCCCGCCTTCCGCCACGCCGTCCGGCTGGCCGTCGTGGTCCCGGTGCTCGACATCGGCTTCCAGCACTCCGGTCTGGCCCGTTCCTACTGGATCGCCCTCAGCGCCGCGGTCGTGCTCCGACCCGACTACACGGCAACCATGAGCCGCGGTCTGGCCCGGGTCGGTGGCACGGTGGTGGGCGTCGGGGCCATTGGCGCCATCGTCGGCGGGTTGCATCCGGGCGCGGCGGCCGTCGTTGTTCTGGTGGCCCTCACCGGCTGGGGCGCATTCAGCTTCTACCAGTCGAACTACGCGTTGGGGGTGGCGTTCCTCACCGGCCTGGTGCTGATACTGACAGGCGTCGGTCAGCCCGCCACCCTCGCCCTGGCCGGCTACCGACTCGTCGACTCGGTGATCGGCGGCTCGGTGGCACTGGTCGCCTACCTGCTGTGGCCCACCTGGTCGAAGGCGGAGGCCCAGCAGTCGCTGGCCAAATTGGTCGCCGCCCAAGGTCGGTACGTGTCCGCGGTACTGGCCGGGTTGAGTACGAAGGCGCCCCGTGATCCCGAGGAGCTGCGGAGGCTGGGCCGGCTCGCCAGGCTCGCCTACATCGACGCCCAGTCCGCGGTGGGCCGATCGCTGAAGGAACCAACGGCCAAGCGGATCGACCCCGATGTCAGCCAGGGCATCCTTGCCGCGCTGCGNNAGGCAGTGGACCGGTCGTTCGCCACCGTCGAGGACGGGCTGGAGCGGAACATGTCGGTCGACTCCCTGCCTCCGCTGCGGGACATGTACCACCGGATCGACGAAGGCTCGGCCGACGACCCGGCCGCTCTTCCGGTGCTCATCCAACTCGACGAAATGGTCAACGCCGTCGACACGGTGGGCCAGCTCATGGGCGCCGGGGATCAGGAACACCGTAGGTAATCGGCCACGGAGGCGCCGAGGGCGGCCCTCCGTCGATGAAGGGGACACCCCGATGTGCCGACCGGCCCCGACGGAGCACCTAGGGTTTCTGCCACGCTGCACGGTCGGTCGACCGACGCCTGCAGGCACGCCCTGCACCGATGGGCGGGGGGAGCACGGATGCCTGCAGACGGCCAGTTCGGACGGATCCCGATCACCGACGAGGACGACACGATCGCGGCTGCCCTCGAAGAGGTCAGCGTTCCGGCCCTCATGATGTCGGTGGTGCACATGACGGGGGACCCGTCGATCCTCCGGGGCACATCGCGACCGGCGGGCGTCTACCTCAACGAGGTCCAGGGGTTCATGAGCCCCGAGGACCAGAGCACAGTGCGGGCACAGGCCCTGGAGGCGATCATCGCCTATCGGGACGGTGGGTGCGTGCTGCCCCCGGCACCGGGCCACCGGTTGGTCCACGAGATGATGAACGTCCTGGTGGCACAGGAGGTGCCCGAGGAGTACGTGCCTCTGATGCTCGAGGAGCTCGAGCTCGACGGTGCCGATGCCCGTGACCTCCACTGGGCCGACGGCATACCGGACGAGGACAAGGCGGCCTTCCACGTCGTGGTCATCGGCGCCGGCATGTCCGGTCTTCTGGCCGGTATCCGCCTGGCCGGTGCCGACATTCCCTTCACCATCGTCGAAAAGAACTCCGGGGTCGGGGGAACGTGGTGGGAGAACCGCTACCCCGGCTGCCGGGTCGACGTCGGGAACCACTTCTACTGCTACTCGTTCGCCCCCAACAACGAATGGTCGGAGTACTTCGCCCGGCAGCCCGAGCTGCAGGCGTACTTCGACCGCTGCATGCACGACTTCGGCATCGACGCGCATGTCCGATTCGACACCGAGGTCGTGCGGGCGCGATGGGACGAAGGGTCGGCCCGGTGGTCGGTCGAGCTGCGCGGCCCGGCCGGTGCCGTCGAGACGATGGAGGCCGACGCGGTGATCAGTGCCGTCGGGCAGCTCAATCGCCCCAAACTCCCCGACATCCCCGGCCGCGACTCGTTCGAGGGAGTGTCCATGCACTCGGCCCGCTGGGTGGAGGGCACCGACCTCTCGGACAAGCGGGTGGCGGTCATCGGAACCGGCGCCAGCGCCTTCCAGATCGTGCCCACCATTGCCGAGGACGCCGCCCACGTGACCGTGTTCCAACGATCCGCGCCCTGGATGTTCCCCAATCCGCACTATCACGACCAGGTCGGGCCCGGGGCGCGGTGGGCCTTCGACCACCTTCCCTACTACGGGCGCTGGTACCGGTTCCTCCTGTTCTGGCCGGCATGTGACGGCGGGCTGCCCGCCATGAGGATCGATCCGGAGTGGCCCGATCAGAGCCGCTCCGTCAGTGCCCTGAACGACGCCGCCCGCCAGGTGTTCACCCAGTGGATGACGGACCAGGTCGGTGACGACCGTGAGCTCGCAGCCAAGGTGGTGCCCGACTACGTGTGCCTGGGCAAACGCACGCTCCAGGACAACGGCAGCTGGCTCTCCGCCCTCACCCGTGACGACGTCGACCTGATCACCGATCCCATCGAAGCCATCGGGACCGACCGGGTCACCTGCCGGGGCGGTGACGAGTACCCGGTGGATATCATCGTCTTCGCCACCGGCTTCCACGCCAACCGGTACCTGTGGCCCATGGAGATCGTGGGACGCAACGGGGCGGTGCTGGCCGACCAGTGGGGCGAACGGCCGACCGCGTACCTGGGGATCACCATCCCCAACTTTCCCAATCTCTTCTGCCTGTACGGCCCGGGCACCAACCTGGCCCACGGTGGCAGCCTGATCTTCCACTCCGAGTGTCAGATCCGCTACGTCATGGGCTGCATCACCGCACTCCTGACCGGTGGCCACGGGTCGATCGAGTGCCGCCAGGAGGTCCACGACGACTACAACCGGCGCCTGCAGGCCGAGCTCGACACCATGGTGTGGTCGCATCCGTCGATCCGGGACAGCTGGTACCGCAACGCCGAAGGCCGCATCTACATCCTCTCCCCCTGGCGCCTGGTCGACTACTGGCGCTGGACCCGGGCTCCCGCACTCGAGGAGTTCGTCCTGACTCAAGCTCGACGCTCCTCGACCGCCGGCGCCTGACGCTCCGGGCCACGCCTGCGGGGGCCCGCGCTCCGCTCTCCCCGACGCCCGCCCGCCTCTACCGGAGATGACTGCTCTGCCAGTTCACCACTGTGCGTGGGCATTACACCACTATTTGTGCTATTATTTGGCCCAGAAGGACGTACCGAGGGGTGTTCGACAATGGCGAGACGATGGAACCGCCGGTTCGCTACATGCGCCGTTGCCCTGGCCTGCATGGCGGTCGTCGCCACGGCGGCCACCACCACCCATGGATCGGCCGCCGCCGCCACCACCGGCCAAGCCATCAGTACCCCGTCGGCGGCCGACTTCTGGTTGGCCACTCCGGCCGGGTCGACCTTCGCCTTCGGGACCACCGCCTTCGGCTCCCTCCCCGGCCCGCTCAATCAGCCGATCGTCACGGCGCAGGCCGCCGGTAACGGGCAGGGGTTGTGGCTGGTGGCCTCCGACGGCGGCATCTTCTCGTTCGGGGACGCCCACTTCTACGGGTCCACGGGAAACCTCCTCCTCAACAAGCCGATCGTGGGCATGGCCCCCACCCCCGACCAGGACGGTTACTGGCTGGTGGCCTCCGACG
>PLHF01000081.1 GCA_003138855.1 Acidimicrobiaceae bacterium | reverse complement strand
CTCAAGTCGACCACGCCGGCCAACGTGCCCGACGATCAGTGGCGGAAGCTCCTGACCAGCGCGCCACCCGACGACGAGTTGGAATAGCGGCATACCGCCGAATGCAGTCGCACCGCGTGCGGCCGGCCTGCGGGCACCTCGGCCCCGTCGAGACGTTCCTGCGAGCCGAAACCCTGGTCGCCTACGGTAAGGACGTGCAGGCGGAAGAGGACGCTCGGTGACCGTCCCAGGCGTCGTGGACGTCGCCGTCGCTGTCGAACGGATCGATGGCCATGTCGACGGTCGGGTGCTCCGCAACCACTGGGTCACCCAGACCTACTCCGACCTGGCCGCCGGGCTGGCCGAGCTGCTCGATCCGGACACCGCGAACTGGTGCACGTTCGGTGCGTGGGCCCCGTGCACGGTTGGGCAGAACCTCTGAGGCGAAGATCTGCCCGAATGGCTGCACGACCGGGTGGTCCTCGACGACGGCATCATGGGGGCGGTGCACGAGGCCGAGAAGGTCATGGATGGGAACGCGTCGCCCACGCATTCGACCGCGTGACGCCCGATCACGCCTTCGACGTCGTTCGTGGGCTCTTCGGGGCGTGCGCCACGAATCTGTCCGACGGCAACACCGAGGTCTTCGCCGAGATCGCACTGGCGGCCGCGACCTTCATCGAGAGCTTCGGGGCCCAGCCGCTCAACGCCCGATCCGCCCGTGCACGCGTGCTCCAGGTCACCGACGGTGTGCCCGAGTTCGAGGGCGTCAACCGGTTGCGCGCCGGCTTCTCGCTCTGGTGCGACGCCTTGTCCGAGTCGGACCCGAAACGGCGGAGCCAGCTCGTTCTCGGTGGATCTCTCGATCTGGGGGCGCACGAGCAGCACCACCTCCAAGGGGCGATCGCCGGGAGCATGGACATGGGGATGGACCAGTCCGTCGACTTCCTGAGTCAGCGCCTCGCCAAGGAGGGCCATGCCGGAGCCGAGTTGGATGAGTCGGCCACCGATGTACTCCCCCCGTGGCGCGGTGCATCGGAGCCCTCTGGGGCGACCTCATGACGCAGCTCCTCGGCAGCATCCAGACGCCGGACGGGGTCCTGCTGCTGGACCGCGACGTGCCTCCCCTGCCGGGCCGGCACGGTGGCGAAGATGCTGGCCGACGCCCCACGCTGATCCCAGTGACTCGTCCGCGGGCGCTTCGCAAGCCCCGGCACCCTCAGGGACAGCGTGCTGTCATGAAGCACTCGAAGTCACTTTGTGGCGCCGGCCTCGCGCTGGTGGTGTCGATCCACTCCGGACATCGCCCCGAAGACCCTGGGCGAGCTGTGGCCGCAGGTGGGGCGCGTGCGGTGGCGCCGATCGTCTTCTGGTCCTGTGAGCTCGTCGATCCGAGTGGAACCGGGTGAGGGCGAGGGGATCGGAACCTGAAGCAATCGTTGACGGGGTCGAATCTGCAAGATCCTGCATTCCGACCGGCATCCACCTGCGCAATTGGCATCCCGATCACAATATGAGCGTCCGCTCGGGCGTACCAAGGTAAGGAGAAAGCAATGTTCGATCCACGGAAGTTGATCGCAGAGTTCATCGGAACCGCGATCCTGGTGTTCGCGGCGGTGGGTACTGCGACGCTGTCCTTCGGGTTCAAACTGTTCGGGACGAGCTACTCGGCAGGGGTGGTCACCACTGCGCTGGCGTTCGGCCTGGTGCTGATGGCCCTCGTCTATGCGATCGGACCGATCTCGGGCTGCCACGTCAATCCGGCAGTCTCCCTCGGGTTCGTCGTCTCGGGACGGATGAAGGTGACGGAGGCGCTCGGTTTCTGGGTCGCCCAGATTGCCGGCGGCATCGCCGGCGCTTACGGTCTGTGGGCCGTGTTCAACGGTTCGCCGATCTATTCGAAGAGCGTCCAGGGCCTGGGTGCCGACGGGTACGGCAGTGCGTCGAAGATCCAGCTGGGTGCCGGGGGGGCATTTGCCGCCGAGACGGTGCTGACCTTCATCTTCGTGATGGTGATTCTCTTCGCAACCTCCAAGGTGGCCCGCGAGGCCATGGCCGGTCTGGCCATCGGGGTGACGCTCGTCTTCGTCCACCTGGTCGGCATCCCGCTGACCGGGACGTCGGTCAACCCGGCCCGCAGTATCGGTCCGGCCCTGGTGGTCGGCGGCACCGCTTTCCATCAGCTCTGGCTGTTCATCGTCGCCCCACTGGTCGGCGGGTTCATTGCCGCCCTTGTCTACGGATTGATGACCAACCAATCGACAATGGACGTCCCGGCCGACGCAGTACCTCCCGACACGGAGCTTGTCTGATTCACCGAGGCAGCCCCACCTCGAGGCTGATGGACCGCCCTGCGCCTCGAACCCCGACGTGGCTTGGGGCACCCGAAGGCACCACCCAACCGCTGGGGGCGTCCGATTACCATCTCTTCGACGCACTGTTGCTTCGAGCGAAGGATGGAGGTGGCCAGTGGGTGCCGACCCGACGCAACGGAAGAGTTCGACCATCGACATCGACGGCTTGAGCGTCTACTACGACATGCAGGGTGAGGGCGACCCTCTGGTGCTCCTGCATGGAGGGATGGCCACCAACGCCACCTGGAATGCGCAACTGGACGGCTTGTCCCACCACCACCACGTATTCGCCCCGGAACGTCAGGCACACGGGCACACCCCGGACCGAGAGGGTCCGCTCACCTACCAGGCGATGGCACAACAGACTGTCGTGTTCATCCAACTGCTCGATCTTGCACCCTGTGACCTCCTCGGATGGAGCGACGGTGGAATGGTTGGGCTTCTGATTGCGGCCCAGCACCCTGAGCTCGTGCGCTCGCTCACCATGGTGGGCAGCGGGTTCGCCAGCGCTGGGTACGTGGCCGGGGCGATCGAGGCGTTCATCGCGCTACCGGCCGACGACCCTGAGATGGCAATGTTCGCCGCCATGTATGCCGAGGTCACCCCGGACGGGGCGGAGCATTTCCCTGCCGTCTGGGACAAGGTGCGCAAGATGTGGGGTGAACCGTTCGACTGGTCGGGCGACCTCGAAAGTATGGCTGCACCTGTGCTGGTCATCGTCGGCGATGACGACTTCATCACCGTTCCGCACGCCGACGAACTGGCTCGCCGGGTGCCAAACGGCCAACTCGCCGTGATCCCCGGGGCATCCCATGTCGTACCGATGGAGAAGCCAGACCTGTTCAACCGCCTCGTTCTCGACTTCTTGGACCATCCCGAGGTCGAGACGTGGCTCCCGCTCCGGCGCAGTCCGGTCGACTGACCATTCGGATCTCCGGCGACACCCAACCCACCGGTGCCGTCCAGGGGCGAGGTCCGACGTCCCCACTGGGAGGTGGGTCACGCTCCCCTCGATCGAAGGGCTCCGACCTGATCAGGTCTCCGGTTGCCCCCAACCGTCGCCCGCTCCGTGCAGCACTTCGTCGAGGACCTCTTCGGTCAGGGAGGTGGGTCCGAGGAACAGCGCCTCGAAGCCGTCGAGCGACGCGGCCAGGGCGTCGGCGTCGGGGAGGGACACCTCCCGATCGATGTCGACGAAGTAGACGGAGAGGGCTCCGTTCTCCACGTCCACCGAGAGATCGCTCACGCCACCGGAGCCGAAGCACCAGGTGGGAGGGGCGCCCGGCGTGGTCCGGGGCTCGAGTCTCCATCCGTGGCGCGCCTGCAGGAGGCTGCTCACCTGGTCGCGGAGTTCGCCATCGCCTCTAGCCACACGCCCTCCTGTCGGCCGGCCGATCGCCGGTTCCCACCGTAGGCCGAACCGAGCGATGACATCGACGCCACCGTGGCCGGCGCTCCGGGACGCGGCGCCGGGTACCGGGACGTTCCTCCGGCTCCGGCGGCCCGTGCGCCGCGGGCGGTCGGGGAACACGGAGCCGGCATCCGGCGTTGGACGAGGTGAACGCCACTTTGAGGAGCAGCCATGACCGACGCAGGTACGATCGCACCGACCACCGAGCGGGCGGTCGCCGACTTCTGGTTCGACCCCATCTGCCCGTGGGCGTGGATCGCGTCGCGGTGGATCCTGCACGCGTCCGAGGTCCGCCCGATCGACGTCCAGTGGCACGTGATGTCGCTGGCCTGCCTCAACGCGGACAAGGAGGACCTGAGCGAGGAGTACCGCGAACTGATGGCCGAGGCGTGGGGGCCGGTCCGGGTCTGCATCGCCGCCGAGCAGGAGTTCGGGCCCGAGGTCCTGCTGCCTCTCTACACGGCCCTGGGCAACCGGTTCCACCTCGAGGGCAAGCCCAAGGATCGGGCGACCATCGAAGAGGCCCTCACCGAGGCCGGGCTTCCGACGTCGCTGGCCGATGCCGCCGACACCGAGGAGTTCGACGATGCCCTGAAGAAGTCGCATCACGTCGGCATGGACCAGGTCGGCTACGAGGTGGGCACCCCGGTGATCAGTGTGAATGGCGTGGCGTTCTTCGGCCCCGTCGTCACCCCGGCACCCAAGGGCGAAGCGGCAGGGGTCCTCTGGGACGGCGTGCTGGCGGTGGCCGGCACCGAGGGCTTCTTCGAGCTCAAGCGCAGCCGGACCACCCCGCCGATCTTCGACTGACCACCCTGGCGTCGAGGTCGCTGCCCGGCGGGAGGTGAGGCCGTCAGCGGAGCAGGGAGAGCACCAGCAGTCCCTGGGCGAGGTGGTAGGTGACGTGGACGGCGAGTGGTCCCCGGCGGATGGGCCGCACGAATCGGTCGAGGGCGAGCAGGGTGTCCGATAGCAGGAACGCGCCGGCGCCGAACGCGGCGAGCAGGATGCCGACGTTGGTGGCGAGGATGACCATGACGGCGATGGCGAGGACGTAGAGGCAGACCGGCGCAATCAGGGCATGCCGGCCGTGGGCGGCGAGCGACCGGATCAGGACGGTGCACGGCGCGGCCTCGACGGCGGCGACCACCGTTGCTGCCACCAGGAGCCCGAGCGCCGAGAAGGAGAACGGCGGCGTGCCCGCCGGTGAAGGCGGCTGAAGCAGGCCCACGATGAAGAAGACGTGGCCGATCAGGAACGCGGCCAGTCCGGGGACGAACAGGTTGCGGGGGAGCATCAACAACACGTCGCCCAGCAGGCAGCATGCGAGAGCCGCCACGAACCACCACCGTCGGTCGACCAGATCGATCCGGTCGCTCGGCAGCACTGCGGCGGCGGCGGCCAACGCTGCCAGCACCGTCGGTTTGGCGGCGTACATGAGCCGCCGGTCGGTGGTCGCCATCGCGAACCAGTCGGCCACCGCGGCCACCGCGGCGACCCCCGCGAGCGTCCAGAACAGCGTCACCCGCCAGACCCTATCGGTCGGTCGACGGTGTGGCCCGGGGCCGACTCGGAGCAGTCGAGCACCCTGGGCGGACGTTGTGCGACAAGGGGCGACAACGCCAGGGAGGGCCGTTGCGACCGCGGGACGCGGTCGAAGTCGGCACCGTCATGCCCGACCATCCACCACTAGGGAATTGCCTGTGGTTAGGGTTTTTCTGCAAGGAAGGTAGGTCGAGGAGTTGATGCCTGTGGTCCTTGTGGTCATCATCGCGGCGGGATGGATCATCATGCTGGGCCCGAGCTTGCTCAAGCGACGGGCACACAGCGGTGACGGCATCAATTCGATCTCGCATTTCCACCGCCAGTTGCGGGTCCTCGAGAATTCCGGACCGAAGCCGATCGTGGCGCCGGCGTACCGGCTCCACACCGTCCCCGGCGAGCGCGCCGCGAGCAGCGCCCCCCGCTACCCCGAGGTAAGTGCGGTCCCCGTCCTGACCGTGGTCGGAGCCAAGGAGCTGCCGCGGCCCGCACTGGCCTTCCTGGGTGAACCGGTCGAAGATCCGGAGGACGGCCGCCGTTCCGCCGTCACGCCCCCCCGTGCCGGATCCGTGGGGACGCAGGGTGCGATCGACGACCTCGTCCGTGAGGCGGGACGGTCGGGCGTCGAGCTCCCGGGCCGGTCACCCGACATCCATGCGCGCCACCTCGCCCGCCGACGGCGGCGCGACACCCTGGGCGTGCTGGCCATGGTCTTCCTCCTGAGCTTCATGGTCGGCTTCGTTCCCGGTGCCACCGTGGTCTGGGCGGTGACGGCGCTGGTCGGTGTGGCACTCGTCGCCTACGTGGCCCTGCTGGTGCACATGCGGAGGTTGGCCGAGGAGCGCGAGCGGAAGCTCCACTACCTGCGGCCACCGGCGGGCGACGGGACGGATCCGCGCCGTTCGCCCGGGATGCCCGTGTACAGCAGCGGGCGGTACGCGCACCCGTCGAACGGAGCGGCAGCGGTCCGCTGAGCCGAGCGCCGCTGTCAGCCGAGCTCGGTGCCGACCACGGACACGAAGGACACCATCTCACCCGGGTAGCCGCCCAGGTTGTGGGTCAGGGCGAGGGTCCGGTCGGTGTCGATCTGCCGCTCGGGGGTGGCTTCCCTGCGGAGCTGCAGCCATGTCTCGAAGAACATCCGCAGGCCCGACGCGCCCACCGGGTGGCCGAAGCTCTTGAGGCCCCCGTCGGGATTGACGGGCAGTTCGCCGGTGCGATCGAAGGTGCCGGCCAGCACCTCCTTCCATGCTGTGCCGCGCTCGGCGAACCCGAGATCCTCCATCAGCACCAGCTCGGTGGGCGTGAAGCAGTCGTGCACCTCCGCCATGGCCAGCTGATGGCGCGGATCGGTGATGCCGGCCTGGCGGTAGGCGTCCTCGGCGGTGAGGGCGCACTCGGGAAACCAGGTGTAGTCGTACTCGGGATCGATGAGGCCCGCGCCGCTACCGGCGGCGAACGACAGCGCCTTGATGTAGAGGGGCTTGTCGGTATAGCGGTGGGCGTCCTCGGCCCGGACGACGATGGCGGCGGCGGCCCCGTCGGCCACGCCCGCGCAGTCGAACACCCCGAGGCGGCCGGCGACCCGCGGGGAGGCGCAGATGGTCTCCGTCGATACCTCCTTGCGGAACTGGGCGCGCGGGTTGCGGGCCCCGTTCTGGTGGTTCTTCCACGAGATGCGGGCCAGTACTTCGGTCAGCTCGTCCTCACCGACTCCGTACTTCTTGCCGTAGGCCGGAGCCACCATCGAGAACATGGCCGCGGCGGTGAGGGTGCGGGCGGTGCCGTCGTTGGGAATGGGGAAGGCGTTGAGGCCCTGGTACCCGGAGTCCTTCACCTTCTCGGCCCCCACGGCCATGGCCACGTCGTAGGCCCCGGACGCTACGGCGTAGGCGGCGGCCCGCAGCGCTTCGGAGCCGGTGGTGCAGTAGTTCTCGACCCGGGTGACCGGCTTGCCCTCCAGCTGCAAGGGCCGGGCCAGGGTGATGCCGCTCATGCCCGACTGGGCAGTGCCGAACCAGTAGGCGTCGACGTCGTCCTTGGTCACCCCGGCAGAGGCGAAGGTGTCCTCGGAGGCTTCGACGATCAGGTCGTCGAGGCCCTTGTCCCAGTGCTCGGCGAATCGGGTGCAGCCCATCCCGACGATCGCCACCCGGTCCTTGATCCCGTGCGATGCCATCGTGTCTCTCCTCGTTCCTCGGTGCGATCCGGTGCGATGTCCAGCGCTGCAGCGCGATGCAATGCGGCTGCTGCTCAGGCGCCGGCGGCAGCGGATCCGCCCCTGCCCGCGGCCCGGGACGGCTTGGCCTTCCAGAAGTAGTCGTGAATGCCGTCGGCGGTGAACAGCTTCCGGAACGTCATGGTCACCCGGTCGCCGATGTCGACCGTGTCCGGGTCGACGTCGGTCAGTTCCACCGGGAACCGCCCCCCGCCGTCGAAGTCGAGCACGGCGAAGACGATGGGCGGGCTCGGCGAGTAGGCCAACCGGTCGATGGTGTAGGTGGCGATGGTGGCCTCGGTGTCGGCCCGGTCGACCGGCTCCATGTCGTCGACGGCCCCGCCCTTCATCGACACCCGGGAGGGCGGCAGGTGGATGGCATCCGAGGAGCGATCGCGTGATCCGACGAAGCCGAACTTCCAGTCCTCGTTGCGCCACGCCGCGGTGGAGGAGACCCTCTGGGGCTCGGGGCGACGGGGAGGCTCGGGGGTGACCATGCCCCGCCAGGCCAGGAACTTGCCATACGGGAGTTCGGCGCCGCCGGCGACCTGATCGGCCACGGACTCGGCCGGCACCCACGAGGCCAGCGCGTCGGTGGCCCGGAACAACAGGACGTCGGCGCCGTCGGCCAGGGCCACCACGGCGATCACCTGACCGGGTCGGGCTGCCTCCAGCATCGAGGCCAGCACCAGTCCCGGATGGGCGGCCCCGGTCTGGCCCACGGTGGCGGAGAGGTCGTCGGACAGCGCACCTTCCCGGACCGCCAGCTTGCGGGCGAGGGCCTTGGCCGCTCGGCCGTGCATCCCGGTGACCACCACGTGGTCGACCTCCTCGGAGGTGAGCCCGGAGGCCTTCAATGCGGACTCCCAGGCCTGGGTACCGAGCGGGACGTACCGGGTCTCGCCGAACCGCTCCTCCCACACCTTGGACCGGCGGTCGCCTGCGGTCCGCCAGCGGTCGAGGAACTCGTCGGTCGCCGAGGCGCCGCCCAGGTACTCGGCGACCACCGGCGTACCGGGGGTTTCGTCCCCGATGAGCACCGCGGCCGCCCCGTCACCCCCGGCAGACTCGTCGGCCGAGGTGGGGAGGCCGTCGCGCAGATCGGACAGCACCACCAGGGTGGTCCCCGAGCCGGTGGCCGCCAGCGCGGTGCGCAGCGCGCCGGTCCCGGATCGGAGCGCGCCCCCGAAGTCGAAGGCAGCCACGTGGGCCGGCTGCCGCAGGGCGGCGTGGATGGTGGTGGCGTTGGTCTTGTCCAGATAGGCGGGTGTGGCCGTGGCGAACCAGATGGCGTCCGGGCCGGCGCCCGGCACCGGCCGCAGGGCCAGGCGGGCCGCCTCGACCCCCATGGTGGTGGTGTCCTCGTCATGGGAGGCCACCGATCGGCTGCCCTTACCGCCGCCGGTGCCGAAGACCTGGGCCACCGCCGAGCGCTGGAGGCGCCGGTACGGCACGTACCCGGCGATGCTGACGATGCCTCTCATGGTGGTGGCGTTCCCTTCGTCGTAAAGCACTGGCTGCGCCGGGGCAGATCGACCGGGATCCGGTCGGGCGCTCCCCCCGGCTGTCCGGGAGGCATGCGGCCGGGACGCTGCCCGGATGACCTGCCCGGATGACCTGGTTGGATGACCGACGCTGGCCTCGACTGCTTCCTCATCCTATGATGCACACAGTATCTGACGGTCAGTCAGGAAACCACTGCGGCAGCCGCCGCGCCCGCACGATGGAGGCCGGACCATGGACTTCGAGTTCACCCCCGAGCAGCTCGAATTCGTCAAGGAGGTCGAAGCGTTCCTCGACGACAACGACGATCCCGAGGTCTTCGACGTCACCCGCGAGAACATGGCACAGATCGTGGACACCCCACTTCGCCGCCAGTTCATGGCCAAGGTCGGCGAGCAGGGGTGGCTCGGCATCACCTGGCCGGAGGAGTACGGCGGATCGAACGGTGACGGGATCTACGAGTACCTCTTGAACGAGGCGTTGGCCGCCCGGGGAGGGCCCCAGATCGGCAAGGGCGTGGGCATCATCGGCAAGACCATCATCAGCCACGGGAGCGAGAGGCTGAAGCAGGAGTTCCTGCCCAAGATCCTGCGCAACGAAGTCGAGTTCGCGGTTGGCTATTCCGAGCCCAATGCCGGCTCGGATGCCGCCTCCATGCAGCTGAAGGCCACCCGCGACGGGGACGGGTGGCTCCTCAACGGGCAGAAGACGTGGACCACGTCCGCCCACTTCGCCGACTGGTACTGGGTCGGGGCCCGCACCGACCCCGACGCCCCCAAGCACCACGGGATCAGCCTGTTCCTCGTGCCGATGGACCATCCGGGGATCACGGTCAAGGGCATCTGGACCATGGGGGACGAGCGCACCAACGAGGTCTACCTCGACGACGTGTGGGTCTCGGACGACTATGTGGTCGGCGAGCTCAACAAGGGGTTCCAGTACATCTCGGAGGCCCTCGACCTCGAGCGATTCACCCTGTTCACCTACTCGCCGACCGCCCAGCGTCTCGACCTGCTGACCGAGTACGTCAAGACGGCGACCCGGGACGGCGTGCCTCTGAAGGACGACGCAGTGGTCCGGTCGCGGATCGCCGAGCTCCACACCGAGGCCGAGGTGGCCAGGGTCCTCGGTCTCAAGTTCGTGTTCGCCTCGTCCGAGGGCGGCGCCCCCCCGACCTCGCAGGCATCCGAGTACAAGCTGTTCACCACCGAGTTCTCGCGTCGACTGGCCGATTCCTCCATGGACATCGCCGGGCCCGGGTCCCAGCTGCGGGTCCGCGACGAGGATGCCCCGATGAAGGGCCGGTCCGAGTCGACGTACCGCTACACGGTGATCGACACCATCGGCGGCGGCTCCTCGGAGATCCAGAAGAACATCATCGCCCGTCGCAAGCTCGGCCTCCCGAAGAACTTCTGAGCTCCTCGACGCCTGTGACCGGACAGTCCACCACCTCTGCCGTCGCGCCGTCCGCGGCCCGGTCGGAGCCGGGCGAGGTGGGTTCCCGCACCGGGCCGGGCGGTCCGCTGCGCGGCATCACCGTCCTGGACCTGTCCACCGTGGGCCCAGCGGCGCGTGCCACGCGCCTGCTGGCCGACTACGGGGCAGCGGTCATCAAGGTGGGGGCGGTGCCGGGGCGCGGCACCGACCCGATCCAGCCCCCGTTCTACGCCTACAGCGGCTCGCGTCACCTGCGGCACACGTCCATCGACTTGAAGGACCCCGACGGCCGCCATGCCTTCCTCTCGCTGGTGGCGACGGCCGACGTGGTGGTGGAGAGCTTCCGCCCCGGGGTCGTCGAGCGCCTGCGCATCGGCTTCGACGAGCTGCGTGCCGTCAACCCGGGGATCATCCTGTGCTCCACCACCGGCTACGGGCAGAGCGGGCCCCGCTCGGCATGGGCGGGGCACGACATCAACTATCTGGCCGTCGGCGGGTACCTGGCCACCACCGAGCCCCGCGCCGACGGCGGCCCGCCGGTGCCGGGCGCCACCATCGCCGATGCCGCCGGCGGGGGCATGCATGCGGCCATGGCGATCATGGCCGCACTGATCGGTCGTGCCGACGGCGGCCCGGGCGTGCACCTCGACGTGTCCATCGCCGACGGCGTGCTGTGGCTCACCTCCCTGGCGGTCGACGAGCACCTGGCCACGGGGGCGCCGGTCGGTCCGGCCCACAACATGATCACCGGACGGTACGCCTGCTACGACACCTACCGGGCCGCCGACGGCGGGTGGTTGGCGGTGGGCGCCATCGAGCCCAGGTTCTACGCCAACCTGTGCCGGCTCCTCGGGTGTGAGCAGTGGTCGGACCACCAACTCGACGACCGGGTCCAGGACCGCATCCGGGCCGACTTCCGGTCGGCCTTCGCCACCAAGGACCGGGACGCCTGGGTCACCGAGCTGGCCGGCGCCGACACCTGCGTGACCCCCGTACTGTCGGTGGCCGAGGTGGTCGGGGACGACCAGTACGCGGCGCGTCACGCATTCGTCGACGCCGAGGGGGCGTCACCGGGCGGCCGGGATGGCGTGCCGACCCGCTTCCGCCAGGTGGGTCCGGTGCTGGCCGGCATGGAGGGGGTGGGTGCCCCGGTGCAGATCGGGGACCCGGCCCATTCGGACACCGAGGAGCTGCTGGCGGCCGCCGGCGTGCGCCCGGAGCGACTCGCGGAGCTGCGGGCAAAAGGAGTGGTGGCATGAGCGCCATCGGGGTGGCCGACATCGAACGCCTCATCGGGGTGGGGCAGTACGAGGAGGAGGGGGAGTTCCCCGTGGAGCAGGGCTACGTGTGGACGACCTGCGCCTCGGTGGAGAACGGCAACCCCCTGTTCTGGGACGAGCAGGTGGCCGAGGAGGTGACCGGGGGGCCCATCGCCCCGCCGACCATGGTCTCGGTGTGGTTCCGCCCCCACCACTGGGCACCGGGGCGCACCGCCCAGGCCCTGCCCCTGCAGGTCCACTTCGACCTCAAGGAGGGCCTCGGGTTGCCCGAGGCCGTCATGAGCGACAACACCATCGTGTTCCACGAGCCGGTGCGGCCGGGTGACCGGCTACGGACCCGCCAGATCCTGCGCTCGGTCAGCGACGAGAAGACCACCAGGCTCGGCACCGGCCGCTTCTGGGTCATCGACGTGGAGTACCACAACCAGCGCGGGGACCTGGTGGCCGTCGAGAGCTATACCGGCTTCGGCTACCGGCGCGCCGGGGCCGCCGAGGCCGCCGGGGCCGCCGGCCCGACGGGGGGTCGATCATGACCACCACCACCCGGCTCCTGAGCGGCGACGTCTCCGTCGGCGACCGCCTTCCCGAGCTGGTCTATCCGGTCACTGCCACCACCGTGGTGCTCGGTGCCCTGGCCGCCCGCGACTGGCGCCCGATGCACCACGACAAGGACTTCGCCGTCAACCGCAACGGCACTCGCGACATCTTCCTCAACACGCCGAACCAGGCGGCATGGTTCGAGCGGTTCGTCACCGACTGGACCGGGCCGTACGGCCGCCTCCAGCGGATGACCTTCCGGATGCTGGGTTCGATCTTCCCCGGCGACACCATGGTGTTCCGGGGCGAGGTGACCGACGCCGGCGTCGACGAGACCGGATGCGGTTGGGTGGTCGTCGACATCTCGGTGTCGGTCGACGACGACCCCAAGACCACCTGCAAGGCGCGGGTGGCACTGCCGGTCACCGACGACGACAACCCTTGGGAGCGCACGGGCGATCGGTGGCGGCCGTGATGCCCGCCACCTCGCCGTCCGGCGTCGCCGGCCCCGGCCCGGCGCCCACCGCATCACCGAACGACGCATCACCACACGAGGAGAGCCGACCATGTTGGACCTGAGTTTCAGCCCCGAACAAGAGATGCTGCGCGAGACGGTGCGTGGTGTGTGCGCCACCAACAGCCCGCTGAGCGTGGTGCGCGAGCTCGAGGACGACCCGATCGGCTACTCGCCCGGTCTGTGGAAGCAGCTGGGCCACCTGGACCTCATCGGCCTGCAACTGCCCGAGGAGTACGGCGGTTCGGGCATGACCGCCGTGGAGGGAGTGGTCGTCTACGAGGAGTTCGGTCGCTCCCTGGCACCGTCCCCCCACTTCGTCAGTTCCGTCCTGTGCGGTGGAGCGCTGGCCCGGTCGGGCAGCGAGGGCCAAAAGCAGCGATGGCTGCCGCGCATCGTGACCGGTGAGGCCATCCTCACTCCGGCGTGGCTCGAGCCCGAGAGCGGCTTCGGACCCACGGGTGTGCAGATCCGGGCGGTGCCCGACGGCGACGGCTTCGTGCTCTCGGGAACCAAGCGCCACGTGGCGTTCGCCCGTTCTGCCGTCTGCCTCGTGGTGCTGGCCCGCACCGGGGAAGCCCCGACCGATGTCGATCTCTTCCTCGTCGACCCGTCGGCCGAGGGCGTCACCCTCACCCAGCATCTGACCATCGCGTCGGACACCCAGTACCGGGTCGACTTCGACCGGGTGCGAGTCGACCCGGCGGACCGTATCGGGGTAGCGGGTAGCGGGTGGGCCACCTGGGACACGGTGATGCACGACGGGATCATCCTGGCCGGCGCCCAGGCCGTCGGCGGCGCCCGTCACGCGTTGGAGATCACCGTGCAGTACGCCAAGGATCGCCAGCAGTTCGACAAGCCGCTCGGCGCCTTTCAGGCCATCGCCCACTACCTGGCCGACGGGGCCACCAGCGTCGACGGCGCCGAGGTGCTCGTCCACGAGGCCGCCTGGGCGCGGTCCGAGGGGCGCGGCGTCGCCAGGCTGGCGCCGATGGCCAAGCTGTACGCGTGCCGTACGTTCCGGGACGTGACCGCCACCGCCCAGCAGATCTTCGGGGGGATCGGGTTCACCGTCGAGTTCGACATCCAGCTGTACTTCCGGCGGGCCAAGCAACTCCAGATCTCTTGGTGGGACACCCGGTACCTCGAGGAGTTGGTGGCGGTCGCGGTGCTCGACGACTGACCGCGCACCTCTCGCGACGGGGGTCCCGCTCGACGGGAGGCGCTGCGGGCCCGGGACGTCGGCCCGGCGACTTGACCCGGGACCCCAGTACTCCACAAGCGTGCTCCGGTTGCGCTACGGTCAGTGCTGCGACCGGCGAGAGTCGCAAACCGAGATCCAGGGGGAGACGGTATGGCAGCGCAGACATTGGACGCCAACGCCGGGACGACATCGGGACACGGAGCCCTGTTCCGGTTCTTGCTCGTCCACGAGATCGACGAGTACCCGGACAACAGGAAGCGCACCGCCTACCTGGGACTGGCCGTGCTGGCCACCATCGTCCTCTACTACACGTACTTCACCCAGACCGGGGTGACTCCCAACATCCTGCAGTACTTCCACATGTCCTTCGCCTTCTACGTGTACATCGTGGTCGTCTCGAACCTCATTGGGGCCTTCGCCTCGCTTCCGGCCAGCAAGACCGACAAGTTCGGCCGGTCCAACGTGATCATCTACGGGCTGCTCATCGTCGGCCTGCTGGTGGCCGTCGGCGTCCCCCTCTGCAAGACCGAGTGGCAGTTCGCCATCGTCATCTCCGTCCTCGGCCTGGTCGAAGGCGCCATCCTGGTGGCGACGCCGTCGCTGGTGCGTGACTTCAGCCCGCAGCTGGGCCGGGCCTCGGCCATGGGGTTCTGGACGGTGGGCCCGGTGGCCGGCAGCCTGCTCACCAGCATCGTGGCCACCCACACCCTCGACCACTTCATAAGCCACAACGGCGCCAGCGGATTCAAGAGCCAGTTCATCATCTCCGGCGCGTCCGCCCTGGTCGTCTTCGTCCTCGCCATGTTCTTCATGAAGGACCTGTCCTCCAGGCTCCGCGACCAGTTGATGGTGTCCCAACGGGACCGGGCGCTGATCGAGGCCCGGGCCCTGGGCCTCACCGACCAGGAGGTGTTCGCGGCCACCACCCATCCTTGGCGCCAGATCCTCAAGTGGGACCTGGTGGGCTCGGCCATCGGCATCTCGCTCTTCCTGCTCGTCTACTACGCGGCCTCGGCCTTCTTCACCATCTACTGGGCGACCGTCTTCAAGAACCCGAACGGCCTCAACCTCACCACCGGCCAGGCCAACGGGTTGAACGCCTGGTTCTGGTGGGCCGACCTCGTCGCCCTGATCGTCTTCGGTGTGCTCTCCGACAAGTTCCGGGTCCGCAAGCCGTTCATGCTCGTCGGCTCCATCGGCGCGATCGTCATGCTCATCGTCTTCCTGCATCAGGCCGACAACGCGCACACCGGGCACAACCAGCTGGTCTTGATCGAGGTGTTCTTGGCCGCCTTCATCTCGTTGTGCTATGCGCCGTGGATGGCCGCCTACACCGAGATGGTCGAGGCGAAGAACCCGGCCCTGGTGGGGACCGGCCTGGCCCTGTGGGGGTGGATTCTGCGCCTCACCGTGGGGCTCTCGTTCCTCTTCCTGCCCCTGGTGATCAACTCGGTGAACCCGGTGGTCGACAACACGCCCTATGCCACGCCCGCGATCCAGTCGTTCATCGTGGAGCACCCGGCGTCGGTGTCCTTCGCACAGGAGCACGCTGCGTTCCTCGGCGTCCTCAACACGCCGACCAACAAGCCGATCGTGGCCGCCCTGTCGGCCAACCCGTCCATCCCGAACATCGTTGCCGCCACCAAGGCACTCGGGGCAGCGAACTTCGCCCTGGTCGTCAAGTACCAGACGCAGTTGAAGACGCTGGTCGTCCCCTTCGAGACGCAGCTCAACTACCTGGCGGCCCACCAGAGCCAACTTCAGGCGCTGCAGAAGGGCGTGGCCAAGTCGCCCAAGCAGTGGCAGCACTGGTTCTGGGTCTGCGTCGCGGGCATGGTCCTGTTCATCCCGACCATCTTCTTGAACCACGGCCGCTGGAGCCCGGCCAAGGCCCGTGAGGACGAGGAGCAGCACGAAGCCGACGTGGCCGAGGAGCTGCGCGAGCTTCAGGGGGCCAACGCCTAGGACCTGTCGGCCCCGTCCTCTGTGCGCTGCGGAGCGTGTGGAGGATGCGGGTCGGGTCGGGTCCGGTCCGGTCCCGGTTCGGTCACCTCGCCCCGAGCGAGGGGACGGCCCACTCAGCGGAGGCGGGGGAGCCGAAGCCGACAGCGACGGTGCTACTCGGAGAGGTCCCCCCGGTAACCGACGTGGTCCGTCGAGCGTGCGACACCGTGTTGCACCGGCGATCTACGGTGGGCACCGTGGAGATCGCAGGGGAGCACCCGCCGGGTTTCGCCGTCGTCGACCTCGAGACCACCGGCTTCTCGCCCGAACAGGAGCGGATCGTCGAGGTGGCCGTGGTGATCCTCTCGCCCGCAGGCGAGGAGGTCGACACCTTCTGCACGCTCGTCGACCCGGGGCGAGACCCGGGGCCGACCCATGTCCACGGCATCTCCGAGGAGATGCTGGTCGGAGCGCCCAGCTTCGCGGAGATCCACCCTTATCTGGCCGACCGGCTCTCGGGCAGGGTCATCGTGGGCCACAACGTCGACCGGTTCGACCTGGCCTTCCTGTGGTCCGAGTGCCGGAGGGCCGGGGGCGAGGCCCTGGTCCCCGGCAACGTGGCGACCGTGGACACCCTCCGGGTGGCTCAGCTCCACCTGGGACTGCGGGGCAAGGCTCGGCTGGTCGACTGCTGCGACCACTTCGGTCTCAGCTGGGACGACCACCACAGTGCCCTGGGCGACACCCGGGTGACCGCGTCGCTGTTCCGGTCGATGAGGGAGCACCTGGGCGATGGTCCCCTCGGCATCGCCGAGCTGCTGCTTGCCGCCCGGGCCTGCACGTGGCCCGGGGCCTCGGGACAGCGATCGATGACCCGTGGACGGACCGGGTCGCTGACCGGCTGAGGCGTCGGCGCAGGCCCCGGGCTCGGTGAGTCACACCGCGACGATCTCGACCAAGCCTTCGAGGCCCCGGAAGTCCTCTTCGTTGCGGGTGTAGAGCGGGAGCCCGGTCGAGCAGGCGGTTGCGGCGATGAGGAGATCCAGAGCGCGAGGCCCACTCGGCTTGCGCCCTGAGGATGCCGATGCTGCGTAGTTCCTGCCGTACGCACGAGCCGCCTCGCTGTCGAAGGGGAGGGGATCGAACGCCGTTTCAGCCCGTTGCAGCCGATCCTGGCGGCGTGCCCGCTCCACGGCATCTTCGGCGGGGTGCGGTCCATCCGCGAGTTCGGCCATGGTGATCGTGCTGACGGCAACCTCGAGAGGAATCTGGGAGGGCTCGAGCCGTCCGAGGTCGGTCACGTTCGCCGCTGTCGTTTCGCAGCTGGCGTTGCCTGATCTCCCTTGCCACGGGACAAGTGAGCACCCCGTGCGCCACCGACCACCGACCACCGGGACAGGTTGCCGCACCGGTGCCCCGAGCCGCCGGGAACGAACGATCCACCCTTCGAGGGCGCTGGGTGCGCCTACGGCATCGCCTCCATGGGGGGCGCCATCATCTCCCGGTGGCGGGCGCCGGCCAGCATCTCGCCGGGCTCGCCTTCCGCCCGGGTGCCTGCCACCAGGGGCGAGCGGGCCAGGATCACCGCTCCGGTGACCAGCACCGCCAGGGCTGCCACTTCCAAGGTCACCCACACGGGCCCGGCGCGGAGCCGGTCGGCGAAGAGGGTGATCCCGAGCACGATGCTGACCAGCGGGTTGAGGGTCACCAGCGTCGTGCGCGACGCGGTGATCGGCCCGGCGTGCAAGGCATTCTGCAGAAGGAAGACCGTGCCCAGGCCGGTGACGGCGAGCATGTAGGGCTGGGCATGGGTGAGCACGTGCCCCCACCCCTCGGAGATGTAGGTCGTGGTGGCCTTGGTCAGTGCGGCCCCGAACGCGGCGGTCACCGCGGTGGCCGCCCCGAAGGCGGCCGCCCGCCACCATCGCGGGCCGCGCAGGGCGGCGACGATGAAGCCGGTGATGACGGCGATCAGCACGACCGAGGCCACCACCCACGAGCGGGTGTCGGGGATGGCATTGCCGCCGGCGGGAGCCGCGGCCAGGAAGAACCCGCCGAGGCCTACCACGATGATCGCCGAGCCCAACCACTCCTGAGGACCCAGCCGGTAGCGGAACCAGACGCCGAGGATGAGCATGAGGAAGAGGAGCTCGGTGGTGAGCACGGGCTGGACCACGCTGAGCTGACCGAAGCGCAGGGCGGTGGCCTGCAGGGCGAACTCCACCAGCATGAGGCCGAAGCCGATGAGCCAGATGCCCCGCCGGATGGCGTGAGCCATGAGGCTCATCCTCAGGGTGGTCGACGCCGGGGCCGACTCGACCCCGATCCGCTGGAGAACCGATGTCAGGGCGTTGACAAAGGCGGCAATCACTGCCAGGAGGTAGGCCACGACCCCGTTGTACTCGCTACCGGGCACCTCTGCCGACCGCCGGGGACCAGGGGTGCTCGGTGGCCCGGGAGCGCGCTTGTGATCGAGGGGAGATGAACCGGCCCCATCGTGAGAACTTCGACCCCCGTCCATGACGACACGTCGATGATACTGGAACGTGCCGGTCCGAAGTTGCCGCCATGCCCTGGTGCTGGGAGTGATTCCCAGCACATGATCACCCACTCCTCTCACCTCCTCCAGCCGGAACAATTCCGACCTCGGCTTGTGATGAGAACGATTCTCATTTATAGTGCGCCACCAGACGGCTCTCCACCCGTCGCACGGGAAGTGGACCGCACCACCCGAGGAAGCCGATCACCGATGAACGTTGCCATCGACGCATCCACCGCCGACCGCTCCTCCAACCGCACCGGTCGACTTGTCGGCCTGATCCTCACCGCGGTGGCTGTGCTGTCGACTGCCTGTGCCACCGCCACGTCCGGTGGTCAGCTCTCCGGCGCCGGCACGAAGAGCGAGGGCACGGTGATTCGAGTGGTGGCGGCAGAGAACTTCTGGGGCAGCATCGCCCGCCAGGTGGGAGGGACGCATGTCCAGGTGGTGAGCATCATCACCAACCCGAACACCGACCCTCACAGCTATGAGCCGACCGCCGGCGATGCCAGGGAGATCGCCGGGGCTCAGTTCGTGATCGAGAACGGAATCGGATACGACCCTTGGGTGAGCCAGCTCCTCAGTGCCGATCAGACCCATCCGACGGTGCTGAATGTCGGCACCGTCGTCGGCGTGGCCGACGGCGGCAATCCGCACCTGTGGTACAACCCGGCCGATGTCCAAGAGGTCATCCGTCGGATCGTGTCCGACTATCAGGCACTCGACCCAGCCGACAGCACGTACTTCAACGAGCAGGAGACCTCCTTCGACACTGTGGCCCTGAAGCGGTACCACGCCACCATCGCCGCCATCAAGGCTCAGTACTCCGGCACCCCCGTAGGAGCGTCCGAGTCGATCTTCGCCATGCTGGCCCCGGCTCTGGGCCTCAACCTCGTCACCCCCTACGCGTTCCTGAAGGCCATCAGCGAGGGAACCGACGTCTCGGCAGGCGACAAGGAGATCATCGACAATCAGATCAAGAACCACCTCATCGAGGTCTACGTCTACAACAGCCAGAACGTCACACCCGATGTGCAGGCCCAGTTGGCCGAGGTCAGGGCGGAGCACATCCCTTATGCCACGATCACCGAGACCCTCGCACCAGCGAGCTCCACGTATCAGGCGTGGCAGACCAAGCAACTGCTGGGCATCGAAGCGGCGTTGGCTGAGGCAAGGCGACGTTCCTGACGCGGTGATCGCCCCACCTACGACTGGGGAACAGCCGCCTCCGACGTCGGCTGCCCTGCGTTCGCCCACGCCGACCATGCCTGGTACCCACCGATCAGGTCGGTGACGTTCCGGAACCCGAGGGCGAGCAGCGACTCGGCCGCGAGTGACGACGCGTACCCCTGCGAGCACGCCACCACCACCGGTTGGTCGACTCCCGTGACGTCGTGAAGTCGGTGGGCGCCGTTGGGGTCGAGGCGCCACTCGAGCACATTGCGCTCGACGACCAGGGCATCGGGGAGGGGGCCTTCCTCCTCGCGCTGGGCGGCGGGCCGGATGTCGATGATCAGCCCGCCCGCAGCGGTCACGTCGGCCAGGTCCTCTGGCGCGGTCCGGCCGACCCGGCGGCGGGCGCTGGCCACCAGGTCGTCGGCGGAGGGACTCACGCGGGGTCGTGGGCGCCGGTGGTGTCGAAGGGCCCGACCGGCTCGATCTCCTCGGTGCGCACGGCTTCTGGTCGGCCGCCCCGGTCCAGCTCGTAGTAGGTCATGGTGGTCAGGCGTGGCCCGTACACGTGCACACTGATGGCATCCACCTCACCGTCGTTGTTGACGTCGTGAACGTAGTGGGACCCGAACTGGCGGTGGTCCCCCGGTCGTAGGTAACGGGCGGTCCTGGTGGCAGCGCCACGGCGGTCGGCCTCCACCGCCACCTCTGTCAGCACGCCCTCGGCCACCACCAGCGCGCCGTGGGACGGTCCGTGGTCGTGCAGGTCGATGCGCCCTCCGGGCGGCCAACCGATAGCCCAGGCCTCGAAGAGATCGGTGGCGGCCAACAGGATCCAGGCGCGCTCATCGAGGCCGCGCAGGCCGGTGATGCCGCCGGCCGAGACGGCGAAGCCCTCGGCGATGGCCAGGAGATCGACCTGCCTCCCGGCCCGGGGAGCCTGGTCGTGGAGCACGGTTGGCTCCGGGGGGCGAGGGACCCTCGATCCGGCACGCGGCCTCCGGGGACGACGGGGGGACGGATCATCGGTGAGAACCGTGGCCGGATCGAGGTAGGCGAATGCCATACGGTCACTGTAGAGAGTGAAAGACGACTAATCAAGTCAACTCTCTAGATTTAGGGCGGAGCGGCCGCTCAGGAGCCCGCCGCACCGTCGATGACGTCGTCGAATCCCTCACCGGGTGATGCCGCTCCGGGCGTGCCCGCCGACATGTGCAACCCGAGGGTGTAGCCCTCCAGGAAGACGTCCGCCTCCCGTCGCCGCGGGGAGCGGCTCTCCAACTCGCGGAAGCGCGGCGAATGGTTGGGCTCGATGAGGTGGGCCAGCTCATGGACGATCACCGCGTCGAGCACCCAGGTCGGAGCGACCCGCAGCCGTTCCGAGATCCGGACCTCTCGGGTCCCGATGGTGCACGACCCCCACCGCTTGTTCTGCGTGGTGGACCATCGGATCGACGATGGCTCCACCCCGTCGAGGTAGCGCCGGCCGAGCACGCCGGCCCTCTCTGCGAGGTGCGCGTCCGAGGCGTGCAGGTGCGGCCGGTGCCGCGCCAGCCGGCCGGCCAGGCTCTCGACCATCCGGTCGCGATCGGCGCCGCGCAGGTGGGCGGGAACCACCACCACGATGCGGTCGCCCTCCCAGTGGGCGCCGGCGGTCTTCTTGCGCCGCTTGCTGACCCTCACCTCGATGTGGGGGTCGAACAGCGTGGGATGCTCCGTCGCGTAGTTCACGGTCGCAACGGTAGGGGCGGGGTGTGACCGCTCTGTTGGCATCAGTGCGCCTTCTCCTTGTCGAGTTCGGTCCTGCGACTGCCGTGCAGTGTGGCCCGGGAGGGGGGTGCACCCGGGCCGGGTCGGACTATTCGGGCTGCGGGCGCCGGCCGTACGGGGCAGGCGCCACCGCCTCGGAGGCTTCCTCGGTCAGTTCGTCCGATGGCGGCCGGATGGCGCGCCACAGGGCGCCGCCCAGGATGCCGCCCACGACCGGGAAGACGATGAACACCCATAGCTGGTTGAGGGCCCAACTCCCCTGGAAGACCGCGGTGGCCAGGCTGCGGGCCGGGTTCACCGACGTGTTGTCGATAGGGATGGAGATCAGGTGGATGACCGTGAGGGTGAGCCCGATGGTGACCCCGGTGAGGCCCACCGGCATGGACAGCCGGCTGGTCGAGGCGATGATGAAGACGAACACAGCGGTGAAGAAGACCTCCGCCAACATCACGGCACCCAGCTTGAAGTCGCCGGGCGAGTGCATCCCGTAGCCGTTGGACGCGAATCCCGACGCCTTGGCACTGAAGCTGATCGCTGCCCTTGGCGATGATGTAGATGATCAGCGCCCCGAAGAGCCCGCCGACGATCTGGCCGACGATGTAGAAGGGCAGCTCCTTCGTCTTGGTCTTGCCGATGACCCACAGGCCGAGGGTCACCGCCGGGTTGACGTGGCAGCCCGAGATGGAGCCGATGGCGTACGCGGCGACCAGCAGCGAGAGGCCGAAGGCGAGCGCCACGCCGAGGATGCCGACCGACCCTTTGGGGAAGAAGGTGCCGGTGGCCAGAATGGCGGTGCCCGCGCCTCCGACGACGAGGATCATCGTCCCGATGGCCTCCGCGATACCGGTCCTGAGGCGACTGTCCACGGCGTTTCCTTTCGATCGGCAGTTCTCGATCGGCAGTTGCGGGCAGATCGCCCCTGCCCGGGTCGCCGGTCTGCTGCTTGCGGAAAATACTAGGCACCCCGGGGGTGGCCGACGGGGACCGTGCGCGGCCATGGTGGCGACCCCGGCCGCCTATGGCCCGCCCGACGCCCACGGCGCGCCGCCGGTATCGGCCCAGCTCGCGGGTACTCCCGAATGGGAGATCGAGGACCCCGGCGGTACGATGGGCAGGTGCGTCGATACCTCACACCTCGCTGCATCGGGTTGCACGTGACGCTGCTCGTCCTGTTACCCACCTTCGCCTGGCTCACCCGGTGGCAGCTGGACCGTGCCCTGGGCGGCAACACGCTGAGCTGGGCGTACACCTTCCTGTGGCCGTTCTTCGGCTTCTATGCGATCTACATGTGGTGGCAGCTGATCCACGACCAGCGCACCGTGCTCCCGCGACAGGGTGCCCGGATCGCCCCCACCGAAGGGGCACCCCCAGCAGACCACAAGCAGCCCGGCTGGGCGCTCACCGGGGGTCGCCGCAAGAACATGGCCATCGCCGCGGCCTCGCCCATCGACGAGGAGGCCGGGGGCCGGGGCGAGCGCTTCGCTACCCAGACCCCCGAGGAGGCAGCGGAGCTGGCCGAGTACAACCGCTACCTNNCGCACCGCCACGGAGCGGACCACGTGCACGGAGCGCTGATCCGCTATCGGGTGATGGCCTTCGTCGTGGGGACCGCGCTGCTCCTCTTGACGGTCGTGGTGATCTTCCAGCTGCTCGGGGTCGACGTGAAGGTGGCCGAAGAGGTGGTTGCCCCTACACACGGGTACCTGTACCTGGTGTACCTGGTGACGGCGGCCGACCTGGCCCGGCGAGCCCATTGGCGACTGGGCCGGATCCTCTTGGTGGTGGCGGCAGGCTTCGTGCCCTTCCTGGCCTTCATCGTGGAGCACCGGGTCTATCAACAGATGCAGGCCGAGTGGGCGGCCGAGGCCGCCGAGCAGCCCGGCGGCGTCGCCTCGGGAGCGCCGTCCGAGGCGGATGCGGCAAGCGGGGCCTGAGCGGGCGGACAGGCAGGGACCGGTTCGCCCGCCGTTGGTCAGCGGGCGCCCCGAAGCAGGATCCCCGGGCGCGCACCGGTGTCGTGGCCGTCGGCAAAGGTGGTCACGCCGGTCTTGATCGTCTCGACGTACCCGGTGGCGTCCTGGAGCAGGCGCTTGCCACCGGCCGGCAGGTCGGCCACCACCCGGGGGTTGCCCAGCTGCAGGCGCTCGTAGTCGATCAGGTTGATGTCGGCGACGGCACCGACGTCGAGCGTGCCCCGGTCGCCGAGCCCGTAGAGGCGGGCCGTGTCGTGGGTCTGCTTCTTCACCACCCACTCGAGGGGGAGCCGCTCGCCGCGCACCCGGTCGCGGGTCCAGTGCGTGAGCATGAAGGTGGGCTGCGACGCGTCGCAGATGACCCCGCAGTGGGCCCCGCCGTCGCCCAGGCCGGACGCGGCACGGGGGTGCAGGAGCATCTCCCGTACCGGATCGAGGTCACCCTCGGAGTAGTTGAGGATGGGGACGTAGAGGAGGCCCCGCCCGTCGTCCTCGAGCATGGCGTCGTACGCCACCGAGAGGGGAGTGTGCCCGGTGGCCGCGGCGATGCCCACCAGCGAGCGCTCGGGCCCCGGTTCGTACTCGGGCGGGCTGCCCAGGGTGAACGTGGTGCGGTAGGCCTGCTCCATGCGCTCGGCCGCCGCCGGGTCGGGCACCCACGACTCGACAGCGCGCCGGACCTCGGGGGTCCGCAGCGCGGCGATCAGCTCGTCGGGCCCGAGCCCCTTCGCCTTCAGGATCTGGTACTCGGGGATCTGGTCGAGCAGGCAGTAGGTGGTGAAGTGCCCGGACAGGAGCCCGAAGCCCCGGCCGGCCACCTGGGGCCAGAGGTCGGCGCCCTCGGACACGGCGCGCAGTGATTCGTCCATCAGCTCGCGCCACAGTTGCGGGGCGGCGTCCACCTGGACGAGGGCGAAGGTGACCGGACGGTGGATGGCAGCGGACAGCCGCCGCATCCAGTCCACCTCCTTCTTCGGCGCGACGACGTCCTCCCCGGCGGTGCCGGCCGGGGCCAGCTCGAAGATCCCCGTGCCGAGCTCGCCGAGGGCGCTGCCGATCCCGAAGAGCTCGTCCTCGGCGGCATAGGTGCCAGGCACCGGCTCGCCGTCGATGGCCCGGTGGGCCAGGGTGCGCGAGGTCGAGAAGCCGAGGGCCCCTGCGGCAATGGCCTCCTTCACCACCTGTTTCATGCCGCGGATGTCCTCCGATGTGGCCGCCTCGTTGCGGGCCCCCCGGTCGCCCATCACGTAGGAGCGCACCGCCCCGTGGGCGATCTGGGTGCCGACGTCGATCGTCCACCGCCGTCGTTCGAGGGTGTCGAGGTACTCGGGGAACGTCTCCCACTCCCACCGGATGCCCTCGGACAGGGCGGTGCCGGGGATGTCCTCCACGCCCTCCATGAGCCCGATGAGCCACTCGTGCCGGTCGGGCATGGCCGGGGCGAAGCCGACGCCGCAGTTGCCGGTGACGACGGTGGTGACACCGTGCCAGCTGCTCGGGGCCAGGACCTCGTCCCAGGTGGCCTGGCCGTCGTAGTGGGTGTGGATGTCCACCCAACCCGGGGTGACCAGGAGGCCGTCGGCATCCACCGTGCGGGCAGCCGCCTCACCGGCGAAGGATCCGACGCCGCTGATGCGCCCGTCGTCCACCGCAACATCGGCGGTGCGTGCCGGCGCTCCGGTGCCGTCGACGACCGTCCCGCCTCGGATCACGAGGTCATGCATGTTCTGTTCCCCTTTGACGACTGTTCCCGATGGTGGCACGGACCCATGGCGCACGCAACGGACGCTCAGCGGGAGCGTCGACCGGACGTGCGGCCGACGAGTGCTCAGCGAGGAGGGATCGAGTAGGTGACCTGGGCTTTCGCCACGACGTCCTCGCTGCCGACCGAGTACATGGCGACCTCGACCACGGCGAGTCGCTTGCCCAGCTTGAGCAGGGTGCCGATCGCCACCACGTCGACCAGGGCCGGTTTGCGGAGGAAGTCGATGTGCAGGCTGGTCGTCACCGACAGTGCGACCGGCCCGATCTGACCGACGATGGCCAGCCATGCTGCCGAGTCGGCCAGGGCCATGAGGGGCGGACCGGACACCGTGCCGCCCGGACGGCTGTCGGCCTCCCCGACCCGAAGCCGCATCCTGATACCCGTGCCGTTGATCCCCTCGACGACGTAGGGCACCACCGCGCTCGGGAAGGCGTCGGCAAGGAACTGCTGCAACTCGTCGGTGGTCATCACCGGTGGGGCCGCCATGTCCTGGGCGAGCGTAGCGAGGTGCGGCGCCCGGGTTCGACCCGGGGCGCACTTCCGGCGCATCGGCGGCAGAATGGCCTGGTGACCACTGTGGGAGGTGCCGGGTGACGGCGAAGGCGGACGCGGGTGACGAGTCGGGACGGGCGGTCTTCGGGTCGGCGCGCCTCGGGCCGATCACCCTGAAGAACCGGATCATCAAGGCGGCGACGTTCGAGGGTCGGTCTCCCAGGGGAGCGGTGACCGACGACCTGATCGCATTCCATCGACGGGTTGCGGTCGGAGGCGCGGCCATGACGACCGTCGCCTACCTGGCCGTCTCGCCCGACGGGCGGACCGACCGGCACTGCGTGGTGCTCGGGGACGAGGCCGTGCCCGGCCTGCGACGACTGACGGAGGCCGTGCACGCCGACGGAGCTGCCGTGTCGGCCCAGATCGGCCACGCGGGCCCGGTGGCCAACGCTCGATCGAATCGCTCGCCCTCGATCGGGCCGTCGCGTCGGATCAGCGCCGGTGGGACGGTGACCCGAGCCGTCTCCGACGACGACGTCGCCCGGATCACCGACGACTACCGTCGTGGGGCGGCCAAGGCGGTGGAGGCGGGGTTCGATTGCGTCGAGGTCCACCTCGGTCACAACTACCTCCTCAGCGCCTTCCTCAGCCCGAGGCTCAATCGACGCACCGATCAGTGGGGAGGGAGCCTGGCCAACCGGGCGCGATTCCCGCGCCAGGTGGTCCTTGCGGTGCGGGAAGCGGTCGGCAATGACGTGGCGGTCACCGCCAAGCTCAACATGGCCGACGGTGTGCCCGGTGGTTTCTGGATCGAGGAGAGCCTCGAGTTCGCACGCATGCTCGAGGAGGACGGTGCACTCGACGCCCTCGAGCTGACCGGGGGCAGTTCGCTCTCGAACCCGATGTACCTCTTCCGGGGCGAGGTGCCGCTGCGTGAGTTCGCGGCAACCCAGCCCGCGCTCCTCCGGTTCGGCGTGCGGGCGGTGGGCTCGAGGTTCCTGCGGGAGTACCCCTTCGAAGAGGCCTACTTCCTGCCCTATGCCCGGCAGTTCCTGGCTGCCCTCAGCATGCCCCTGATCCTGCTCGGCGGCGTCGATCGCCTGGACACGGTCGAGGGTGCGGTGGCCGAGGGCTTCTCCTTCGTGGCCATGGCCCGGGCCCTCCTGCGCGAGCCGGACCTGGTCTCACGGTGGGAGAAGGGCGTGGCCGATGACGGCCTGTGCATCCACTGCAACAAGTGCATGCCCACCATCTACAGCGGCACCCGTTGCGTCCTCCTCGGGGAGCACACACCTGGTTGAGGACCTGCCGTCCGGCCGCAACGGCCGGCCCGGGAATCCGTCAGGGCCTCAGTCGATGGGATCCGAGTTCTGATCGGTCGGGGTACCGCCCACGAGCGGATTGTCGAGGTCCCAGCCTTCGTCGTCCTTGCTCCGGGCGATGGAGCGATTGGTCGGCCCGCCGAGGCCGTCCGGATCGTCGATGCAACCGTCGAGGACGACCAGGTCCTCGGGATCGTCGAGCTCCGCGCCGGCTTCCTCGAGCTCGCGGTCGTCCACCTGCAGCGTGGGGTCGAGGGAGGGATCGAGCTCGATCATCTCGAGGGTCTCGGGATCGAGCCGAGCCTCCTCGGCGATGGCATCGTCGCCCTGCTCGAAGGTCTCGGTGCCCGATTGCTGGTCGGGTGACCAGTCGGCGTCCTGGCTCATGCTGTCGTCTCCGGAGTCTCGAGGGAGTGGAACGGAATGGATCGGCGGTTTGGACCGATCGTAGGTCCTCTGCGCCGGCCTCTCGCGCCGGGCCCCTCCGCCGCTGGCTGCAGGTTGTCCGGGGCATACGAACATGCCCGCCCCTCCATGGCCCGATTGCAGCGGTCCGGGCATCGCCGGACCCTGGGACGTCTACGTGACCAGGGGAAGCAGGTGCTCGGTCATCAGCTCCACCTGTTGCCGAGGATCCCGGCGGAGGCGCTCGACGGCGATTGCCGTGGCCCCTGACCTGACGAGTCGGCCGATGAAGTCTGCCTCCTGGTCGGGGCTGCCGATGGCGCCGACGCCCAGAGGTCCTCGGCGGACACGTTTCGTGCCGGCTGCCTGGTCCACGTACACCCCTGGCCGAGACGCCCTCCTCACGGCGGATGGATGGGAGTGACCGGTGTCATGTCGTCGCCGTCGAGGGCCACTCCGGGGCCCGGAAGAGCTTCTTCGCCGGGCATCTGGCCGCCGCACCCGGCGTGGAGGTCATCAATTCCGACGACCTGGTGCCCGGGTGGTCCGGGTGGTCCGGGTGGTCCGGGTGGTCCGGGTGGGCCGAGTGAGCGGATCTGCACGCAGAGTGGGTCCTCCACCCGTCACCACGGGAGCGACGGCGCGTCGGCGGCGGCTCGACTGGGACAGGAGGCGCTACGGGGAGCGGGTGGAGGTCGCTCCGTCCCCGTTGCTGATCGTCGAAGGATGCGGCATCGGCCATGAGGACCTGGCCCTGTACCTCTCGTACCCGGGCTGGCTGACGGCACCTGGCTCTCGGATGTCGGTGAGGTCGGCATCGGCATCGGCATCGATCCCGAGGGCGAGTTCGTCTGCCAGGACCCGTCGGTCGCGTAACCTGTTTCCCGCAGCCAGTGATGCACAGTTCCAAGCCGCGGAAACATCCGCGGAAGTCCCGCCCACGTAGCTCAGGGGATAGAGCACTCGTTTCCTAAATGAGGTGTCGCAGGTTCAAATCCTGCCGTGGGCGCTCGTGGTTTCGCAGGGGGAGAGGGAGACGCGGGGCGGAACGACCCCAAAACCGCCGCGCAGGGAGGGCAACGGGCCGGAGCCAGGGCGACGGGCCCCGGGCCACCGCCACACCCGGCGGGCCCCACCCGAACGGGGAGGGCGGGGCGCGAGGCGGAGGGGGGGCGTTAGGCCCTTAGGCGAAGCTCAATCGCTGATATGAACTGTCGTGGGACCCGATCAAGGCACAAATTCTGGGCCAGCCGGCTACCCGCTAGAGATAGGCGGATCCCTGCCGGATTGCTCAACGAAATACCGGTTCCGCCGTATCTAGGAGACTGCTGAAGTAAC
>PLHF01000095.1:34231-34544 GCA_003138855.1 Acidimicrobiaceae bacterium | reverse complement strand
GTTCTCCATCGAGTGAGCGGCGCGCCTCCGAGCGACCGGCCGCCGGCCGGCGGGGACGGTCGCCGGCTCGCCCAGCTTGCGGCGCTGCCGGTGTCGGTCCTCAACGGCGTGGGGGCAGCGGCCGCTCGTGACTTGGCCGAGCTCGGCATCGAGTCGGTGCTCGATCTGCTGACCCACTACCCCCGTCGCTACATCGACGGCACCCGGCTGGTGCCCATCGCCGAGCTGGCCGAGGGGGACAAGGCGTCGGTGCTGGCCGAGGTGGTGCGGGTCAGCCGGCCGCCGGCCCGCGGTGGCAGGGGCCGGGGCCGGG
>PLHF01000095.1:33877-34174 GCA_003138855.1 Acidimicrobiaceae bacterium | reverse complement strand
TGGAGGTGCTCCGCAAGCCGGGCGACGAGGACGGGCCCGGGGAGGACGAACGGTCCGGCCGGGTGTTCCCCGTCTACCCCCTGAGCGACAAGGTCAATCTCACCTCGACGCGGATCAGCCGGTTCGTGCAGGAGGCCCTCGACCGGGCGGGCGGGTTCGCCGATCCCCTCCCTCCTGCGTGGGTCCGGCGCCTCGGCCTGCTCGACCGCACGACTGCGTTCAACCACATCCACCGGCCGACCTCGCTGTCCCAGCGCGAGCCGGCCCGGAGGCGCCTGGCGTTCGACGAGCTGTTCC
>PLHF01000095.1:0-33844 GCA_003138855.1 Acidimicrobiaceae bacterium | reverse complement strand
ACGATCTGGCCGGGGCGCTGCCCATGCACCGGCTGCTGCAGGGTGACGTCGGCTCGGGCAAGACGGTGGTGGCCCTCGCCGCCATGCTGGTGGCGGTCGAGGGAGGCCACCAGAGCGCGCTGATGGCCCCGACCGAGGTCCTCGCCGAGCAGCACGCGGCAGAGGTGGGCTCCCTGGTCGCGGGGCTGTCCGTCCCCGACCCCGGAACCCTGGAAGGCCGGCGCCCGCTGCGGGTCGCCCTGCTCACGTCCAGGACCGCCGCCGGCGAGCGGGCCGCCATCCACGCGGGGCTGGGGGAGGGGGGCGTGGACATCCTGATCGGCACCCATGCACTGCTGACCGAGCAGGTTGGGTTCCGGTCCCTCGGCGTGGTGGTCATCGACGAACAGCACCGCTTCGGTGTCGAGCAGCGCGCCGCGCTCAGGGCCAAGGGTCGGGGGGACGACGGCCAGGGTCGGGATCCCGACCTGCTGGTGATGACGGCCACGCCCATTCCGCGGACCGCCGCCATGGTGGTCTTCGGCGACCTCGACATGACCATCATCGACGAGATGCCGCCCGGCCGGTTGCCGGTCACCACGAGGTGGCTCCGGAGCCCTCTCGAGGCCGAGGAGGCCTGGTCGAGGGTGCGCGAAGAGGTCGCCGCGGGCCATCGGGCCTTTGTGGTCTGCCCCCTGGTCGAGGGCTCGGACCGGGTGCAGGCCTCGTCCGTCGTCGCCGAGGAGGAGCGACTGTCGGGGGCCGAGCTCGCGGGTCTGCGGGTCGGGCTGCTCCACGGTCAGATGCGGCCCTCGGAAAAGGAGGCGGCGATGGCGGACTTCCGCTCCGGCCGACTCGACGTGCTGGTGGCCACGACGGTGATCGAGGTGGGCGTGGACGTCCCCGAGGCCACGGTCATGGTCATCGAGGACGCCGACCGGTTCGGTATCGCCCAGCTGCACCAGCTGCGCGGTCGGGTGGGGCGGGCAGGCGACCCGGCCTGGTGCTACCTGCTCTCGGAGAACGATGGCCCCGAGGCCTCCGCCCGACTGTCGGCAATGGAGCGGACCGGCGACGGGTTCGAACTGGCCGACGTCGACCTCGAACTGCGCGGCGAGGGGACCATCCTCGGGGCACGGCAGAAGGGCAAGAGCGATCTCAAGGCCGCCAAGCTCCTGTCCGATCGGGACCTGGTGGTCGAGGCCCGTGCCGTGGCCGTGGCCCTGGTCGAGGAGGACCCGGGTCTCGAGGGCCACCGCCCGTTGGTCGACGAGCTGCGGATCTTCATCGAGGACAGCGAGGCCGAGTTCCTCTTCAAGAGCTAGGGGCCCCTGGTCTGCCGAGGGACGCGTCGTGCCCGAGGGGGAGGAAAGTCGGCCGGTAGGCTGCACGGGTGCGTGTGATCGGAGGACAGTTCCGCGGGCGGCGCCTGGCCGGCCCCACCGGACCGACCGTGCGCCCGACCTCGGACCGTGTCCGTGAGGCGGTGTTCGACATCCTCTACAGCCTGGGGGGAGTGGACGGCCTGCAGGTGGCCGACCTGTTCGCCGGCACCGGCGCACTCGGGATCGAAGCCCTGTCGCGCGGAGCAGCGTCGGTCACCTTCGTCGAGCGCGATCCGGTCGCCCTCGGAGTGGTGCGCACCAACCTCGCCTCGGTGGGCCTGGGCGAGGCGGAGGAGGACGGGGATGCCACGGTGGTGCGTGCCGACGTCGACGCCTGGGCGGCGACCACCGCGTCGCGTTACGACCTCGTCCTCTGCGATCCCCCCTACGACTACCAGGGGTGGGAGACGCTGATCGCACGGCTGCCCGCCGATCTGGCCGTTCTCGAATCGGGCGCCGAGCTCGCGCTTCCCCGTGGATGGGGGATCATCAAATCGAAGCGGTATGGGGGTACGATCGTGACGGTGGCCCGTCCGGAACGGATCACCCAGAAAGGTGTCCAGTGAGGATTGCGCTCATACCCGGGTCCTTCGACCCGGTCCACAACGGGCACCTCGAAGTCATCGAGCGTGCGGCCCGCCTGTTCGACGAGGTGGTCGTGGCCGCGCTGCGCAATCCGCAGAAGAACGAGGTGCTGTTCGACCTCGACGAGCGCCAGCAGATGCTCGAGGAGTCGCTCGCTCACCTGGTCAACGTGCGCATCGTGTCCGTGTCCACCCTGGTGGTCAACGTGGCCCACGACGTCGGGGCCAGCGCCATCGTGAAGGGGCTCCGTGCGGTGTCGGACTTCGAAAACGAGCTGCAGATGGCCCAGATGAACAAGCAGCTGTCCGGGGTGGAGACCTTGTTCATCCCCACCAGTTCGGCGCACTCGTTCATCGCCTCGAGGCTCCTGCGTGAGGTTGCCCGATTCGGCGGCGACGTGAATTCCTTCGTGCCCAAGGTGGTCGCCCTGCGGCTCGAGGAGAAGTTCGCCAATGAGTGACGTGTTCGAGGACCTCGACCGTGAGCGGGCCGCCGGAGCTCAGCAGGGCGCAGAGGCCTTCATCCGCAGAGCGCTCGGGCTGGTGCAGACCGCAAAGGCGATGCCCCTGTCGGCGTCGGTGCTTGTCTCCCGCGAAGAGCTGGCCGAACTGCTGCAGGGGGCCCTCGATCACATGCCCGACGAACTGCGCCAGGCGCGTTGGCTCCTGAAGGAGCGCGACGAGTTCCTGGCCGAGAAGTCGAGGGAGGCCGACGCCCTGCTGGAGGAGGTGCGGGTCCAGGCCGAGCGCATGGTCCAGCGCACGGAGATCGTGCGCCAGGCCAGTCACGTCGCCCAGCGCATCCTCGACGACGCCAACGAAGAGGCCCGACGACTCCGGCACGAGGCCGAGGACTACGCCGACCAGAAGCTGGCCAGCTTCGAGATCGTGCTCGACCGCACGATGAAGACCGTGCAGGCCGGCCGCGAGAAGCTGCAGGTCTCCCCGCTGCCTCCGGTGGAGATCGGCGACCAGGGGGACACCACGCTGGCGGCCGCCGACTCGGTACTCGGGGGAGGTTCGGACGTCGACGAGCCGGAGGGCTTCTTCGACCAAGACCTCGACTGAGCGGGCAGGTCCGGTGACGTCCGAGTCCGAACGCGTCGACCTCGCACCCGTCGTGGGTGCACGACCCGAGAACCCGCCGCGGGTGAAGCGACCGTTCGTCGTCCAGGTGGCCGCCCTGCGCAAGGTGGCCGGCACCACCCGGCACGAGGTGCGCCAGGGGGTGATCGACGGGCTGGCCGCAGTGTCGGTGACGGTGCCCGACGGGGCACCGGTGGAGGCAGACCTGACCCTGTCGTCCTACCCGGGCGGGATCACGGCCACGGGCACGGTCAGCGCGCCGTGGCGCGGCGAGTGCCGCCGTTGCGGCGGTCCGGTGACCGGCCAGGTGGTGGCGCCCGTTCGGGAGCGCTTCGTCCCGGCGGGTGCCGCCAACCGGGACGAGGACGCCTACCTTCTCGTCCGTGACGAGGTGGATCTCGAGCCGTTGGCCCGTGACGCGGTCCTGCTCGAACTCCCCCTGGCCCCATTGTGCTCGGAGGACTGCCGTGGCCTCTGCCCCCAGTGCGGGATCAATCGGAACGTGGACGAGTGCGAGTGCGTTCCGGCGGGGGACCCCCGTTGGTCGGTGCTCGACACGCTGCGGGAACCCTAGGGGCGCGTCTTGACCTAGGATGTCACCCCTATGGCCGTTCCGAAGAAGAAGACCTCCAAGTCGAAGAGCCGCAGTCGCCGGGCGTCCAACTGGGTGCTGAAGGTGCCGGCACGCTCGGTGTGCCCCCAGTGCACGACGGCCAAGCTTCCCCACGTTGTCTGCCCCAACTGCGGGTGGTACAAAGGCCGGCAGGCGATCGAAGTCGATTAGTGGCACGAGGGGGGGAACGACCGACCGGTGAGGCATTTGCCGCACTTCCGGTGGCGGTCGATGCCATGGGCGGCGACAAGGCTCCTGGTGAGATCGTCGCAGGGGCCCGTCAGGCGGCGGAGCAGGGGAAAATCGCAGTGGTCCTGGTGGGGCGCCCGGGCGAGCTGGGTGACACCGGCGATCTGCCCGTGATGGCGGCCAGCGAGGTCATCGGCATGGAGGACGACCCTGCCCACGGTGTCCGCCGGAGGAAGGACTCGTCCCTCGTCCGGGCCGCCGAGGCAGTGCGGGACGGCAGGGCCATGGCCATGGTGTCGGCGGGCAACACCGGGGCCACCATGGCGTCGGCCCTTCTGCGGATGGGACGGCTGCCCGGGGTGATCCGGCCCGCCATCGCCACACCGATTCCCGACCCCAATCGGGCCTGGCCCACGGTGCTGCTCGACTCCGGCGCAAACGCCGAGTGTTCCTCCCAGATGCTCGTGCAGTTCGCCGAGATGGGGGCGACCTACGCCCACAAGCGCTACGGAGTGGAGCGGCCCAGAGTCGCACTCCTCTCGATCGGCGAGGAGAAGTCCAAGGGGACCCCGCTGGTGAAGGAGACCCACGCCCTGCTGGCCGACGGTGCGGGGGGAGCCGGCCTCGAGTTCGTCGGCAACGTCGAGGGCCGGGACTTCTTCGAGGGGCTGGCGGACGTCATCGTCACCGACGGGTTCACCGGCAACGTGGCCCTCAAGACGCTGGAGGGCTCCCTCCGGTTTCTGATGGGCGCCCTCACCGAGATCCTCGTCCGCCCGGAGGTCCGGGAGACCGCCGAGGCACTGCTACCGCACCTGATGCCTCTCGCCACCGCTCTCGACCCCGAGACCACCGGCGGGGCGATGTTGCTCGGGGTGAACGGCGTCTGTGTGATCAGCCACGGTTCGTCCACGTCGGTGGCCGTGGTCAACGCCATCACTGTCGCCCACGACCTGGCGGTTGCGGGCCTGGTGGCGGATGTGGCCGCCTCCGTCAGCCAAGCTCCTGCGGACTGATCACCGGCCGGAGGGCCGCAATCCGCCGTCGTGGCGGCGACGGATGCAGAGCCCACGCACCGGCCGGGGGTCGGTCGATCTCCGGGGCGGAGCGCCACGGCGCGCTAGGTTGCACAGATGTCACCTGGCCGGCAGCCCCGTGCCGAGGGCGGTGCCCGCCGCACCCTCGTTCGGGTGACGGACTGAGCGGGTTCGGGTGGAGGCGCACCACAGCCACGGGGCAGACCCCACTGCGTCGCCGGCGCGCCTCGAAGAGATCGTCGACGGTGTGCATGCATGGGTCCAACCGGACGGCTCGTGGTGGCTCAACAACGCCGGTGCCATCACCGGCGGGGACGGGACGCTGGTCGTCGACACCTGTGCGACCGAGGAGCGGACGCGGCGATTCCTCGATGCAATCGCCGTTGCCACCGACGGCGAGCCCGTGCGATTCGCGGTGAACACCCACGAGCACGGGGACCACACCTACGGCAATTGCCTCCTGCCGCCGGAGGCCTCGCTCATCGGTCACGAGAACATGCGTGCCGCACTGCTCGTCGATCCGGTGATCGACGGCTGTCCGCCCGTATGGGACCCGGTGCCGGAGTGGGGAAACGTGACCAGACGGGTGCCCAGCGTCGTCATCCGTTCCGGCCTGACCGTGTTCACCGGCACACGGCGGGTCGACCTCCTCCACCCCGGATACGACGCCCACACGACGGGAGACCTGATCGCGTGGCTGCCGGACGAGCGAGTGCTCTTCTCCGGCGACCTGGTGTTCCACGGCCTGACCCCCCTGGTGAGTGGCGGCTCCGTCGACGGGGCACTCCGTGCACTCGACTGGCTGGCGGAGTTCGAACCCGACCACCTCGTGCCCGGCCACGGACCGATCGTGGGCGCCACCGGCCTCGCGACGGTGCTGGGTGACCACGAGCGCTACTACCGGTTCGTGCTCTCGCTGGCCGAGGAGGGGCGGCGCGAGGGGCTCAGCCCTCTCGAAGCGGCCCGACAGGCCGATCTCGGGGAGTTCGCGGGCTGGGCGGACGGGGAGCGTCTGGTCCTCAACCTCCACCGTGCCTACGCAGACGCGGTCGGCGGGGAGTTCGACCTGTTCGGGGCGTTCACTGACGCCATCACCTGGAACGGCGGGCCCCTGACCACCCACGTGTGCTGTCGCTGGTGAGGTTCCTGACCTTCGCCGACGGCGCGACCGCACGGGCCGGCGTGCTCCGCCACGGCACCGTGCACCCGCTGCCGGCGGGCGTTCGACTCGTCGACCTCCTCGGCGACGACGGCACGACACTGCGGGAAGCGGGCAACGCCGCGCTCGGCACGGACGGGGAGGTGCGCCCCTACAGCACCGTACGGCTCCTGGCACCCATCCCGGACCCGCCGACCGTACGGGACTTCATGACCTTCGAGTCGCACTTCGCCGGGGCGCGCGGGCTCGACAATCCGATACCGCCCCAGTGGTACGAGGCGCCGGCCTTCTACTTCACCAATCCCTATGCCGTCATCGGTCCCGACGATCCGGTCCCCATCGCCCCGGGCAGCTCCCTCTTCGACCTCGAGCTCGAAGTGGCGGCCGTGGTCGGACGAGCGGGCCGTGACCTGTCGCCCGACGAGGCCGAGGCACACATCGCCGGGTACACGATGCTCGTCGACTGGTCGGCGCGAGATCTCCAGTTCGGCGAGATGCAGGTGGGCCTGGGCCCGGCCAAGGCGAAGGACACCGCTACCACGCTGGGGCCGGTGCTCGTCACACCCGACGAACTCGACCCGTACCGATCCGGTACATCGTTTGCCTTGACGATGACCCCGAGCATCAACAACAGGCCGCTCGGCGAGGATCGCATGGACAGCATGGCGTGGTCCTTCGGAGAGCTGCTCGCCTACGCCTCCCGGGGCACCGAGGTCCGACCGGGTGACATCATCGGATCGGGCACCTGCGGAGGGGGGTGCCTTGTCGAGATGTGGGGCCGCCACGGCATCGAGGGGTACCCGTCGCTGCAGCCCGGTGACGAGGTCACCGTGTCGGTGCAGGAGATCGGCACCATGACGATGCGCATCACCGGGGGTGTTGCCCCCGTTGCCATCCCCCGGGCCCGGCAGTGAGCAGTTAGCCGGGCCGGAGTGACGGTGGCCTGCGTCCCGGCCTGATGCAAGGATCGGGTCCGTGGCCGTCGGGTACCGGAACAACGAGCGGGGGATCCCGCGTGCGCTCGACGGCGTGGGCCGGCCGGGGTCCCGTGCCCGGATCCCCACACCGGCGGTTCTCTGCGACCTCGATCTCCTGTCGGACAACATCCGGATGATGGAGGACGTGGCCGCGGCAGGCGGGCTGGGTCTCCGCCCGCACATGAAGTCGCACAAGTCGGCATTCATCGCCCGGCTCCAGCTCGAACACGGTGCGATCGGGCTGTCCTGCGCCAAACTCGCGGAGGCCGAGGTGCTCGTCGACCGGCTGGCCGAGGATGGCTTCGCCGGCCAGGTCCCGGTACTGCTCACCTCTCCGATCGTCGGACCTGCGGCGGCGGAGCGGGCTGCGACGTTGGCCGCACGGTGCGAGCTGGCCGTCGTCGTGGACCATCCGGTGGGGGTGGGCGAACTGGCCGCCGCGGTCCGGGGAGCCGGCGTGGAGATCACCGTGCTCTGCGACGTCGACGTGGGACTCGGGCGCACAGGGGTGCTCGGCCCGGACGAGGCGACGTCCATCGCCGGGCTCGTGGCCGGCAGCGCCGGCCTGCGTTTCGGCGGCGTGCAGGGCTACGCCGGCCACGTCCAGCACGTGTCGGGACGTGGGGAGCGGCTCGCGGCGGCCCGGGCAGCGGCTGATCGGCTCTCGGTGGTGGTCGGCGCCCTCGAGGCGGCCGGCCACGAGGTGCCCCTCCGCACCGGCGGCGGCACGGGGACGTCGATGCTCGACATCGAGCTCGGCGTGCTGAACGAGCTCCAGCCCGGGAGCTACGTCTTCATGGACCGCGAGTACCGCGACGCTCTGGGGGGTGACCCCGAGGGGAGGTTCCACCAGAGCCTGACCATCGCCACCACGGTCGTCTCGGCCAACCAGGCCGGCTTCGTGACCGTCGACGCGGGCCTCAAGGCCATGGCGACCGATGCCGGCGTGCCGCTTGTCGTGGGCCGGAAGGCGGGCACCGGGTACCACTTCTTCGGTGACGAACACGGCCTCGTCACGACGGGCGGGCCGTCGCCGCTCGAGCGCGGGGAGGTGATCGAACTGGTTCCTCCCCACTGCGACCCGACCGTGGATCGCTACGACCTCCTGTGGCTCGTCCGTGGCGACGTGGTGGTCGGGACCGCCGCCATCGACGCGCGGGGCTGCTCGCAGTAGCCCGGACGACCCGACGCACGCCGGACTCGTCGCCCCCCGGCTCCGGCTCAACCAGCGGCCGTGAGGCGGCTCACCAGCCCGTCGGCCCAACGGCGGGCCCGGTCGGACTCGCCCGCGAGGAGGTGATTGTCCTTGTCGACGAGGAAGCTCTCGGGCTCGGCCACCTCACTGAACCCATGGTGACGGAGCCGTCGGCCGATTCCCTTCGAGGCGCGTCCGGTGAATTCGGCCGGCCCGTCGAAACGGGTGTCGAAGGCCGCCGCCGGGGTGCCGTGCACCTGGCCGAGGCCATGGAACCAGGTACGCAGGCCCGGCCCCTCTGCATCGGGGTCGAGTGTGCGGTCGTCGTGCTTGGCGGCCTCGGCCTCGGCAGCGTGCCGTGTGGCCGACCAGGTCAGCCCGTGGACGTGGGTCGGCCCCCCGACCACCAGGAGGTCCGCGCCATCGATCACCTCGGATGTTGCTTCGCCCACCGGGACGAGGACGACCTCGCCGTGCAGGCCCGCCGCCTCGGCCACGTGCTCCGCGACCAGATGCGTGTTGCCGAACAGGGACTCGTAGATCACCACGGTCTTCAATGCACCCACCTCCTGCCGACATGGTGGCTGCGACGGGTCCGGAGCGGTAGGGGAGAAGGTCCTACCGCTGGTTCCGGCCCGTCATCTGCGGGACTCCCCCACTCCCGGGGCGTCGCGGGGTCACCTGCGTTCCACCATCCCCCGCACATAGGCGGCCTGCCCGGCATGCTCGAGGTCGTCGGCGATGACGCTGACCAGTCGGACTCCCAGGCTCACCGGCGGATCCCACCGCTCGTCCACGACCCGATCGAGGTCGGCACCGGACACCGTCCGGACGAATCGGAGTGTCGCCTGGTGGACTTCCTCGTGGTAGCCACCGAGCAGTTCGGCATCGGTGGTGACTGCTGCGACCTGGTCGGAGCTGTGGCCGTACCCGGTGTCGGCGGCGTCCAACGGCAGGGCGAACCGTCCGACCCACCCCGATGACGTCCAGACCTGCCCGGTTCCGGCGACGTCCGCGATGTGGTCGTCCTGGACGCGGGTCAGGTGCCACACCAGCCAGGCGATCGAGTTGCCGGTGCCATCGGGCCGGAAACCCAGGTCGTGGGCAGTCAACCCGTCCACTGCACGGTGGACGCCGTCGCGGATCCTCCCGAACGCATCGGCAAGCAGGTCAGCGCTTTCCATGACAGTTCCCCCTTCGGGTCGGTGGTCGACCGGCCGGCTGGTCTTCGGCGGCCGGGCCGTCAGTGCTGTACGGGCGCATGGCAGACGGCCTCGACGTTGTTGCCGTCGGGATCGCGCACGAACGCCCCGAAGTAGTCAGGGTGGTATTCCGGCCAGAGGCGGGGCGCGTGCAACACCTCGGCACCCGTGGCCACCGCCGCATCGAAGAAGGCCTGTACGGCGGCACGATCGGGCGAGGCGAACGCGAGGTGGACCTCACGGAACCCCTCCCCGGTCGAGCGCGGGCCGATCCAGAACTCGGGCTTCGGAGGGGCTCCGAAGCCGACCACCTCTCCGAAGTCCATGACCCGCTCCCCGCCCAGCGGGGCAAGGACGGCGTCGTAGAAGTCGGCGCTGGCGGCGACGTCGGCGCACTGGATCGAGAGATGGTCGAGCACGCCCCTATTGTGCCACCGGGGGCCGGTGCATGGACGCCCGGCCATGGCGGGATGCCGTGATGGGTGCCGGCTCCGGCACCGGCCGGCGCCGCCACCTACCGGTTGAGCAGGTCCTTGGCGATGTGGGTGACCTGGATCTCGTCGGTGCCGGCATAGATCTGGAACACCTTGGCATCACGGGCGAGTTGCTCCACCCGGAACTCGGCCATGTAGCCATTGCCTCCGAACAGCTGCACCGCCTCCATGGCCACGTCGGACGCGGCCTGGGCGGAGTAGAGCTTCATGGCCGACGCCTCGGCCAGCGTCAGGCTCTTTCCGGCCGCCGAGAGCTCGATGTGGCGGAAGACCAGGTTCTGCACATTGAGCCGGGCGACCTCCATCTTGGCCAGTTTGAGCTGGATCAGCTGGCGGTCGCCGATCGGCTTCCCCCAGAGCATCCGGTCCTTCGCGTACTGCACCGACAGTTTGAGGCACTCCTCGATCAGGCCCAGGGACATGGCCGCCAGCCCGGCTCGTTCGGTGACGAAGTTGCCCTTGGCCGAGTCGCGCCCGCTGCCGCCCCGCTCGTCCTCCGTCTCCCCGAGGAGATGCTCCCTGCCCACCCGGACGTCCGACAGGAACAGCTCGCCGGTAGGGGAGGAGTGGAGCCCCATCTTGCGGAAGGGCTTCGACTGGTCGAGGCCGGGCATCCCCTTGTCCAGCACGAAGGTGAGGACCTGGCGACCGCGGATGGGGGTGTCGGATCCGTCGTCGAGTTTTGCGTAGAAGACGATGGTGTCGGCATAGGGCCCGTTGGTGATGAAGGTCTTGTTGCCGTTGAGGATGTACTCGTCGCCGTCGCGCCGGGCCGTGGACTTCATCCCGCCGAGGGCGTCGGAGCCCGAATCGGGTTCGGTGATGGCCCATGCACCGACCTTCTCGCCGGTGAGCAGGTTGAGGCCCCACCGTTCCATCTGGGCCGGGGTGCCCTGCTTCATGATGGTGCCGCCCGCCAGGCCCACGCTCACGCCCATGGCGGTGACGATGCCCGGGCAGTAGTGGCACAGCTCGATGATCGGGATGAGGGTCATCGCCGCAGCACCCCGGTCGCCCTGGCGCCCGGCCGGATCCGTCGGGGTATCCGCGCTGGCCCCGGCAAGCTTGCGGTCGACCTGCTTCTTGAACCGGTCGCGGGCCATCTGGTCCATGCCGAAGGTCGCATACATCTTGCGGATGATGTCGTAGGGGGGAAGGTCGCCGTGCTCCAGCGCCTCGATGTTGGGCACGACCTCCGCCTCGATGAAACGCCGGATGGCGTCGCGCGCCATCAGCTGCTCCTCGGACCATTCGAACACGGTGAACCTCCTGAAGTCCCCTCGGCGACGGGTGTGCGCAGTGGGTTCGAGGCTAGTTGACCTCGGCCTACAGTCGGGACGTGCGATTCATGCGCGTGCCGGAGCAGACCGCCTACGAGCGGTGGGGCGGACAGCCCTTCTTCACCGCCCTGGTGGACCGGTTCTACGAGGGCGTGGCCACCGACCCGGTGCTGCGGCCCATGTACCCCGAGGACCTCACCGAGTCCAAGGCCCATCTGGCCCTGTTCCTGGCGCAGTACTGGGGAGGGCCCCGGGACTACAGCGAGCAACGTGGGCATCCCCGCTTGCGGATGCGCCACGCGCCCTTCCCCATCGGCTCGGTGGCGGCCGATGCCTGGCTCCGCCACATGACCGATGCGGTGGTGGCCGCCGGGCTGGCGCCGGCCGACGAGGAGGAGCTCCTCAGCTACCTGACGATGGCGGCCCGCAGCTTGATCAACGACCCGTCGTAGGGCCTGCGACCCGCCCGGTCACGGGCCGCACCCGGCAGCCGGGAGGTGCCTCCGTAAGAAGGGAATCACCAGGTCAGGTCCAACGTCTGGCGCATGACGGCCTCGAAGGAGGCATCGTCGAGCTGCGACCGCGCCGTGAGCACCATGGTCGCATCCTCACCGACGGGCACCCGCAGGGGGGTGGTGGGGTCCTCGATGGCCCGCCGGACGGCGGCCGCCACCACCTCGGCCCCCGGGCGGCCGCCGCGTCCGGTTACCTTGGCGTCGATTCCGGACCACTGGTCCCACAGGGCCCGGTACTCGTCGTCGCCGGGTGCCTCGTGGCCGGCCTTCATCCCCGGGGCGATGTAGCCCGGCTCGATGATCACCACCCGGATCCCGAAGTGCCCCAGCTCGTGGTGGAGCGTCTCCGACAGTGCCTCCAGGGCGAACTTGGTGCTGGCGTACGGGCCGTCGAGCGGTGAGGCCACCCGGCCCTGTATCGAGCTCATGTTCACGACCACCCCGCTGCCGCGTCGCCTCCACTCGGGAAGGACCCCCTGGAGGAGGGCCAGGGGCCCCAGGGTGTTGGTCTCGAACATGGCCCGCAGATGGTCGATCGGGAATGCCTCCAACGGGCCCTTGCCGTTGACGGCCGCGTTGTTGACGATGGCGTCGAGCGGCCCGGCCCGGTCCAGGGCGGCCCGGATCGACCCGGCGTCGGTGACGTCGAGGGTGAGTCGATCGGCGACGTCGAGCCCGGCGAGCAGGGTCGCGTCGCGGGCGGTGGCGATCACCTGGTGGCCCGCTCCGGCGAGCTCGACGGCCGTTGCCGCACCGATGGCCCGGGCTGCCCCGGTGATGAGGATCCGCATGGTGCGGAGCGTAGGCGGGCCCGGCCGGCACGCGCCCCGCGGGCCGCGGGCCGCGGGCCGTCGCCACCGTTGGGGGATACGCTTCGGCCATGAATACCCAGGAGCTGATGGACCAGGCGTGCCCGTTGATCCGCGACCATGGGTGGGCCTACTTCTTCGTGCCCGAGACCGAGGCGAAGGGCAAGGAGCTCGGACTCGACGTGTTCCAGTTCTACGTCCTCGGCCGGGGCGGGGTGCTCGGCAATGTCGAGGCCAGTGTGGTGGCCAGCGCCTTCGGCTACTTCAACCCCTCGATGATCCAGCAGCTGTGGGACTCGGGGAGGAAGCTGATCGAACCGAGGGATGCCGCCCGGGCCTACTTCGGGTGCGCGGCGGAGCTCGGCCGTCTCCGGTTCGCCGGACTCGGGGGCCTCGAGGGATTCTGTGCTGCAGCCGGGGAGGTCAACGATGCGGCCGACCCCACCGGCCTCCCCCTCTACGCGGGGTTCCGGGCGGAGCCTCTGGTCGACGACTCGGCCGGTCGGGCCATGCAGCTGCTGTCCGACCTGCGCGAGTTCCGTGGCAGCGCCCATCTGCTGGCGGTCCGGGCCGAGGGGCTCGACGCCAGGACCGCCCACCTGATCAAGCGACCGAACGACGCCGAGCTGTTCGGCTGGTCGGCCGACGACCTCCTCGAGATCACACCGGAGGACCGGGAGGCCCTCGACAGGGCAGAAGTGCTCACCGACAGCATCGTTCGGGCCGCCTACGCCGCGCTCGACGACGCCGGAGCCGAGGCCCTGCTCGCGGGCCTCCACCAGATCGTGGCCGCCTTCAACCCGTAGTCGACGGACCGGATCGGCTCGATCTCCCAGGCCACGGCTACGCCTCGAGCGGAGCTGACCGGGTCACGTCCACGGCGACGTCGAGGGTGTGGGAGCCCCCCCCACCGAACACGATCCCCTTCAGCGGGGAGACATCGGAGTAGTCGCGCCCCCAGGCCGTGGTGACGTAGGTCGGCCCCACGATCTTGTTGTTGGTGGGATCGACATCCAGCCAGCCCCACCTCGGCACGAAGACCGACGGCCAGGCGTGGGAGGCATCGGCCCCGATCAGGCGCTCTTGCCCGGGCGGCGGTGATGTCTCGAGGTAGCCGCTGACGTAGCGCGCCGCCAGCCCCAGCGATCGGAGGCATCCGACGGCCAGGTGGGCGAAGTCCTGGCACACGCCCCGGCGATAACCAAGGACCTCCTCGACGGGGGTGGTCACCGTGGTGAAGCCAGGGTCGTAGACGAAGTCCTGGAAGATCCGCTCGGTGAGGTCGGCGACCGCGTGGATCAATGGCCTCCCACCGGGAAACGAAGGTTCCGCGTAGGCTCGGATGGCCGACGACGTGGTGACGAGCGGCGAGTCGAAGCAGAACTCGCGTGCGGCGAGCAGCTCCGGCGTCAGATCGTTTGCCAGCTGGTCGCGTGCCCCGTCCCAGGTCGGCCCGTCCGTCGGCAGCGACCGGCGAGCGGCCACCGACACCGAGCTGGTCGAAGTCACCGTCAACTCCCTGAACGGCCCGTCGACCGCAAACGAGACGACCGGATTGCCGAAGAAGTCGGTGCGCTCGGACCAGCTGGTCGGGGAGGGATCGACCACCAGCTCGCTGGACACACAGTGCTGGCGTTGGGTCTCGCGCGGGCGGAGGTGGGCCTCGTTCCGGCACCGGGTGACCGGCGTGTCGTACTTGTAGGCGGTCCGGTGGACGATCCGGAAGTTCATGATCTGTGTCCGGTGCCGCCGCCGGCCTCGCCGCTGCCGCCATCCTCGGTGTTGCGCCCGGCCAGGACGGAGAGCCTCTCGTGGGCGAAGTAGGTGTGCCGCAGCGAGTCCAACAGCTCGCCCAGTAGCCCGTCGACGCGCCCGAAGACTGCATCCAACTCCATCCGCAGCCCGGTGTCCTGGTCGACGGCGGCCAGCCGTCCTGCGTCGGTCAGGCGCAGCATGGTGGCCGTCTCCAACACCAGGCGTTCCTCGTTCCCTAGGCGCTGGGCAGACGACTGCTCGGGCATGTCCTCCAGGTGGTCGACCAAGCGGTCGAGCTGGAAGATCACGCTGCGGGGATTGGCCGCGTCATAGACGAGGAGGTCGACAGCGCCGGCCACATGCATGATCGGCCCCGATCTGCGGCGGAAGATGATCAGGCTCTCCGACGTCTTCAGGAGCGATTCGAGGAGGAGGTCCTCGACCACGCCGGCCCGCTTGCGGACCAGCACCGCACGGACCAGCCTGACCAGGGACTGGGCCCGATCCAGCCGCCTGCCGCCGTCGAGGAAGAGCCACGCCGAGTCCCGCTCCATGTTCTCGGCCGAGAGGCCGGACAGGGCGAGCAGCGCCTGGAGGAGGCGCTGCAGGCTCGACTGCACGCCGACCAGTTGGGTCGGCGGCCGGTGGCGCAGCCGCGCCAACTCCTCCTCGACGTCGCCGATCAACTGCCAGGTGTCGCTCGAGAGCTGCTCCCGTACCGAGTAGGCCGCGTCGACCACGAGCCCGAGGGACGACACCAGGCTGCCGTCGACACCGGCATCGAGGAGTAGCGCCAGCGCCCGCCGGTCGGTCGGGACCTCGGGCTCGTGGTCTGCCGCCCGGGTGCCGTCGCCACGGCCGGCGGATTGCACCGGAGGCGTCGGGAGCGCGGGCCCCCCGGGCCGGAACCCCGGATCATCGGGCTCGGAAACCGCATCGAAGCCCGAGACGGTGCGGAGGGCCGAGAGCAGGACCTGCAGGGACTCGGCGCCACCGTCCACCCCCATTCCGAGCGGCTGGTCGAGGCGGGTCAGGACCGTGCGTATCAACCGGATGACCAACTCTGCATGCTCCGCGCTGCGGCCCAGCATGAACAGTTGGGCGGCGACGCGGCCGGGCAGGGGGGTGGGCAGCTCGGGGATGACCGCGGGCCGCTTGGGCGCGCGCGCCGACGGGAGCCAGGTGCTCTGCTGAAGGGCCGGTTCGGCCGACGCCACCCAGGTGTCCTTGCTGGTCCCCTCGCCCCGGCTCGAGATGATCCCTGCATCGGTGGCCACCCCGACCCGGGTCAGGCCGCCGGGCAACACCGTGAACCCATGGGACGCGCCGTCGCCGGCGGCATCGCCGGCGACGCTGAAGGTACGGATCACCGCCGGCCTCGGCTCGAGGGTGCCGTTGTCGCTCACCGTCGGGACGGTGGACGGCTCGACGACCTCCTGGCCCACCCAGTCCGCGGGCCGACTGCGTATCCGGTCGCGCAGGCCTGCGAGGGCGTCGGCGGACAAGTTGGATCCCACCACCGGCCACAGCCCGGTCGAGGCCCCCACCGGAAAGACGACGAGCTCCTCGAGGGAGGCTAGGACGTGGCTGAGGCCGCGGGGATGACCACACCACCAGGTCTCGGGCCCGCGCAGTGCCAACTCCTCGCCGAGCATGATGGGGGCCACCCTTCCCAGCAGGCCGGTCAGGGCCGGGTGCTCGATGATCGCGCTGCCGATGGGGTTGACCACGGCGACCCGCCCGCGCCGGGCCGCTTCCAGGAGCCCGGGCACCCCGAGCAGCGAGTCGGCCCGAAGCTCGACGGGATCGCACCACTGGTCGTCCACCCTCCGGATCACGACGTCCACCGGATCGAGGCCGGCAAGCGAGCGCAGCCATACCCGGTTGTTGTTGACCACCAGGTCCCGGCCCTCGACCAGGGCGTATCCGAGGTAGGAAGCCAGGTAGGCGTGCTCGAAGTAGGTCTCGCTCAGTGGACCCGGTGTCAGGATCACCACCCGGGGATCGTCGACCCCCTCGGGAGCGACTCTGGCCACCCCGGCCCGTATGGAGCGGAAGAAGCCGGCCAGGCGCTCGACGCCCGAGGCGCGGTGGAGACTGGGAAGCACCCTCGAGAGGGCCTTGCGGTTGACCAGGGCGTAACCGAGGCCTGAGGGAGCCTGGGCCCAATCACCGATGGATCGGAAGGCACCCTGACGGTCACGCACGACGTCGACAGCGGTGAGGAACAGGTGGCGGGCGTCGGGGGTGGCCGTGTCTGCGCAGGCCCGGAGGAATGAGGGGCTTCCGAGGACGAGCTCGGCAGGGACGAGGCCCTCGGCCACCAGGCGGCGCCGGCCGTAGAGGTCGGCGAGAACCAGGTCGAGGAGGGCCACCCGCTGGGCTACGGCGCGCTCGAGAGCCGACCACTCGGTGTCGTCGAGCACCAGGGGGCACGGATCGAGCGACCACGGTCTCCGACTGCTCCGTCCGTCCCGCGTGACGTTGTAGGTGGCGCCATCGTTCCGGAGCAGCCGCGCCAGCTCGGCCCGACGGGCGAGGAGACCGCCGGGCCCCAGCCCGGCCATCTCCGCCGCCACCTGTTTCCATCGGGTGCGGACCCTGCCGTCCGGGCCGAGGGACTCGTCGAGCCGCCCCGGGATCGCCGAGTACTCGGGCATCTCCGCCCCGTCGGCGGTTTCGCCCTCACCCCCTGCGTGGGGCCCGGCGGAGGTGGCCGTGGTCACGATGCCTCGGACTGGGCGTGCCAGTCGACGAACGATGGTCGGAAGTACGTCTCGTCGATCCGGAGGTGGATTGCGTCCAGCGCCACCTGGACCTCGTCGAGGAACTCCTCCAGGCCGTCCAGGGCGAGCCGCGGCACGGCGGCCGATGCCACCACCATCGAGGCCGTCGCGCACGCTTCCAGGGCGGCCTCCGAACGGGCCAGCTGCTTCAAGTGGGAGCGGGTCTCGGTCAGGCAGGCGCTGACCGCCCGGGGGAACCGATCGTCCTGGAGGAGGAAGCGCAGGGTGGCTCCGCCCTGGGGCCGGGCGGGCATGGCGCGCCGGAAGGGCTGATAGGCGGCGAGCGAGCGGAGCACGGCCATCCAGTGGACCACGTCGTAGGGATCGTCGCCATGCTGGGAGTGCAGGCTCTCCGAGCGGACGTCGAGCACCCGGGTGGTCAGGTCGGCGCGCTCGAGGTTCTGTCCGATGGAAAGGAAGCTCATGGCCTCGTCGCGGCTCATCGTGCCGAGCAGGATCCCGTTGATCCGCTGGCATCCGGCGATCACACGGCGGAGCCACTGGACCCGTCCCTGTCTGGACTTGACCTCGTCCATGTGGTCCGAGCAGGCCAACCACAGGTTGTTGCTGGCCTCCCACGCCTCGCGGGGCACCACCGGGCGGGCGGTGCGGAGGTTCTCCCGTCCCGCGGCGACGGCGGACAGGATGGAGGACGCGTTGCCGTCACCGTGGAGGAGGAACTCGACCACGTCCTCCTCTGCGGCAGCCGTGTCGCCTGCCTCGGCGGCGGCCGAGTACCGCTCGGCGAACTCGCTGTGAACCCCCACGATGGCCAGCAACGGCTCCCACCCGACGTCCTCGCCGACCGGAAGGTCGACGTGGGTGTCGGTGTGGACCTGGACAATACGGGCGGTGCCCTCGGCGCGTTCGAGGTGGCGCCCGGCCCAGTAGACGGCCTCGGCCATACGTGCCAGCAGCATGGTTCGCTCCTTCGGTTCGTGTTCGGGTTCGGGTTCGGGGTCGAGGGAGCTCGCCCGCCGTGCCGCACCCCTCTGGTCGTTCATGCGATCGGCTCTCCCGGGTGACCCCGGGACGGCGGTGCCGCAGGAGCCGGCCCCCCAGACGGAGCAGGGCCCGTGGTGTCGACGACCCACGTGTCCTTGCTGCCGCCGCCCTGCGAGGAGTTGACCACCAGCGAGCCCTTCCGGCGGGCGACCCGCGTCAGCCCGCCACGGGTCACGTAGGCGCGCTCGGGGCCGAGCAACGTGAAGGGGCGGAGGTCGACGTGCCTCGGGGCAACCTCACCGGCGCACAGGGTCGGGGCCGTAGATAGGGGGATGACCGGCTGGGCCACCCACCGCTTCGGGTCGTCCTCGATCTGTTGCGACGCGTGGGCCAGTTGGTCGGCGGTGGCCTGGGGCCCGACCAGCACCCCGTAGCCACCAGACTCGTTGGCCGGCTTGACGACCATGCGCCCGATGTTGGCGCGGACGAACTCGAGGGACTCCAGGTCGCTGCACCGCAGGGTGGGAACCGTGGCCAGGATGGGCTCCTCACCGAGGAAGAACCGGATGATGTCGGGCACGTAGGAGTAGACCTTCTTGTCGTCGGCGATGCCGGCGCCCGGGGCGTTGACCAGGGCCACCCGACCGGAGCGCCACGCTCTGATCAGCCCCGGGACGCCGAGCAGCGAGTCGGGCCGGAAGACCTCGGGGTCGAGGAAGAGGTCGTCGATGCGCCGGTAGATGACATCGACCCGCTCCAGCCCGTCGATGGTCCGGGCGTACACGCAGTCGTCGTCGAGCACCGCCAGGTCGCTGCCCTCGACCAGTTCCACGCCCAGCTGCTGGGCCAGGAAGGCGTGCTCGAAGTAGGCGGAGTTGTAGACGCCGGGCGTCAGCACGACGATGGTCGGATCCCCCGGGGCAGGCGAGACGGAGGCCAGCAGGTCGGCCAGCCGGCCGATATAGGGGTCGACCGGCTCGATGCTGTAGTGCAGGAACATCTCGGGGAAGACGTGCTTGGCCACCATCCGGTTCTCGAGCAGATAGGAGACACCCGACGGGACCCGCAGGTTGTCCTCGAGGACGTAGACGGTGCCGTCGGCGTCACGGATCAGGTCGCTCCCGCAGATGTGGGCCCAGATGCCACCGGGTGGATCGACGCCAACGCACTCCCTTCGGAAGTTGGGGGAGCCGGCCACCAGCTCGGAGGGCACCACGCCCGAGCTGACCGAGCGCTGGTCGTGGTAGACGTCGTCGATGAACAGGTTGAGGGCATTGAGGCGCTGGACCAGGCCCGACTCGATGACGTGCCACTCGTCGGCCGGCACCACCCGGGGGATGATGTCGAAGGGCCACGGCCGGTCCACCCCGGTGGTGCCCTCGTAGACCGTGAAGGTCACCCCGATGGCGCGCATCTCCCGGTCGGCGGCCCGCTGGCGCTCGGCCAGTGCCTCGGGCCCGAGCTCGGCGAAGTGGCGCCACAGGATCTCCGCCGCCGGACGGGGCGCACCGTCCGGGCCCACCATCTCGTCGTAGAACTGCCCCGGGTTGTAGGACGGCCACGGTTCGAGGACCGGATCCGGGCCGTTCTCGGGCGCGACTGGTAGGTCGGGGAGTTCCACACCCAAAGTGTTAGGTCGGCCAGAGGTCAGCGAGGTTGCCATCGTGTTTCGACTCCGTGAATGTCCCGGTCGGATAACATCGGTCTACACCGAGGGGGCCCAGGCCAGGGCGCATGCCCGGCCCGACAGGCACCCGGACCGTCCAGACACAGGAGACGCCGTGCCCGCAGAGACCCATGTGGAAAAGGGTCCGCTCGACCGCCAGCAGGTCCTCGAGCTCATCCGCGACCTGCTCGCCGACATCTTGGAGATCGAGCCGTCGGCCATCAGCGAGTCCTCGTCCTTTGCCGAGGACCTCGACGCGGACTCGCTGGCCCTGATCGAGCTGGTGGAAGGACTCGAAGAGGAGCTTGCCGAGCGATCGGTGGGCTTCCGCATCGACGACGAGGATCTGGAGGAGCTGCGGACCGTGCGGGACGCAGTCGACTATGTCCACGCCAAACTCGGAGGGGCCTGAGGCGCCCGATGGCGCCGCCTTCGGCCTCGGGGACACCTGCGGGTGGGACCCGGCTCGATCGCCGGATCGACTACCGGTTCAACGACCCGGAACTCCTTGACCAGGCCCTCGCCCATCGGTCGTGGTGTGCCGAACAGGGTGGTCTGACGTCCAACGAGCGCCTCGAGTTCCTGGGGGACGCCGTGCTGGGCCTGGTGGTGGCCGAGTACGCCTACCGGATCCGGCCCGAGCTCTCCGATGGCCTGATGTCCAAGGTCAGGGCGTCGGTGGTCAATACCCGGGTACTGGCCGAAGTGGCCCTCGACCTGGAAATCGCCGAGCATCTCCGCCTCGGTCGGGGTGAGGACCAGTCGGGGGGGCGGTCCAAGGAGTCCATCCTCGCCGACGCCACCGAGGCGTTGATCGGTGCGGTCTACCTCGACGGCGGTCTGGCCGAGGCGGAGCGCCTGATCCTCTCGCTGCTGAGGGACCGGATCACCGCCGCGGTGGGCGAGCCCGGCGAGTCCGACCACAAGAGTCGCCTGCAGGAGGAGTCGGTACGACTCGGCAAGGGGGTTCCCCGCTACGAGGTGGAGGGTTTCGGCCCCGATCATGCCCGGAGGTACCTGGCCACGGTGTACGTTGCTGGCCAGCGCCTCGGCACAGGGGAGGGGCGATCCAAGAAAGACGCCGAGCAGGTGGCCGCCCAGGCGGCCTGCGGATCGTTGGAGGTTGAGAGAGGCGGAGGGGATGCCTGAGCTTCCCGAAGTTGAGACCATCCGGCGCGACCTCCAGGGCGAGGTCGTGGGTAGGAAGATCAAGTCTGTCGAGGTGCGCAACGGCCGCACCGTCCGGCGCCATCCGAGCGCCAAGCAGTTCCGCGCCCAGCTCGAGGGCCACACCATCAAGTCCGTCGACCGGGCGGGCAAGTATCTGCTGCTGAGAATGGATGACGGGCAGACCCTGGTCGTGCACCTGGGGATGAGCGGGCAGCTGCAGCGGGTCAAGAGCCCCAAGGAGCCCAAGGCGCCCCACACCCACGCGGTCATCACGTTCACCCAGGGCGGGCAACTCCGCTTCGTGGACCCCCGCACCTTCGGCGAGCTCTTCGTCTCGGCGGCCCCGGTCGACGGCCGCCCTGCCCTGCCCGAGCTGGCCCATCTCGGATTCGACCCTCTCGAGGACGTCATGAGCTGGGAGAGGTTCTGGGTGCTGCTGGCCTCCCACAAGGCGGGCCTCAAGTCTCTTCTGATGGACCAGGAGTTCGTGGCCGGCATCGGCAACATGTATGCCGACGAGATCCTCTTCGCCGCCGGGCTGCGCTACGACCGCCTGTCCAACTCGCTCTCGTCCCAGGAGGTGCGTCGCCTCTACCGCTCGATGGTCGAGACACTGGCCGAGGCGGTGAAGCGCCGGGGCTCCTCGCTGGCGGACGAGCAGTACCGGGACCTCTTCGGCGTGGTGGGCGACTATCAGGGCCAGCACCAGGCCTACGACCGCGAGGGCCAGGCCTGCCGGCGGTGCCGGGCGACCATCGTCCGGGTGAAGTCGGGTGGCCGGTCGACCTTCTTCTGTGACCATTGCCAGGTGTGAGCTGGGCTTCCTGCACCATCCGGAGGTTACCGATAGGGTGAGCGGCCGGTGTTCCTGAAGTCACTAACCCTCAAGGGATTCAAGTCCTTCGCGGACCCTTCGGTGCTCGAATTCGAGCCCGGCATCACCGTGGTGGTCGGTCCCAACGGGAGCGGCAAGTCCAACGTGGTGGATGCGGTGGCCTGGGTGCTGGGGGCCCAGGGCCCACGGACGGTGCGCTCGTCGAAGATGGAGGACGTCATCTTCATGGGCACGGCCAGCCGTCCGGCGCTGGGGCGGGCCGAGGTGTCGCTCACCATCGACAACAGCAGCGGCAAGCTGGGTACCGACCTGGCCGAGGTCACCATCACCCGGACGTTGTTCCGGTCGGGTGACAGCGAGTACTCGGTCAACGGGGCACCGTGTCGGCTCCTCGACATCCAGGAGCTGTTGTCCGACACCGGGGTGGGGCGCCAGCAGCACGTCATCGTCAGCCAGGGCCATCTCGACGCCATCCTGGAGGCCCGGCCCGAGGACCGGCGCGCCGTCATCGAAGAGGCGGCCGGGGTGCTCAAGTACCGCCGGCGCCGCGAGCGATCCGAGCGACGCTTGGCCTCGACCGAGGAGAACCTCGAGCGCCTCTTCGACCTGGTCCGGGAGGTCAAACGCCAGATCCGCCCCCTCGAGCGCCAGGCGGCGGCCGCCCGCTCCCATGCCGGCCTGTCCGACGAGCTGACTGCGGTCCGCCTCCACGTGGCCGGCTCGGAGCTGCGAGCGCTCGACGAACGCCACGCCGCCGGCCGGAAGCTCAAAGACGAGCTGAGGGCGACCGAGGAGGGGCTCCACCGGTCGTTGGAGCAGCTCGAGGCCGACTCCGAGCGGACAGTGGACGAGCTCTCCGCCGAGCGCGAGTCGGACCTGGCCGCCTCCCTCGGCCGGTCCGAGGGCATGGTGGAGCGGGCACGCGGACTGTCGGGCGTGCTCCGCGAGCGGCAGCGGTCCCTGGCCCGGGCGCTCGACGCCGCCGCCGACGCCGACGTGGTGTCCACGCTCGAGGCAGAAGGGGCGCACCTGGGCCAGGAGCTCGAGGCCGTAGAGGCCGACACCCAGGCGCTGGCGCCCGAGCTGCAGGCCCTGGTCAGCGTCGAGGCGGCGATGGCTGCCGAGCTCGACGAACATCTCGAGGCGTGGGGCGACGGCACCGAGCTCCGCCAGGCGGACGAGGCGGTGACCGTGGCCCGGGGGCAGGTGGCCTCACTGGGGCACGCCCTGGACCGCGACCGGCGGTCACTGGACCAGCTGATCGCACGGTTGGCCTCCACCGAGCGCCGAGCGGCGGTCCTCGAGGGCGACGACCACGAGCTCGGTGAGCGTCTGGCCGAAACCGAGCAGGCCCGCCACCGCCTGCAGGCCGTCGTGGCCGAGACCGAGGCGGCCCACGGTCGTTCCACCCGCCGGCTGGAGGTGGCCGAGGAGGCGCTCCGGCAGGCCGAGCAGGAACAGGCCCGGGCCGTTGCCCGGGCCGACGCCCTCGAGCGGGCCCTCGACGAGGCGCGTGGCGCCACCGGCGCCGAGCTGCTGGCCGGGGTGGACGGCGTAGTGGGGATCCTGCTCGACCTGGTGGAGGTGGACCGGGGCTGGGAGTATGCCTTCGAGGCCGCGGCCGGGGCGTCCCTTGCCGCCGTGGTGGTCTCGGGAAGCGAGCCTGCCCGGGCCGCTCTGTCCAGGCTCCGCCGAGGCGGGGCCACCGGGGCGGTCCTGGCCCTCACCGAGGCTTCGGCGCGCTCCGTCACAGGAGGGGCTCCCGGGGGCGCCGACGCGCCCTCGGGGACCGAGTCGATCCGTCGGCACGTGCGTCCCCGGTCCGGAGGGGGCGGACCCCCGGGGCTCGATGGCGTCCTGGACACGCTGCTGGCCGGCTCCTGCTGCGCCCAGAACGGCTGGTCGGAGGCGATCGACCTGGCCCTGGCCCGACCCGACCTGGTGGTGGTCACCCGCGACGGTGACCGTTTCTCGTCCACCGGGTGGAGGGTGCGGGCCGCCGGTGGTGTGGTCACCGCCGCGGTCGTGGACGAGGCACGGGCCCGGGCCGAGGTGGCCAGGGCGGCCGCGGCCGAGGCCGCGGAGGAGCGGGCCACGGCCCGCGCCGAGGTGGAGGCGACGCGGGAGGCCGCCGCCGAGGCGGTCCGGACCGACGACCGCAACGAGGTCGCCCACCAGACGGCTCGCGCCGGTCGCCAGCGGGTGGCCAACGAGCGGTCGCCGCTGAACGCCGAGCTCGAAGAGATCAATCGCAACCACGCCGAGCTCGAGGAACGGATCGTCCGCGATAACGCCCGCCTGTCCGAGCTCCTGACCGGGCTGCCTGCGCTCGAGGAGGCGCGGGCACGAGCCGCCGAGCGGGTGGCCGCGGCGCGCCAGGAGCGCCGCCGCATCGACGAGCGGATCGCGGAGGCGTCTGCCCGTCGCAGCGAGTGGGAGGTGCGGTCGGCCGGCCTGGTCGAGCGTCGCCGCGTCCTGGCCGAGCGCCTGGCCGAGGTCGAGCGCCGCCTGACCGGGCACGCCGAAGAGCGCCGTGAGGCAGCGGAGCGACGTCGGCGGTTGGAGGCGGAAGCCACCGCCATCGAGCGTCTGCTCATCGTGGTGGCTGCGGCCCAGGCCACGTTGGACTCGGCGCTCGCCGAACTGCGCGAGCGCCACCGGCGCCAACTGGAGGCGCTGCGGGCGGGGGGTGCCCGCCTCGAGGACCTGCGCCGCCGCCGGTCCGCCGCCGAGCACGAGCTGGCCGCGGCACGCAGCCGGTTGCAAAAGGCCGAGATGGACCTGGTCGAGAGCACGATCCGCCGCGAGTCGGTGGTGGAGGCCCTGCGCCGAGAGCTGGCGTGCAGCCCCGAGGTGGCGGTTGCCGCGCCGCGGCCCGAGCTTCCCGACGGCGTCGACCCGGTCTCCCGGGTGGAGCAGCTCGAGGCAGAGCTCGCCGCCCTCGGGCCGGTCAACCCCCTGGCCCTCGAGGAGCTCTCCGAGCTGGGGGAGCGCCACCAATTCCTCGAGGCCCAGGTGGAGGACGTCCGCAAGGCGCGGCGCGAGTTGCACCACGTGATCCGGACCCTCGACGAGGAGATCATGCACGTGTTCGACGCCGCCTTCACCGACGTCAACGAGCACTTCTCCGCCCTCGTCACCACACTCTTCCCCGGCGGCACCGGGCGCCTCTCGCTCACCGACCCCGAGAACCTGCTGAACACCGGGGTCGAGGTCGAGGTCCGGCCGGCCGGCCGCAACGTGCGGCGGCTGTCGCTGCTGTCGGGCGGCGAGCGGTCGCTGGTGGCCGTGGCCTACCTGTTCGCCGTGTTCCGGAGCCGCCCGTCCCCCTTCTACCTCATGGACGAGGTGGAGGCCGCGCTCGACGACGTCAATCTCCTGCGGTTCCTCTCCCTCGTCCACGAGTTCCGCGAGGAGGCGCAGCTGATCATCGTGAGCCACCAGAAGCGCACGATGGAGGCGGCCGACGCGCTCTACGGGGTCACCATGGCCCCCGGGGGCTCGTCCAAGGTCGTCAGCCAGAAGGTTCCGCGCAATCGTGTGGGGGACACTGGCCAGGTGTCCGCCGAGGCGCCCGGCGACCGTCCCGGGCTCGGCTCGGAGCCGCGGCCGGAGGTGGCGTCACCGGTGGCCACCGGTGAACCCGCGTCGGCCGTCCCGGCTCCGGCGTTCGGCGACCAGTGGGCCGACGCAGAGCCGGTGGGGGGCGCAGAGGCGTGATCGACGCCCAGCTGGCGGCGGCCACGTCCGACATCGTCATCGGCCTGGCCGTCGCCGTCCCGGTGGTGGTGGTAGCCGGCGGTGTCGCGCTGGGCATGCGGCTGCGGGGGCGGGGGACCAAGGGCCGCGTGCCTTCCGGCGAGGTGGCCAGTGATGCTCCCTCCGATCTCGAGCTGGCCCGAAGCGCCGAAGGCACCCGGATCGCCGAGGAGGAGGAGGAGGCTCCCCTCCTGGAGGCCGGAGCGGCTCCGCCGGTCGAGGCCGAACCGGCCCCTCCGGCCGAGCCCGCGTCCTACCGGAGTCGCCTGGGCAAGGCCCGGGGCCTCCTGTCCGGCTATCTGGGGGCGGTCCGCTCCAAGGGGAAGATCGACGGTGCCACCTGGGACGACCTCGAAGAGGCGCTCATCCGGGCAGATGTGGGGGTGGGCGCCACCGACGCCCTCCTGGGCGACCTGCGGGCCCGGGTCAAGAGCGGCGCCATCGCAGGCCCCGACGCCCTGGTCGATGCGTTGAAGGGCGATCTGGTGGCCATGCTGTCGACGGCGGACGCCGCACTGGCCCTGCCCGGCTCCGGGCGGCACGATGGCACCGACGGCCCCTCGGTGGATGTCTGGCTCTTCGTCGGGGTCAACGGGGTGGGGAAGACGACGACGGTGGGCAAGGTCGCCAGCCGGATGTCTGCCTCGGGCACCAAGGTGCTGCTGGCCGCGGGCGACACGTTCCGGGCCGCCGCCGGCGAGCAGCTGTCGATGTGGGCGTCGCGGGCGGATGCCGACATCGTGCGGGGTTCGGAGGGTGGGGACCCGAGCTCGGTGGTCTACGACGCCGTGCAGCGGGCGGCGTCCAACGGGTACGCCGTGGTGTTGGCGGACACCGCGGGTCGTCTCCACAACAAGGTGAACCTCATTGAGGAGCTGAAGAAGATCCGGCGGATTGCCGACCGGCCGCCCGGCCGGGTGGTCGAGGTGCTGCTGGTGCTCGACGCCACCACCGGTCAGAACGGCTTGACCCAGGCCAAGGTGTTCCTCGAGGCGGTGGAGGTGTCCGGAGTCGTGCTGACCAAGCTCGACGGCACGGCCAAGGGCGGCATCGTGGTGGCCATCCAGCGCGAGCTCGGGCTTCCGGTCAAGCTGGTCGGACTGGGCGAAGGGGTTGGCGACCTCATCGAGTTCGACCCTGCCGCGTTCGTCGACGCACTGTTCTGATCCGCGGCCCCGGGCCGTTCGTGCCGCCCTCGAGGCGGAACACCGCCGCACCGACGGTCCTGTAGCCTGAGGAACCCATGTTCGAGAGCCTGACCGACCGATTCGAGGGCATCCTCACCCGACTCCGCAGCCGCGGGCGACTGACCGAGGCCGACGTCGACGAGGTGCTCCGTGAGATCCGCACCGCCCTCCTCGAGGCAGACGTCGAGATCGGCGTGGTGCGCACGTTCACCGAGGCGGTACGGGCCCGTTGCGTGGGCCTCGAGCTCTCACAGAATCTGAGCCCGGGCCAGCAGGTCATCAAGATCGTCAACGAGGAGCTGGTGGCGATCCTCGGGGGCGAGACGCTCAGGCTCACCTATGCCGGCAGGCCGCCGACGGTCATCCTCCTGGCCGGTCTGCAGGGCTCGGGGAAGACCACCGCCTCGGCCAAGTTGGCCCGGTGGTTCAAGCAGCAGGGCCGCAACCCCCTGCTGGTCGGCGCCGACCTCCAGCGGCCGGCGGCCGTCGAGCAGCTCCGCGTGCTCGGGGGCCAGGCGGGGATCACCGTCTTCAGCGAGCCGACCGACCCGGTGGCGGTGGCAGCGGCCGGGCTCGAGGAGGCCAGGCGCCTGGGCCGTGACGTCCTCATCGTCGACACCGCAGGCCGACTGTCCATCGACGCCGACCTGATGGACGAGATCCGGCACATCGCCGGGGCGGTCGACCCGCACTACACCTTCCTGGTGATCGACGCCATGACCGGCCAGGATGCCGTGTCGACCGCCGTGGCGTTCGACCAGGCCGTGTCCCTCGACGGCGTGATCCTGACCAAGCTCGACGGCGACGCCCGCGGTGGCGCGGCCCTGTCGGTGAAGGAGGTGGTGGGTAAGCCCATCGCCTTCGCCTCCACCGGCGAGAAGCTCGACGACTTCGACCAGTTCCACCCGGACCGGATGGCCGACCGCATCCTCGGCATGGGGGACGTGCTCAGCCTGATCGAGCAGGCCGAGCGGACCATGGACAAGGACGTCACCACCAAGGGTGCCGCCGCCATGATCGAGGGCCGGTTCACCCTCGAGGACTTCCTGGAGCAGCTCCAACAGGTAAAGAAGATGGGATCGGTCTCCGGCATGCTCTCGCTCCTGCCGGGGGTCCCCAAGGACCTCAAGCAGGCGTCCTCGGCCGTGGACGACCGGCAGATCGGGCAGATCGAGGCCATCATCCGCTCGATGACACCGGCCGAACGGGCGGACCCTGTCATCATCGACGGGGCCCGGAGGGTTCGGATCGCCAACGGCAGTGGGACCGCGACCTCCGAGGTGAATGGCCTCCTCAAGCAGTTCAAGGAGATGCAGAAGATGATGAAGGGCTTCGGCAAAGGGGGCATGTCCGGAGCGATGGGGGGCCTCGGCGGACTGTTCGGGCGCGGCCCCAAGATGTCACCCAAGGCGATGGCCGAGCTGGCCGCGGCGGGCGGCGGGGGCGACCTCGCCTCCCTCACCGGAGCAGGGGGAGTCCCCGGTGCCCTGGACGGTGGGACGTTCGCCACCTCGGGGGCACAGGGAGGATCCCGCGGCGGCTCGAAGGCGAAGGGCAGGGGCGGCAAGAAGGGCAAGGGCGGCGGCCGGGTCACGCCGAAGGCCCGATGACCGGCACCGAGGACCGACCCGAGGGCGCCATCGGGCCCGATCACGACCCAAAGACCCATGAACGAGCCCGTGTGCGCGTCGCCCCCCGCATTGATGGGAGACTGTCGGGCGCACTCGACATAATGCAGAGGAGTACACCGTGGCAGTAAAGCTCCGCCTCGTGCGGATCGGAAAGAAGAAGCAGCCGACCTACCGGCTGGTGGCGGCGGACAGCCGCTCGCCCCGCAACGGGCGATTCATCGAGATCGTGGGCACGTACGCCCCACGAGGGAAGTCGCTGGCCGAGCCCGATGCCGTGGTCCAGATCGACAACGCCAAGGCGGTCAAGTGGCTGGCCCAGGGCGCCCAACCGACCGAGCGGGTCGAGAAGCTGCTGAAGAAGTCGGGCGCGCTCGAGGAGTTCGAGACGGCCAAGGCAGCCAAGTGACCGACGACCTGGCGCTCGACTCCGATGAGGACGTCAACACGATCGACGACGTCGACGATCACGACGACGATGCCGGCAACCGGGTCTCGGGCGGGACGCCGTTGGCCGTGGTGACCTATCTGGTCACCTCGATCACCTCCGACCCCGAGGCAGTGGTGATCAACACCGAGGAGCGGGGGGACTCGGTGCGGTTCCGCATCCACGTCGCCCCTGAGGACATGGGCCGTGTCATCGGTCGCCGGGGCCGGGTGGCCCAGGCCATCCGGACGGTGGTCGCCGCCGCCGGGGCCCGCGACGGGGTCCAGACCAGCGTCGACATCGTCGACGACTGAGTCGCGCACAGTGGCACCCACCCCGGCCCGCTCCGACGGTGGTGGCACCGGGGAGCGACCCCCCTCGTCGGGGGCGTCCCCCGATCGAACGGAGCGCAACGGCGATGGACCCCTTCTCCTGGTGGGGCGGGTGGTCAAGCCCCACGGGCTGCGGGGTGACGTGATCGTGGCGCTGTCGACCAACCGCGATGAGCGGGTGGCCGCCGGATCGATCCTCGCCGACGTGGCGGGCACGCAGTACCGGGTGGTCCGCTCCTCGCCCCACCAGGGACGGTTCATCGTGACCTTCGACGCGGTGACCGGCATCGACGCGGCCGAGCGGTTGCGGGGAACCGAGCTGTTCGCACCACCGCTGGACGATCCGGGTCAGCTCTGGGTCCACGAGTTGATCGGGTCCCGGGTCGAGGACACGACCGGTCGGCCACTGGGCACCGTCGAGGGGGTCGAGGCCAATCCGGCCAGCGACCTCCTGGTGCTGACGGGAGGGGCATTGATCCCACTCCGCTTCGTGGTGGACACGGAGCCCGGGGTGCGGATCACGGTGGAAATCCCTGACGGCCTGCTCGAGCTCGGCTGAGTCCGCCGATGCCCACGCGGATCGACGTGTTCACGCTCTTCCCCGACGTGATCGACCACTACGTCGACGCCTCGATTCTGGGACGCGCCCGCGCCCGCGGCCAGCTGGACCTGTGCACCCACGATGTGCGGGATGCCGCCCATGATGCGCACCGCTCGGTGGACGACGCCCCGTTCGGGGGCGGTGCCGGCATGGTGCTGGCGCCCGAACCGGTCTTCGAGTCGGTGGAGTCGGTGGCCGCATCACCCGGTGGGCTACCCCGGCCGCTGATCCTGCTGTCCCCGTCGGGACGGAGGTTCGACCAGCGGGTCGCCCACGAGCTGGCAGGGTTGCCGGAGGGGTTCTCGTTGCTGTGCGGGCGCTACGAGGGGGTGGACCAGAGGGTGGCCGACCACCTGGTCGACGACGAGCTCTCGGTGGGGGATTTCGTGCTGGCCGGCGGCGAGCTGGCTGCCCTGGTGGTGGTCGAGGCCGTGACCCGTCTGCTCCCCGGCGTGCTCGGGAACGACCGTTCGGCGGAGGACGAGAGCTTCTCGGCCGGCCTGCTCGAGTATCCCCAGTACACCCGCCCGGCCGAGTTCCGGGGGTGGGAGGTGCCCGAGGTGCTCCGCTCCGGCGACCACGGACGGGTCGACCAGTGGCGTCGGGTCCAGGCGCTGGTCCGGACCCTCGAGCGGCGCCCGGATCTGATCGCGGCTCGGGGTGGACTCACTGACGAGGAGGTCGAGTTCCTGGTGGAGCACGGCGAGGTGCGCTCGTTACGCGAACACGGCTACGATTGGTGAGCCTCGTCGGCGCCGGAATCCCCGGTGTTCGGATCGGAGGCCCGCGTCGCACAGGACTCCCCGGTGGGGACTGTCGGGCGGGCACCCGGCGGGGGAGTTCGAACAATCTGTGGAGAGACGCGCCCCATGAACCCGACCGACATCATCGACCGCGACAGCTTGCGTGACGACATCCCCGATTTCCGGCCGGGCGACACCGTCAAGGTACACGTGCGTGTGGTGGAGGGCACCCGCGAGCGGGTGCAGGTCTTCCAGGGCGCAGTGCTGCGGCGCCAGGGCACCGGCGTGCGCGAGACCTTCACGGTGCGCAAGGTGAGCTTCGGGGTGGGCGTGGAGCGCACCTTCCCGGTGCACTCCCCGGTGATCGACCACACCGAGGTCGTCTCCTTGGGCGATGTCCGCCGGGCAAAGCTGTACTACCTGCGTGACCGCCACGGAAAGGCAGCGAAGATCAAGGAGCGGCGGACTGCCCGCGCCTGACCGGGATGGTCGGCCTCCCGCACCCGCCGTGCTGATCGTCACCACACCGCGAGGGCACGGCGTAGCCACACCCGCTCTGCCCGTGCCCGTGGACCGCGCCCTGCTCCCGTGGTGCGCCCGGTCATGAGCGAGGAAGATCTCGAACGGTACGAGTCGGAGATCGAGCTGGCCCTGGTCCACGAGTACCGGGCGGTGGTCCCCCTGTTCGCCTACGTGGTGGAGACGGAACGGCGCTTCTATCTGGCCAACAAGGTCGATGTCACGGTGCGCTCCGAGACCTCGCCCGCCTGTGTCGAGGTCAATCTCCAGGACGCATGGGTCTGGGACATGTACCGGCCTGCCCGCTTCGTCCCCTCGGTGCGGATCCTGACGTTCCGCGACGTGAACATCGAGCGGCTCCCCGAGAAGGATCTTTGAGCGGAGACGTACCCGGACGCTCCTCGCCAACCGGGGGGGACGGTCCGGATCCACGCCGGGTCCTGGGTGCCGACGGTGAGGAGTCGGCGGCTCGGTGGTACGAGGGCCAGGGGTACGACGTCCTCGAGCGGAACTGGCGCCGGCGGGAGGGTGAGGTGGACCTCATCGTGCGCCGTGGGAGGACGGTGGCCTTCTGCGAGGTCAAGACCCGTTCGAGCGACCGGTTCGGAACGGGGGCCGAGTCGGTGCTCGCCGCCAAGCAGCGCCGGATCCGCCGCCTGGCGTCCCGGTGGCTGTCCGAGTTGACCCCGGCATCGGGCAGGTCCCGGGTCGAGGTCCGGTTCGACGTGGTCTCGATCACCGCCGGCCATGTCGAGGTCATCGAAAACGCGTTCTGAGCGCGGGCCGTCGGGGACCGGCGCTTCCGAGGGTGCTCACAAGCCAGTGGCTCGGAGACAGCCTCGCCTCGCGGAACGCGAGGATCCAGCCCCAGTAGGCTCCAAAAATGCCAACCGAGCTCGAGACCCTGATCGTGGAACGCGGCGACGGCGTGGTCACGGTCACCATGAACCGCCCGGCCCGCAAGAACGCAGCCAACGGGACGATGTGGCGCGAGCTGATGGCGACGTTCGAGGACGTGGCCGCCGATCGCCACGATCGGGTGATGGTCCTGACCGGTGCGGGGGATGCATTCTGCTCCGGCGCCGACCTCGGCGACCCGGCCGACGTCGCGGGACGCCCAGGGGATCCCTACCTGGCCCAGATGCGGGCTCTCGCCGATGTCGCCCTGCGGCTGCACCGGATCCCCAAGCCCACCATCGCCAAAGTGGGCGGGGTGGCGGCCGGGGCAGGCATGAGCATGGCCCTCGGATGCGACCTGGTGGTCGCCGCAGACACGGCACGGTTCTCGCAGATCTTCTCGAAGCGGGGGTTGTCGGTCGACTTCGGTGCCTCGTGGCTCCTTCCCCGATTGATCGGCCTCCATCGCGCCAAGGAGCTCGCCTTCTTCGCCGACATCATCGATGCCGCACAGGCAGCCGAGTTCGGCGTGGTCAACCGTGTCGTACCGGCCGCCGAGCTGGATGCGTTCGTCGGCGAGTGGGCGAGGCGCCTGGCCGATGGCCCCCCGTTGGCGCTGTCGATGACCAAGACGATGCTCAACAACTCCTTCGGCCTCTCGATGGACCAGGCCCTTGAGGAGGAGTCACGGTCCCAGGCGGTCAACTTCGGCACGGCCGACACCGCCGAAGCCATCGCCGCGTTCATCCAGAAGCGCCAGCCGCGCTTCGAGGGTCACTAGGCACCCCTCCTCCGGGCTGCCTACCTCCGGTGTGACACTCCTGCCGTAGGGTGCCCACGGTGCCTCGAGCGTGCTCCGTTCTCGGTCGGTGGCGGGCATGGCCTTCCGGGGGAACTGGGCCTCGACGGTTCGTTGCGGGGAGTTCCGGGGACGGTGGTGCTGGCCAACCGGCTGCCCGGCCTGCTCCCCGGCCTCGATCAATGCACGGCGCTGGAGGCGACCCGGATCCATTCGGTCGCCGGCCTGCCGTTGCCCCCGGGGGGGCTGATCGAAGAGCCACCGTTCCGCGCCCCCACCACGGCGCGTCGCCGGTGGCGGTGATCGGGGGAGGGACGACCTGGATGCGCCCGGGCGAGTTCAGCCTGGCGCATGGGACGGTGCGGCAATGTCCCTGGAACAGAATGGTGCCATCTCGGATCCGAGGTCAGGGGCTGGGCGGGCTGACTGCGCCGCATTGCATGTGGAAGTGCCACCCGTGGTGTACGACGAGGCAGGCTTTCCCGAATCCATGGACGTAGTCAACGCCGTCGCTCATGGTGATGTAGGCGATGAGCAGGATCGCTACAACGGTCGCCACAGTGCCGAGAACGATGAGGGCGGTGCGGCGAGGTCGCCGTCGTTCGAATGAATCCATAGGAGATAATGCTCCCATATCGGTAGCGGATGAGTCGTCGTCGGCAGTGGATGGGCGGCCTCGGGAAGCGTTACAGGGCGCCCGTGACGGTTTTGACCTACCGGCGCCTTTCGGTCTGGCAAGAAGCGTCTCCGCCGCCCAACTATTCGCACCTGCATTGATTGAGAGTGATCTGGAGTGCCCCGGCGCTGTGCAATGTCGTTCAATGGTGATCCTGACCAGCAACAATGTTCCTGGCCTCGTCCATACTTCGCGGGACTTCGCCGTTCCTTCCATGGCCCGACATGACCAACGTCGGGACTGACGCCGGGTCCTCGAGGTCTACCGCGACGGTAACGCAGCGAGCACCGGCGCCGCTGATGCCGGCCGTCAGTTGATCAACAGTGCTCTGATCGGAGCCCCAGGGCATCCGTTCGTCGTAGGGAGCCCAGCAGGTGAACGCAACATCGAAGCCGTCCTGGGCTAGACGTTCGGCCACGGCGGCGCCGACTCCAATCCGGTGCCCGACGCCGGTCACGAGCGCAGTCGCACTTGCACTCGCGCTCCGTCCAGGTGGTTTCACAGCACCATCTTGATGCTTGCTGGGCAGAACACGCTCCTCGCCCAGACGGGACGAAGGCATCTCGACCGATCCAGGCGAGCGGAGCTGAATGTCCCTGATGTGATGAAGGAGCG
>PLHF01000136.1 GCA_003138855.1 Acidimicrobiaceae bacterium | reverse complement strand
GCAACGTTCTTGAGTGCTCTCCACCCATGGGTGACTGTAGCAACCCCTTGCATTTCCACCCGACTCACGTCGTGACCGGCACGTGCTCGTGTCACATAACATCGACAGCTCTGGCAGCGTTACTGACCGACGAGTGTTGGCCGACTGCAAACTGCCACTGACAGAACCCACTGGGGGCGCCGGCGGTTGTCTCCATCTTCTCGGACTCACAGCGGCATGACTGTCGGACTCCGTTCAACTGTCGACAGGCCGACCAGTTGTGCCCGCGAGATCGGGAAACAGGCCGCGCTCGCGAAAGCACTCAGGTTCTCGGCCGGTCATGTCGAATGTGAGATCATTAGCTACTACAATCATTAGCATATGCGTGCTCAAGTGATGACACCCAAGGTCAGCCGGGACTCCGTCGTCGATGCGGTGTTGAACGCCAGTCGGGTGCTCGTCGCCGTGGCGGCACGTTCGCTAGGTGACGTGGCCGAGGAGGTGACGCTCACCCAGTACCGCACCCTTGTCGTGCTGGCATCCCGTGGGCCTCAGAGCCTGGCCACCCTGGCCGAAGCGATCGACGTGACCCCACCGACCGCGACCCGAATGTGCGATCGACTGATCCGGAAGGGGCTCGTGCAGCGCCGCCACGAGCGTGGTGACCGACGACTGATCCGATTGAGTCTGAGCGAGAAAGGCCAGGTGCTGGTCGATGCGGTCACGGAGCGACGACGGGCGGAGATCACCGATCTCCTGAAGGCAATTCCCAGGGAACAGCAGACAGCACTGGTCGACTCCCTGCAACGTCTCGCCTCGGCTGCCGGCGAGGTTCCCGAGCAGGACTGGTCAGCGGGTTGGGACCTCTAGATGTTTGCCCTCAGTCCATGACCCTCTTTCGTCGAACCTCATGGCGGGCAGTCATGGCCAGAGCGTCACGTTGGCTCTCTGGCACGTCGTACTTGCAGAAGTGGCTGGTGCTCGGCGTTCTCATCGGGACGATGGCCGGGGTGGGGGCCATCGTCTTCTATGAGGCGCTTCTCGCCTGTACGCACTTCTTCCTCGGCGTGCTCGCCGGCTACCACGTGCCGACACCCGTGGGTGAAGGCGGACACGCAGCCTCGGCTTCGTTCTCCCGACCTTGGGCATTGCCCCTGGTGGTCGGGTTCGGTGCGTTGCTCGGAGCGATCCTCGTCTTTCGGTTCGCTCCGGAGGCTCAAGGCCATGGGACTGATGCTGCCATCTCTGCCGTCCACCACAATCCCAGGGGAATCCGCTTCCGAGCGGTCATCGTCAAGATCGTTGCCTCGGCGCTCACCATCGGATCGGGTGGCTCCGGTGGCCGAGAGGGTCCGACGGGCCAGATCAGCGCCGGCTTTGCGTCGCTGCTGGCCAGGGAGCTGGACCTGAGCCCAGCTGACGCACGCATCGCGGTGATGGCCGGGATCGGATCGGGGATCGGCGCCATCTTCGGGGCTCCGCTCGGGGGCGCGGTGCTGGCCACCGAGATCCTGTATCGGGACGACTTCGATGCCGAGGCGCTCCTTCCGAGTTTTGTCGCCTCCATCCTCGGATATGTCATCTTCGGTGCGGCCGTGGGATACACACCACTGTTCGGCTTCAACGCCAGCTACCACTTCACAAATCCGTCCCACCTACTCTGGTTCGCCCTGATCGGCATTCTGGGTGGATTCGTCGGATTGCTCTACGCCAAGGGCTTCTACGGGATCTCGGACATCTTCGGCCGACTCCACCTCCCACGCTGGAGCAAGCCGGCCATCGGCGGGGTGATCGTGGGCTGTATCGGCCTAGCGATCCCGGAGGTCCTCGGCACCGGGTACGGGTGGATACAACAGGGCCTGGGCCACCAACTCCTGACCCTCCCCCTGTGGATCGTCCTCATCTTGCCGTTCGCTCGCATCCTGGCCACCGGGCTCTCCATCGGTTCGGGAGGCTCAGGCGGCATCTTCGGGCCGGGCATGGTCATCGGTGCCTTCATCGGCGCCTCCGTCTGGCGGCTGTTCGAGCCGATCGTCCCTTCGATGGGACATAACCCGGCGCCCTTCGTGATCGTGGGCATGATGTGCTGCTTCGGGAGCATCTCCCGAGCGCCACTGGCCGTCATGCTGATGGTGGCGGAGATGACCGGAAGCCTCTCGATCTTGGCGCCGGCGATGATCGCCGTCGGATTGGCATGGTTCATCGTCAGACGAGGTGACGACACCATTTACCGCAGCCAGCTCAAGAACCGGGCCGATGCACCGGCTCAACGACTGTTGACCGGCATGCCCATCCTGTCCATCGTGTCTGTTGGCCAAGCCATGGCAACGCCGCGTGTGGTGGTCACTGGTGGCACCACCGTGCGCGCTGCTCGCCATCAGATCGAACAGGCTGGCGTCACCGGTGCTCCGGTGATCGACGACCAGGGGCGGTTCGAGGGATCGGTGGCCCTCGCCGATCTCAGAGCGCTCGAACAAGGGAGTGATCGGGTTCTCGAGTCCGTGGTCGACGTCTCGGCGCCAACAGTGGCCGGGCAAGCGCACCTCGATGTTGCCCTCGACGCCCTGACAACATCAGCCGAACATTGGGTTACGGTCCTCGACGCCGAACGCAAGGTGCTCGGCACGGTTGCCATTTCCGATGTTGTCCGAGGGTATCGATTGGGCCTACTGGCGAGCCTCCAGCAGGTGAACGCCGTTGGCGAGCCCGGTGGCACCGACAGAGTGCGCATCGAATCCGACTCACCCCTGGTCGGTCGGACGCTCCGTCACTCAGGTTTCCCGATCAGCGTCATTGTGACCACCATTCAGAGACGGCAGGACCTCGTTGTTCCCGACGGGAGCACCGTGCTGGAGGCCGGTGATGAACTGCTCCTGATCGGCCAGTCCTCCGACATCGACGTCGTCCGCCGGATCGCTGCTGGTCGTGCTTCCGATCCAGGCGGACACAGACCTCGTGAGGACCACGGTTAAGAGCCGCCAGGCTCGATCGATGTTGGCGCGGGGATTCCGTGACACCGGCATCCAGGGGGCCGGGCGAGAGATGATCGATGACAGCCTTCGATGTGGCAAAGGGATCCTGGGCGACGAGCGTGCCCTGGTGCCGGCTCGGGTTGGCGACTGAAGAAGCGAGCGACCGGGGAATGCCTTACGCCCACCGATCGTCGGTTGACTCTTGCCACTCCCCGATGCGGCATCCTTGTCGACCTCCTGCTGCCACAGAGCGAAACGCCGACAACATTCGGGCACAGATACGTTGTGGACCGACTGCCCGTCGGGTCGACGGATAGAACTACGCACAGATTCGTGATCCCCGTGAACGCGGCCCGCACGGCAGGAGGAGCCAACGCCAATCCGGGACGCCACGCGGACTGAAGGCAAGTCCGACCCGATGTATCGCAGCCACGATGATGCTCATTCAGCCGCAGGGGAAGGGCCCGCCGGTACCGGTTCGGTCTGGGCCAGGATGTTCCGGAACGTTCGCCCGGTCCTTCTGCGGTACACGATCTCGAACACGACGCTCCCGGCCAACGTGATGCCGAGAGCAATCGCTGATGTCGGTGCGGTGACGATCATGTCGTAGACGAGGACGACGAAGAGGGAAAGACATGTGACTGCCGAAGCCACCACCAACCACACATTTGCTCCCGTCTGCCTTCGGATCCTCAGGTGACCGATGTTGACCGCCGAGTACACCAGAAGAAAGGCTGCGCTCCCCATAGAGGCCACGGCGCTCAAGGGAAAGAGCAGGACGAACCCGAGCACCACGCCAGACGTGATGAACAGTCCTTCGACGTCTCGACCCCAGAGCTTGCGGTCAAACGCCGGGGGAAGTCCTCCGTTCTTGGCAATCTGATACGCAATGTTCGTGGACCCGAACAACGTGGCGTTGACGGCTGATGCGGTGGAGAGCAGGGCAGCGATGGCAACCAACCTGAATCCCACCTGGCCCAGGGATGGCTTGGCCGCGACCGCCAGGGCGGAGTTGCCGAGTCCGCTGAGGATGTTGAGCGGCACGTTGGTCACCACGCCGATCGCCACAAGCAGATAGATCACGACCACAATGGCCACGCTGCCGTAGATCGCGCGTGGTAGCTCCTGCTTCGGCCTGGCCATGTTGGCTGCGGCATTCGTGATCAGGCCGAAGCCCTCGTAGCCGACGAACAGCACCCCGGCTCCGGTGAAGATCGCCAGGGGACCAGGCCAGGAGTCCGGCGACAGCCGAGCGACCCCCTTCCCGTTGAGCGCCACGAAGGCTGCGACGACGAAGACGATAAGAATGACCACTTTGATGATCACGATCACGGATTCCGCTCGGCCCATGAGCCGGCTACCGAGGAAATTGATCGCCGTGAAGGCGAGCACGACGCCTACGGCCCATACCTTGGACGGGAGATGGATGAACGTCACCGCGTAGGCGGCAAACCCAGTGGCGTACAGCGCAATTGTGATGATGTAGGCGAAGTACTGGAAGAGGTTGAGCGAGCCGGAGGCCACGCCCTCGCCATAGCCACGAACCAGGAACGTGACGGCGCCCCCGACACTGGGGAACGTCTTCCCGAGGGCGACGTAACTGTAGGCGGCGAGTCCCGCGACCGCCCCTCCGATGGCGAAGGACAGAGGTAGAGCGGAGCCTGAGACACGTGTCACCACTCCGAGGATGGAGAAGATCCCGGCACCGATCATTCCGCCCACCCCGATACTCAGGGCGGCAACCAGTCCGATGTCCGCCTTCCGTTTCGAGTCTGCCGCCGGTTCGCCATCTTCTACGTCCCTGCCGTTTGTGCTGCTCACCGACTGACTTCGGCGATCGGCGGCGCCACATCGGACGGTGTCTCGATCGTGACCGGATCGAGAATCCGGTAAGCGACCAGCTTCACCCGGTCGGTGAGGAGGAACCACACCAGCGCATAGCCCCAGACCAAGGCTGCATACCCCAAACCGAGGGGTGTCATGAAGACCCCGTACACGGCGATCAGGGTCGCCAGCGCCTGCGTGCCGAGCACGGCCAACAGCAGGATCCGAGCGGGCCGTATCGACCAGAACGGACCACGCGTGCGTGCGAGGAAGATGGTCAGGTGTCCGGCGACCGAGAGCGTCAGGTACATCAGGGTCTGCAGGTGCGCATGGTCGAGGTGGAACACCTTGTCGCCCAGGTAGAACATGCCGAAGGCGGCGAACGGACCGACGATGCCGAGCACGGTGGCGATCCCCAGCACGAGGCGCATGTTCCACGCCTCGGGCTGCTCCCGGTAGCGCACGTTGTCGTAGGCGATGGACAGGATGGCGCCGTCGTTGAGCAGTGCCAGCATCACGATCTGGATCGCCGTGACCGGGAAGAAGTTGAAGATCAGGATCACGGCCGACACGAACAGCAGCACGCGGAGGGTCTCCGCAATGCGATAGATCGCGTAGCTGTTCATCCGCTGGAAGATCCTCCGGCTCTCCTTGATCGCGTCGATGATCACCGAGAGCCCGGGAGTGGTCAGCACGATGGATGCCGCTGCCCGCGCCGCATCCGTGGCATCCGAGACGGCGATGCCGCAGTCGGCCTTCTTCAGTGCCGGGGCATCGTTCACTCCGTCGCCCGTCATGCCGACGATGTGGCCTCGCTTCTGGAGGACGTCGACGATGTGGAACTTGTGTTCCGGGAAGACTTGGGCGAACCCATCGGCTTGGTCAATGGACTCGGCCGTCGCCGCGGTCTCTTCGCGCTTGACGTCGCCCAGTCCGGCGGCGTCGAGGATGTCCGTGCCCATCCCGAGTGTCTTGGCCGTCTCCCGGGCGATGGCCAGGGCATCACCGGTGACCATCTTCACGTCCACGCCCATCTGGAAGGCGGTGGCGATGGTCGCCTTGGCGTCCTCCCGCGGTGGATCGAACAGCGGCAGCACCCCGACGAAGTTCCACAGACCGTCCCCTTCGGCCCGGGCCACACCCAACGAACGGAAGCCTCGTGCCGCGAATCCGTCAACCGCAGCGTCGACGTCGGTCTTCACCTGCGATGCATTGGCCGACAACTCCAGGATCACCTGGGGCGCACCTTTCGTCACCTTGAACGAGGAGCCGTCGGTGGCGGTGACGGTGGCCTCCGTGCACTTGCGCACCGCATCGAACGGCTGGAACTGGACCACGTGGTAGTCGTCCAACGACTGATCATCCGTCAGGCCCCCGAGCACCGCCAGATCGATGGCGTCGGCGTCATCGGCCCGTGAGGCCAGGGATGCGTCGAGGATCACCTGTCCGGCCGTGAGCGTGCCGACGGTATAGGGATCGCCCAGGGTCAGCTTGTTCTGGGTCAAGGTCCCGGTCTTGTCCGTGCAGAGCACGTCCACGCCGGCCAGCTCCTCGATGGCCACCAACCGGCTGACGATGGCCTTCTTCGAGGCGAGTACCCGGGCACCGACGGCCATCGTCACCGACAGCACCGTCGGCATCGCCACGGGAATGGCGGCCACGGTGAGGACGAGGGCGAACTGCAGGGTGGTGAAGAAGGCGTCTCCGCGGATGGTGGATACGACGATGATCACCACGACCATGGCCACCGCCAGGATGATCAGGAACGTGCCGATCTTGAGGACGGCCCGTTGGAAGTGGCTGACGGTCTGGGCTTCCTGCACGAGCTCCGCGGTCTGCCCGAAGTACGTGTCCGCACCCGTCGCATAGACGAGTGCGCCGATCTCGCCCTGGCGGATGATGGAGGCGGAGAACACGGCGTCGCCGGTCTTCCGGCTGGCGGGCAGCGATTCCCCGGTCAGTGCCGACTGATCCACTTCGATCGGGTCGCCGTCCAGGAGGCGTGCGTCTGCCGGCACGATGTCACCCAGGCGCAGGCGGATGACGTCTCCAGGTACGAGCTCACGCGATGGTGGAGTGACCCACTCGCCGTCCCGCTTGACGCGGGCCTTGATCGCCAGCTCGGCCTTCAGGGCGGCGATGGCCTTGCCCGCCTGGCGCTCTTCCCAGAATCCGATCCCGGCGTTAGCCAGGAGCAGGACGAGGATGATGAAGAAGTCGGGCCAGTGCTTGAGCACTCCGGACAGGATCACTGCCGCCTCGATCATCCAGGGGATGGGCCCCCAGAAGTAGGTGAGGAACTTCAGCAGCGGGTTGACCTTCTTCTCCACGATCTCGTTCGGGCCGTACTGCGTCAGGCGTTTCTCCGCCTCGACCTGGGTGAGGCCATCCGGGGACGAGCCGAGCCGCTTCTCAACCTCGGCGACGGGAAGGGTCTTCAGGTCGTCAATCGCATCGAGCTTCGAGCCGGAAGCCTCGTGTTCGGTGCCGTTGGACTCCATTGCGGTCATTCTCCCGCCTTCGCCGGATCAATGGCAGTCTGACCGGTCAGTGGGTGTGGTCAATGAAGGACTTGGTGTCGTAGCAGTGTGCTTGAAGGTAGGTCCATGCCCGTTGGTTGTAGTAGTCGGTGCAGTTGCGGATCAAGGCGTCCTGGGCATCGGCCTTGCTGCTGTGTGATGGAGACGCCGCCACTGCTTTGGCTCCGAACAAAGTGGCCAGGGTGACGATTGTGAGGGAAATTGTGACAACCATTGTGCGGCGCATTGGTGGTTCTCCTTTTCGAAGGTGTCGGTGTAGGACCAACGGTACGGAAGATGGCTGTCGCAGTCGTCACCCTTGGGAAGGTTTCGTCGCCTCCTCCCTGAGGGGTACGGTGGAATCCGTCCGGAAGTACACCATCGAGTCGCTAGCCGTCCGCATGGAGGCCGTCCGAGTCCCGAATGTAAGTTGGGGCCACGGCAGCGCCGGCGATCGGCGGCATGGCCAGCTCGAATCAACTTCGCTGCAACGTCCCCTACCTTTCTTCGCCGGCCCATGGGCAACCTCGCCAAGAAATGATGCCGGGAGGGGTGCGGGGGGTGAGTGGTTCGGCCAGGATTCGAGTATCTCGGTCCCGCCTTGAAAGAGGTGCCTTGACGCAAACTGACTTCGCTATCGCTCACCCGGCGCTGGGTTGTGACCGCCCCGTATCGGGTACGCTGAGGGATACCTAAGGAAAATGGCGATGTTCCTGATCCTGTTGACATATGTGAGGCCGCTCGACGAGATTGATCGCCTAGTCGACGACCACAACGCCTACCTCGAGCGCAACTACGATGCTGGCCGGTTCATCGTCTCCGGACGGCGCGAACCGCGCATCGGCGGTGTGATCATCGCCCACGCGGAAAGCGTCGGGGAGATCAACGCGACAGTCGCAGAAGATCCGTTTGTCCGAGAGGGCGTCGCTGAGCACGAGGTGATTGAGTTCGTGCCGAGCAAGTGGGCACCCGGGTTCGAGGCACTGCGGTAACACCGCCCGCCAGCACCTCTCACGTTATATTCGGCGCGACCGGCGCTCTCGGTATCGAATTGCGACCATGGTTCGCCTCTCCAGCTCGACCTTCCGGTATCAACACCTGACTCTCCACCGGGTTGACCCCTAGCAGGCCGACCCTTATCCTGCCGTACCCGACTCGACAGCTGAAGGGTCATACCGCTCGGAACTGCCGGCTACAGGGCGCGGGCCTCTGGGGTCGGCACGCCGCCCGATCGATATCTCTCAAGCACCGACCCCGCTTGGTACGAGGGCAGCACAGAACGAATGTGCCGGACCAACCCCGGGGCGTCATCCCCTCGCGCCAGGATCGGCGCTCCGTTTTTCGATGAATTGCTCATGATGCGCTGCAGAAGATGTGCCGGAGGTACACCCACGCGTTGTTGCACGGGTGAGCCACGAGATCTGGCATTTGGCATCAACTGTTGATTCCAAGTACACGAACTGTCTGTCGAGACATGGGCCATCCTCCGCCGCCATCCCCACGGTCCCGAGGTTGCTGGGGATGCAGCCCATGGCTCCGTAAGCCACGGCCCAGACCCCAGCGTTATCAGTTCGTCCCAAGCATACGATCTGCCAGACATCGGACGATGCGCAACGTTCTGACCTGTGACGATGGGTGATCGAGAAACGGCAGCTAACGGCGCTGTTTGTAGGACATTTTATAGGACAGGATCTGGCTGGTTGCCCTCAGGACTGACGGACTGAGGTCCCCCAATTGGGCACGGTTTCCAACTGGCTCAATGGCCGTCGATCTGGTCATCACATGCCTTCCTACGGCGGTGTAAGTGTTGAGCTACGACCGCACAGGCAACGCGAGACCGTACCCATCGGTCTGGTCGAACTGTCCCCGTATCGAGTCAACCTGACTTCGGTCGGGTGGCGGCGAACCGCACATATGAATCGGCGAGAGAGAATCCAGTTGATTGGTGTTCTCACGAGCTCAGTCTCGTCGACACGGAGGTCGCCACGGTTCATGGTCTCGACGATGCCCACCGCACACGTGGGCTGTGTATTGGTCACCGATCTCGGCGGCTTGCCAATCCCTCAGCCCGAGTTCGACTGGTGGTCCCGCCTGCAACGGGCGCACGCACGGAATCTGAGGCATCGGTACGGGCATTCCTCAGGTTGCTCAGCAATCAGTTACACCGGGGTTCCTGCACGGGGCACGAAACACGACTTCGAGGCGTGAAACCGCAGTTCAGGGTGCCAATGGGCCAGTTCTACTCCGGTTCACTCGGGCAGTCACCTACAGGTGTGGTGACCCGGCCGGGGTGCTGGCGGTAGCAAGCGTGCCGTCGGCTGAGCCCGAGATATTGCGGCGCGTAGCCGGCGTTGTGGAGCAGGAGTTAGGGCACTTGGCTCTCTGCGATTCAGCGGGCAGAATGTGTCATGGAGTCTCTTGCCAGAAGTTCCAAGTGGTCGCTGTGGTCGGAGAACTCCTTCCTGTCGATCGGATCGAAGAACTCAATCCTGTCGATCGGATCGATTGGCTCGGCGCTCTCGATCGGGTCAATCGGATCTGTTCTCTCAGCGTTCTCCGTCGGCTCTGCCAGCTCGATGGGCTCCTTGCTCTCAGCCAAGTCTCGATGGTCAGTCATGTCCTGGAATTCGAGACGGGCCGTCATGCGGGGGGCCTCGAACTGAGAACGCACCCGCACCCGCAGTTGCTCTGAGAATCTGCGGCAGCATTGTCGATCAAAATTGGTTGGCATGTCCCACCGACCCGGTGATCGGGGATACCCGCAGGGCGAGGAGCGAAGTGGGCCGTCACCGCCTACGGTTCCCCGCATGGCCAAGCCCAACGTCCTGCTGATCATGACCGACGAGGAGCGCTATCCGCCGCCCTACGAGGTGGACGCCGTCAAGGCGTTTCGGAAGGACCAACTGACGGCCAGAGAGTCGATCCGGGATGGAGCGCTGGAGTTCCACCGCCACTACGCCGGGTCGACGGCCTGCCTGCCCAGCCGGGCCACGCTGTTCACGGGCCAGTACCCCTCCCTGCACGGCGCCTCCCAGACCGACGGCATGGCCAAGAAGGACACGGACCCCGACATGGGGTGGCTCGACCCGGACTCCGTGCCGACCCTCGGCGACTGGTTCCGGGCCGGGGGCTACAAGACCCACTACCGGGGCAAGTGGCACATCTCCAATGCCGCGCTTCCCATCCCCGGTACCCACGAGGGCCTCATGGCCTCCGATGGCGACGGCAAGGTATTCCCCGAGGCGGTCGAGGCGTACAAGAAGGCCGACCGGCTCGACCCCTTCGGGTTCTCCGGGTGGATCGGGCGCGAGCCCCACGGTGCCAACCGGGCCGAGTCCGGCACCATCCGTGACGGGGTCTTCGCCGAACAGGTGGTCGAGTTGTTCGGCGACCTCGCCGAGGCACGGGACGACGGACCGTGGCTGGCCGTGGCCTCGTTCCTCAACCCGCACGACATCACCACCTACGGGATGATGTGGGACCAGCTCTGGAAGTTCGGTGCCCCCGACGACTCGGTGCCCGAGATTCCCGAGGCCCCGTCCCAGGCAGACTCCTTCGATGGCCGCCCGGGCTGCCAGCAGCGATTCACTTCGGCATGGGTCGAGATGACCTACGAGCAGTCCCCCGACCTGGCCTATCGCCGCCTCTACTACTACCTCCACAAGATCGTCGACAAGGCCATCGGCCGCATCTTGGAAGCCCTGGAGGCGTCCGGCATGGCCGACGACACGATCATCGCCTTCACCTCCGACCACGGGGACATGCTCGGCGCCCATGGGGGCATGCAGCAGAAGTGGTACAACGCGTATGACGAGTCGGTCCGGGTGCCCCTCTTGGTGAAGGGCCCGGGCGTGGCGGCCACGCCGGGCGGCATCACGACGCCGACGAGCCACGTCGACCTCATCCCCACGCTGATGGGACTGGCTGGTATCGACGTCGAGCGTGCGGCAGCCGGGGTGGCCGAACACCACGACGAGGCCCAGGCACTGCCCGGTCGAGACCTGAGCGGCATCGTCACCGGCAAGGCCGAGGCTGCATCTGTGGCATCGCCCCTCTACTTCATGACTGAGGACGATGTCTCCCGTGGGATCTCCGAGCAGAACATCCTGACCGGCAAGAGCTACGAACCGGTTCCCTACCCGTCCAAGGTCGAGTCCGTGATCACGTCTCTCCCTGCCGGAACGGACGGGTCGGACGAGCTGTGGAAGCTGAACCACTACTACGAGCGCCTCGATGACTGGAATGCAGAGCACGGCATCCCGAAGAACCCTTTCCTCGGCGCACCGGCAGAACCGCTCTTCGAACTGCACAACCTCACCGTCGATCCCGAGGAGCGACACAATCGGGTATCCGATGATGCCGCAGCCCTCAGTCAGATGCAGTCGCTCCTGGATGCCCAGCGAGAGGCCAAGCGCTTGCTCCCACGCATGCGTAACCCTGTCGGTTGACACCCGAACGACCAGACGACTTGCATCCCCGAGGTGCCTGATTCGTTCCAGGCAAATGCAACTCTCGCGGGAGCCAGTGCCGAGGGTGATGAAACGTTGATCCGAGCGATTCGCATGAGCCGCTGAGGCGTGGTCCATCCTCCACCACCATCCCCTCGGTCCTGAGATTCCTCAGCAATCAGTTGCACCAGGGTTCCTGCGCGGGGCACGAAAAACGGCTTCAAGGCGTGCACCCGCCAGAGGAGCGCCCTCGTGTCGGTCCTGGTAGCCTGTGTAGATACACCTAGGGGGTATGGGTATGAGTGAAGGCATGCGACCGGGCTACAGCGACGACAAGGAACTGGTCCTGAAGCGACTGCGGCGGATCGAAGGCCAGGTCCGGGGTCTCCAGCGCATGGTCGAGGACGAGCGCTACTGCATCGACATCCTAGAGCAAGTGTCCGCCGCCACCCGGGCGCTGCAGTCCGTCGCCCTCTTGCTCCTTGACGAGCACCTGGCCCACTGCGTGTCCGACGCGGTCAAGGTCGGAGGAGACGAGGCCGAGGCAAAGCTCACCGAGGCATCGGCCGCTATCGCCCGCTTGGTGCGCTCGTGAGCGGAGCCTTGCTTGCCGGCATCCCGGTCCTCGACTCCATCGGGCGCAGCCTGCGCGAGGGCTTCTTCATGTTCTGGGAGACCCTGTGGCCGCTGATCCTCGGGTTTGGGCTCTCCGGCGCTGTCCAGGCGTTCGTTAGCCGGGAGTCGATGCAACAGAAGATGGGCGACCACGGCCCGGCGTCGATCGCCCGGGCCAGCGGGTACGGCATGGTTTCCTCGTCCTGTTCCTATGCGGCCTCGGCCATGTCGAAGTCGCTGTTCGTCAAGGGTGCCGACTTCGTGGCCTCGATGGTCTTCATGTTCGCCTCGACCAACCTGGTCCTCGAGCTCGGCATCGTGCTCATCGTGCTGATGGGCTGGCAGTTCGCAGCTGCCGAGTTCGTGGGTGGGGCCATCATGATCGTGCTCCTGACTGTCCTCGGTGGCCTGTGGTTCCGGGGCCGGATGATCGCCCAGGCCCGGGTGCGCCTGGAGGTGGAGTCCGCCGACGGCCACCAGCACGGGCCTGAGGAGAACACCACCCTTCAAAGCGAGCCATGGGGTACCAAGCTGCGCAGCAAGGGCGGATGGGCCAACGCCGCCACCTACACGATGGCCGACCTCACCATGCTGCGCCGGGAACTGATGATCGGGTACACCATCGCCGGCTTCCTGGCCGTGCTGGTCCCCACCCATGTCTGGAACGTGGTGTTCCTCCACGGCCACGGCTTCTGGACCAGCCTCGAGAACGTGATCGTCGGACCGTTCATCGCCATCATCAGCTTCGTCTGCTCGATCGGAAACGTACCCCTGGCCGCAGCTCTCTGGCATGGCGGGATCTCCTTCGGCGGGGTGATCTCGTTCATCTTCGCCGACCTGATCGCCTTCCCCCTGCTCCTCATCTACCGCCGGTACTACGGGACGAAGCTCACCCTCCGCATGCTGGCCCTGTTCTGGGCAGTGATGGCGACGGCCGGCCTGATCACCGAGGGGATCTTCGGGGCCTTGGGCGCCATTCCCACGACCCGCCCGACAACGGTCGCCCCGGCCCACTTCCAGTGGAACTACACCACCTACCTGAACATCATCTTCCTGGCCCTGTTCGGCCTCCTCTACTGGACCTATCGGAACCGGGAGCGCCTCGGCGGAGGGAGTGGCTACGCGCTCGACCCGGTGTGCGGAATGCAGGTCCAGACGGCCAACGCGCCCGCCTCGGTGATCGACGAGAGTCACCCCGTCTACTTCTGCTCCGACCACTGCCGGCACCGTTTCGAGGCGGATCCGGCCAAGTTCGCCAAGGTTCCGGTGGCGGCCGGAGCCCATGACCACGCGGCAATGGGCGGTCCGACCGAGATGAGTCACACGCCCGCCGTGTCCGTCGTCGATTCGAGCCATAGCTCGTCCCACGTCGATCCCGTCTGTGGGATGACGGTCGATCCGGCGAGAGCCACTGCTCATGCTGTCCACGGGGATCACAAGATCTACTTCTGCTGTGAAGCTTGCAAGGAAGCGTTCATGTCGGATCCGGGCAGTTTTCGTATCGACGTGCATCCCTGAAGAGTTGTTACACGGGTGCAGCAACGATCGCGAGTAATCCCGCCCTGGCCAAGCCCTGACCCCGGCGGTACGGAACGGCCACCGAGGCATGGGCGATCCTCCGCCGCCATCCCCAAGGTCCTGGGGTTCCTCAGCATTAAGTTACCCCATGTCTCGTGAGAGGTGTACGAAACATGGCTTCACGCCGTGAACCCGCAGCCAGGCTGCCGATAGGCCAGTTCTTGTCCACTTCACCGAGGCAGTCACCCGCCGGTGCGGTGAGCCGACAACGGTGCTCGCGATCGTTAGCGAGCCGCAATTTCAGCCCGAGATTCTGCGACGCGTAACCGGCAGCGATCGGGGACACCTCAGGGCTACCGGAACCAGACGCAGAGGGGAACTCGGGGCGGTTGACGCTCTAGGCGGGACCTATGGCCCTATGCTTTCCACGCCCACGGCCTTACCGTGGGAAAGTGACCGACACTCTTAAAGAGAAACCTGACGGGACATCGCCGGTCAAACGCCACGCCATATGGCTCATTCCAATCGGCCTGGCGGTTGTCGTACTGGTCGTCGTCGGGGTCATCTTCTTCAGTAGCGACAGCTCCGGTGTAACCGACCAGCAACAACTGGCATCAGTGCAGCGGGTCTGCAAGGAGTGGTCGGGGAACTCTGCTGCCAGCCTGGGGACCAGTTCGGCCAGTGCGGCATGTTCCACAATGGCCGATTGGATGGGCCAGCAGCTCCAAAACGGACAAATGACCGGGCCGATGATGTGGGGCAGTGCCACGACGATGGATTCTGTCTGCCGACAGTGGATGGGCACTGACTCACGGGCCTCTATCTCCACCACTGCTTCACCGGGCTGGTGCGACGACATGGTGAGTTGGATGGAGCGGCACATCGGCAACTGGGACGACTGGATGATGAACGGGAACTTGAACGGGAA
>PLHF01000131.1:37961-41030 GCA_003138855.1 Acidimicrobiaceae bacterium | reverse complement strand
TTAAGACACTGGAGGGCCTGGGCGGAAGTGATGTCCAGGTTCGATCTGGCCGGTTCAGTTGAGCTTTCTCAGGTCGAGTTGATACCGTCCGAGTATGTCCTCTCGGTGGCCGGCAGTGTCCTACGAGGAGTGGAGCGAGACTTGCGACACGCTGCATGCGCATACCCAAGTCCTCGGTAAGCTCGCGGTGGCGCTTGCGCCAGCCGAACCGCAGCTCCAGCATGCGGCGCTGCGGCTGACTGCGCGAGGTTGGGAGACTGCTCCGCTGCCAGCGCCGGACGGCTCGGGGATGCTCGTTGTCGTGCTCGATCTACGCAACCACGAGGTGGCCGTGGAATCTAGCAAGAGGGGCGTCCGACGCGTCGCACTCATGCCTGATCGTTCGGTTGGCGACGTCACCCGCGAGGTTCTAGACGCGATCAGTGGCCTCGTTGGCCCAGTTCACATCGACCCAAGACCGCAGGAGGTTCCGTGGAGCGTTCCGCTCGACGAGGACGAGGAGCATGCACGGTACGACCCTGAGCAGGTCGCCTCCTACTTTGTCGCCGCTACCGATGCGGCACTTGTCCTCGCTGCGTTCCGCGCTCCTTATCGAGGACGCTCGACACCAGTGAATGCGTGGTGGGGTTCGTTTGACCTTGCGGTGAGTCTGTTTTCCGGACTCCCGGCCGCACCGCCGGCGGATGACTTCATCATGCGTAATTCGATGGATGCGCAAGAGGTGGCTATCGGTTGGTGGCCTGGCGATCCGAGATCCGGCAGGGCAGCGTTTTATGCCTACGCGCACCCGGCGCCGGAAGCGTTTGCGAAGGCGACGCTTACTCCAGCGTCCGCCCACTGGGATGCGGCGCTCGGCGAGTACATCCTTGACTGGGACGATGTCTGCAACAGCCCTAACCCTCGAGCGGTTGGACTCGAGTTTGCCCATTCTGCGTTCCGCCACGCGTGCGCAGTGTGCGACTGGGATCCGGCACTGCTCGCCAGTGCTGAGGGTACGCCACCGCCGGTTGCGTAGGACGCGCCGGGGACCCTGCTGGCCGTACTGTACGAATACGCGACCACGCCCTTCACTAGGGACTCTGCAGAATGTCGATCGCCCGGTTCCCGTCGGTCCGATCCGACGGCGCCGGGTTGGTGGCCAGATGTGGTGTAGGGCGCCAAAACCCCAATTGGCCCTCTGGACTGGCACTTCTCGTTGGGGTTCGGCCATCATCCAACGTGGTGAAGGACGTGAAGTACACCAGTATTTCGATCGCGTCGCTCGATCCCGGCTGAGAACCCATCTCCGCTTCGACAGCGTTGCGGGCGCGGCCTGACGACGACCCCTGATCACGCTCATGCCGCAAACGCCAGCGAGCAATCGTGGTTCTCGGGTGATGCAGGAGCGCCACTTCGAAGCGTGTGGGTGCCAAGGCTCTGGATGACTCCTGGGGGGTGGAGAGGGAAGAGGCCAAGACCCAGTCTTGCCGGCACGGGTTGTTTCGCGAAAGTCTTGAACAGGACACCCGGATGACATCTTCGACACCCACAGTCCTCCGGACCCCTGCCTCGACTCTCACCGGAATGGGCGGACGACTCCTCACGCTCCCGCTAGCTTCATTCCGGAACGGCACGCCAAGCCACCGCATGGGCGCCACCTGGCGTAGGGTCGAGACCAGATGAGCGACACCCATCGCGGTTCTGAGCCCGAGCCCACCAAAGATGCCACGGCAGCGGCGGAGGTCGAACGCCTCCAGGCGGAACGGGATGCGCTGGCCCAGGAACTCGAAAGGCTTAAGGCCCCCCGAAAGCGGCGGTTCCGGCGAGCAGTCGTCGGCGTCCTCGTCGCCCTGTCCTGCATCTTGGTCGTGCTGTCCACCACCGTGGTGTGGGCACACCGGACCGTGCTCAATACCGACACTTTCGTAGGCACCGTCGGCCCGGTCTTCCAGCACCCGGACGTGGACACTGCCGTCGCCACGCGAGCCACGGACCAGCTGTTCACCCAGCTGCAGCTCCAGACGCGCCTGCGAAATGCACTGCCGGCCAAGGTCAGCTTCGCCGCCGGGCCGATCACGGGTGCTACCGAGGGTTACGTCTCGGGTCAACTGGCGAAGGTGCTGGGCTCTGCCCGGTTCCAGACCATCTGGGTCAAGACCCTCACCTCCACCCATGAGACGGTCGTCGCCGTGCTGCGGGGCAAGAAGACCTCGACGATCTCCACTGCGAACGGCTACATCGTTCTCAACACTGTCCCGGTAATCAACAAGGCCCTGGGGTCGGTATCCGGACTGGCCTCCAGCCTCACCGGCAGGAACGTCTCCCTGCCGACCATCACCTCGGCCGAGCCCCCCAAAGAGGCGGTGGACAAGCTTTCGAAAGCGCTCGGAGTGCAGTTGCCCTCCAACTACGGCCAGATCACGCTGGTGCGGTCGACCAACCTCGCCGTCGCACAGCGTGGGGTCAAGGCCTTCGACCGGCTGACGATCCTCCTGCCACTGCTCACCCTGGCATTGATCGCGTTCACCCTCTGGCTCTCGGTCTCCCGCCGCCGGACCCTGGTCCAGTTCCTGGTCGGCAGCTCGCTGCTACTGATCGTCCTGCGGCGTGTCGTGATTCACGAACAGAGTGCACTGGCCAATGACGCCAACAACCACCAGGTCGCTCAAACGGTGCTCGGGGACCTGCTGCACGGATTCTTCATCCTCACCGGCTGGCTCCTGGCAATCGCACTCGTCATCTTGGTGGTGGCCTTGCTGACCGGGCCCTACCGGTGGGCGGTGACCCTGCGCCGGTGCGTGGTTCGGACCTGGCGTCGGGGCATCGAGGCGGTGAGCGGCGAGCGACGGGCCCGATCGGTGGCCTGGGTGAGGGCGCATGCGGATGGCCTCCAACTGGCGGGGGCTGTCGTTGCCGGGGTCCTCTTGCTCATCATCAGCATCTCCTGGTGGAGCTTCCTGATAATCGGCGCACTCTTGGCCGTCTATGAGGTCGCTCTCCAGTGGGCCAAGGTTCACCCTGACGATGAGGCGCCGGCTGGGCCCGGGGCCGACCACGAAGCGGAGGCGCCTGCTCACGTCGGCGATTCGT